>JAGCSI010000021.1 GCA_017964255.1 Bacteroidales bacterium | reverse complement strand
CTTATCGGTTCTGCTGGCGTGTCCGCCGTGCCGATGGCTGCACGTGTTTCCCAGGTGGAAGGTGCCAAGTATGACCCGCAGAACTTCTTGCTGATGCACGCCATGGGCCCGAACGTGGCTGGCGTGATTGGTACCGCAGTCTGCGCCGGTTACATGATTTCCAGACTCTCGTAGTCTAGACTGTGTCATGGCGAGCCCGCGTAAGGGCGTGGCCATCTCAGACTTGCGTTACGCAAAGGAATGCCCCTGGCAATGCGCCGGGGGCTTCTTTTTTTCTAAATTTGCTTGCCACAGGGAATATGGTAGTTGTGTGTGAGGAGTATGCATGAAAAGACTGATCGTATTGATTTCGTTGTTGCTGATGGCTACGGCTGCCATGGGTCAAACAGATAAACCCCAACCCAAAATGAACTTGCGTATGGGAGGTACTCAGCAGACGGTATTTCCTGGCGATACCATAGAACCCGTTGTTTTTGTGGTTGAAGGGGCCCATGTTGTAGAATACACGCTTTTGGATTCGCTCATCGGTGTATTTGAGTACGACAATTGGGTTGAAAAATCGCTTGCCACTATTTCGGGGACTGTCGCTACTGACACGGACCCCGGCAAATACCTGATAGAGATTCTTGCAACGGATACGATAAATGGAACCAGCGTTAATTCCATGTTTTATATTACGGTCCTCTCGTTAAAGGATGCGTTTGTACTTTCTGGCGGAAGCTTGAAGCAGAACGTTATGGCTGGGGATTCTATCGAGCCGATTGTGTTCGACTACCAGAAGTTTCACAATTATCGCATCGACAATCTGCCATCGGGCCTGATAGACAAAAAAGACACTAATTCCAAGACGATCACGATTGAAGGAGCTGTCGAAGACTCTCATAAAGACGAAAAATACACGTTTGCATTGGTCGTTTATTTAACAGAACGGGATTCTGTTGTCTATAACATCGAACTTGAAGTAGAGCATATTCCTGTTGTCACCTCCATTAAGGCACTAGGAAATGATTCGCAGGTCGTTGTTGCCGGAGACAGCATCAAGCCCATCACGCTCAAATACGAAAACATTACGGACTTGCACTTTAAGGACATCCCGAAAACTTTGGATCCCTATGATGACCCCGAGGCAAAAACGATTTTGTTGCAGGGTGCCATTCCAGAAGATTTCGGTGACTCGACACTTGTCATGAGTATATGCGCAAAAGGCCTCGACAACAACGACACGGCATTCGTAAAGCTCGTAATCAAACACAAACCCGGCAAAACGAAAATTAAACATGTCAGCGGAAAAACCACGCAGACCGTAAATGCCGGCGATTCGATTGAACCCATCGTATTCAAGTACGAACTGGCAATGAACGCTAAGGGGTTAAACTTCCCCAAAGGGACACTTGTCGTTGAGAGGGACACAAAGGCAAAAACCATCACCGTTAAAGGTGCCGTGAACAAAAAAGTGAGTGGCGAATACAACATAAGGGTTGTCGCCGAGGGCTACGAGAACAACGATACGGCAAAGGTGAAAATCATCGTGAAGAATCCGGAGGCCACTTCAAGTTCGTCCGTTGCGAAATCCTCGAGTAGTGGCAAATCTTCAAAGTCTTCGAGCAGTAGCGGCAAATCTTCGAAGTCCAGCAGTTCTAGCAAGAAGGGCAAGAGTGCTTTGCCGACGGTTGCCGCTGTTCCGCAGTTTGGCGTGGAAGTTGCCGGCCGCAATATACAGGTGTTTGGTGCTGTCGATGTTGCACTGAGTTCTCGTGCGGGTGACACTTATGCCCTTCTCGACATGCAGGGCCGTGTACTCCGCAGGGGGCCTGTCTCTGGCGTGAGCTTTGCCATCCCAGTAAGCCATGCGGGCACGTATTTTGTCCGCATCGGTAACGGAATGCAGCGTGTTTCTGTGAAATAAAAATCTAAAGGAGCCCCTCGGCAGTGCGCCGGGGGCGCTTTTGTTGACATTTCTCCAAAGAAAATATATTTTCTCTTACATCAACCCAGAGGAGAGAATATGTTTACGAAAAAAGCTCTGATTATTGCCGTTGCCGTGCTGGCTGTATCTGCGAATGCGGCGAGGGAAATCACCCCGCAAGAACCCGCGCTTGTGAACGACTGTTACCAGATTTCAAATGCCGAAGAACTGTATGGTTTTTCCCAGATGATGTATGATTGGGTTTATGAGCATGGCGATTCCTTTTATGGTTGTGCCGAGCTTACCCAGGATATCACGGTGAATGCGAATGTCTTCAAGAATGGTGCATTGAACAATGCGGATACGGCAAACTTTGCAGCGTGGACTCCAATTGAAAATTTTCTTGGAACCTTCGATGGCAAGGGGCATACTATTTATGGCCTCTATTATAATAGTGAAGGAGAATATCAGAAAGAAAATAACAAGTTTGAATATGCGCATAATTCAATCGCGGTAGGTTTTTTTAAGAAAATTTATGGAGATTCCTATAAGGACACAGTGACAATCAAGAACCTTCATATCAAGGATGCCTACTTCAAGGCTTATCACATGATTGGTGGTATTACGGGTATGGTGGATTATGCGACTTTGATTATATCCGGTTGCAGTGTGGATGGTGCTATAGATGGCTGGTCGGGCTTGGGAGGCTTTGTTGGGTTTCAAGATGGCAATGTATTGATAATTTCGGACAGCTACAATAGTATGTCGATAAACGGAGATGGGTATGTGGGCGGTATTATTGGATCTACAGACGATGATGTTTTCATGATGAATGTCTATAACGTGGGCTCCATAACGGCAAATCAAAATGTAGGTGGGATTATTGGCGAGGGAAAATATTTAGCTTACTTGTTCAATATATTTAATGCGGGGGCCGTTGTTTCAACGGACGCTTATGACAGTGGGAAGCCGATTGTTGGGTCTGTATGGGAAGGGGTCGCTGAAAATAATTGGACTTATTATGATAACGTATTATACCTTGGCTCGGAACAAAATGATGCTTATGGCATTCCCATAAGTGCGGAAGTTTTTGAAAACGGGGCTGTCGCTAAGGTTTTGCATGATTACAAGATCAGTTATTTCGGTGGTCAAATTGATGTTGACGGCTCTATATGGGGCCAAAAAGTGGGTACTGATCCGTTGCCGAATTTTAGCGGTTCTATTAGCGGTGAATTGTCTTTTGATGTGATAACGCTTAGCCTTGATACGGGAAGTGCTGTGCCTTGGACAAAACAAATTCCGCGTGGTTTTCGCTACAGGTTGCCGAATGTGGAACGCGAAGGTTATGCGCTTTTAGGGTGGTACGATAATGCGAAATTTTCCGGTGACTCGGTAACGCATATTCCCGAAACGCAGACGACGGATGTGAAATACTGGGGCCATTACGAACGGAAATACAAGGTGACGCTTGAAATGGAAGATGCCACAGTGCATCCTCAAGATCAGGTGGATTCTTACCTCTACACGGTTGGGGCGAAGCTTCCGGTTTATGTTTCGCGTCAAGGGTATGTTTTTGCGGGTTGGTATGAAAATGAAGATTTGAGCGGCAAGCCCGTCGCGAACATTTCGGCTACGGCTACGGGTGACAAGACGTTTTATGCCAAGTGGCTAAAGATCAAGACTCCAACAAAGGAAAGCGATGGATGCTACGCT
>JAGCSI010000004.1 GCA_017964255.1 Bacteroidales bacterium | reverse complement strand
GTGACAATATCCCGCTTGTCTTCACGGAAAGCCAAAGGACAGAAGCCTTCCTGGAGATAGAGCTGGGCAGCGAGGACGTGCTCTCACAATTGGACGGCATCATGCAGGGAAACTCCAGTGACATGAGCAGTCGGGAAAGGAGGTGCTCATTATGAATGATATTGAAGCCATTGATTTGTATACCAAAGAGTTGAGAATAACCGCCGTCAGGGAGAACGTGGCACTGTTCACAGAGGATGCCCTCAGAGAACAGTGGGGGCACCTTACCTTCCTTAGACGTCTGCTGGAAGCGGAAGTGGACAGACGGCGTGAGAGGAGCAAGACAACCCGTATCCACAGGGCCTGTTTCCCACAGATGAAGTACCTTGAGGAACTCCAACGGGAGGAGCTTCCCGTTGGAGGACGGACAATGCTGCCAGAGATGGAAACACTGGACTTCATCAGGCAGGGACGCAGCATTGTCATGTATGGCAACCCCGGAACGGGAAAAACACACATCGCCATCGGACTCGGCATCAAGGCCTGTCTTGAAGGCTACTCCGTCTTCTTCACATCCGTGCCGCATCTGCTGACTCTTATCCGGGAGGCAAAAACGCAAAAGTCGTTAAGAAACATGGAGATGCGTTTTGAAAGGTACGATCTCGTCATCTGTGATGAACTCGGTTATGTCGGCTTTGACAAGGAAAGCGCTGAGATGCTTTTCAACCACCTCTCGCTCAGAACTGGGAAAAAAGCCACCATCATCACCACAAACCTCCCTTTCACCAGATGGGAGGAAGTCCTTAAGGATAAGGTACTTTGCTCCGCTCTCGTTGACAGACTTTGCCACAAATCCTATCTTGTCAATATGACAGGAACTTCATATAGAATTAAAGAAACAAAAAAAATATTCAAAATTTAATGTGTAACCAAACTTTTTGTACTTTTGCAGCACCTAATTGTGGTATACTTTTCGATTATTACCTGGTATACTTTTCAACTACTATTTACAGCTGCGCATAATTTACACAATACATAAAAACAGTATTTTTGCCGCTGTTTTTGAAAACATAGGCACATTGTCTAATGTGGCATCTCGAAGAGGCGAGTTAACTGGAACAAGCGACAACCTATTGCGGTCGCAAATGATTAACCCCGTCAACTCAGATTAGTCGCAAGACACAAAAGTGACAACCTAAATCAGCGAATCACACTATTTCACCAACATCCAGTTCCAGTTGGTAGATATTGACTTCGACGATGCCTTCGAGAATGCCATCAAAGAGAAGCAGGTGGCCGAGCAGAACGCATTGAAAGCCAAGAATGTGACCATCCAAGTGGAAGAGCAGGCCAAGCAGACCAAAATCAAGGCTGAGGCTGAGGCCGAGGCCATGCGCATCAAAGCCCACGCATTGGAGTCGAACCCCAAACTAGTGAGTTATGAGGCGGTACAGAAATGGGATGGACAGCTGCCACAGTACATGCTAGGAGATGCGGTGCCGTTTATCAACCTCAAATAAACTGAAAACTGAAAACTGAAAGTTAACAATTACCACTGAAACAACATTTTTATATTCATGCCGAAGGCATGTGACGTGCCAACAGGCACAATTAACACCATACAAGCAACGGAATTGCGCAGTGTGGTGTTAGTTGCGCTGCGTGCGTATCACCTCTCCAAGGTGAGAATTACTATACTTGTTAACTGCATCAGTCTTTGACGCAGCGGAGGGAGATGGCGGTACCTACCTGGCCGCCTGCGGCCAAGCCCGAAATATCAGGAGAAAAACAATAGAAACGGGGGGCGGCAACCAACTTATAGTTTACATTGATCATCGTGGTACTCCAAAAGTGCGCACCCAAGTTCTGATCCATATAATTACCATTGTATGTTCCACAGGGATAAGCGGAGAAACCTGTGGCGTTATTGTTCCAGGATTCCCAACCCGGACAGCATTCAAAGCCACTTTCAGCACTTTCCCAGTCTTTGTTAACACATAACGATTTAACAATGTGAGCAGGATTGCCATCGCACACATACTGGCTCTGACTACCCACATAACTGAACAGTTGTTCCCACTCTGCCTTACTGGGCACATGCCAACCTGTGGGGCAAATACCCTGCACACCTGACGGGTTGGCCGTGGTGGAACCCGCGCCATGCATTACTGCCGGCCAGTTATACAAATAACCCCACTGTTCGACTTTAGTTTCATCTCCGGCAGGAGCATAACGATAGGGATCTGTGTCACTCCACTGACCATCCGTTCCCATCGGGATTGTTGTACCATCGGCATAATGTGTGACACGGAGATTCTGGGCCATCCACTCCTGATTACCCAATACTACCGTAGCATATTGATTTCCGTCGGCATCAGTCACTCCATTGGGAATGACATGATCCCCTGTTTCTTCACCACTACCAGGATCTCCACCCTCTCCACCACCAGGTTCATCTCCTGGATCTACGCTTCCACTCGGGACTTCAGTGTTAGTATTATTTTGATTATTGGTCAACTTTTCTTTGTGGCAAGAAAATGTCAGCAACGCCAAAGAGATGAGCAGAGTGATGCCCGCCAAAACAATTTTTTTCATATTTCCGTGTTTTCGTTTTTATACATGTACATTTACATGACGCTTTAAACATCAAAAACGTTACAACAAAATATGATTTTTTTCATCAGATGTGATGTGTCACTTCCGCGGTGGGTTGGTGCAGTGCTTCGGGGCAAGGGCTGAGCGCACCGCGGGAGGCATACGGGTTATCCTCAGGCCCCACACTGCGCGACTGCGTCGCTTGTGCGGGGTTACTAAAATGTGGCATCTTCGACGCCATGGTGCATATGATGGAACACAAGGAGAAAGGAATAATGCCTGTGTCTATTGAGATTAAACCCTCTGCAAGGGTATGATTGAATCTGTGAAATCACAATATTCTATTGAGATTAAACCCTCTTCGAGGGTATGTCTTTATACCTAAATCAATCACCGACGGCATTGGGCATCAGTATAGCGCAGCGGTCAATAATCATGTTGGCATAGTCAAAGCCCGAGTCACAGGTCTTTTTATTTCCCGTACCATCATACCCCATGTACAAATGCATAGTATCATATCCCGTCACAATATATGCCAATAGCTTTTGATCTCTTTTGCCCGCAGCTTCCTTGTATTTTTCAATCGTAGGACGGCCTTTGCCCTTACGGATGTTCAGCACCGCATCCAACGCAATCAGACAACCCTTCCACAGTGTATCGCCTGCCATTTTCACATACTTTCCATCCATATACATTTTGAACTTGCGATCATAGTTCGCATTCTTAATGACATCTTTCGCATTGGAAACATATCTTCTAGCTTCATCAATAGGATTTTCCATTTCAATAATTTTTATCGTTTTTTCCGATTGCAAAAATACATGGAAAAACAATATAAATCAACGAACTTGTGAAATTTTTACGCATTGAAAGTCAATATATTGAAAATTCAAACAAAATATTTTAACAATTATAAATTATTACAATAGTCATATTTTAACAACATAGCGTCAATCTGTCCATTTTTCTCCACCCGTTGCCCGCAGACCAATAGCCTGCAAGACCCATAAATCAGATACAAGACCGCCTTATTTATCGCCTTGTCATCCTCGTTGCCACTTAGTCCCTACAAGGTCGCTGGTCGGTAAAAAATCACCTAATACCAGACATCTAATGTCTAATACCTAAAACCTAATACCTGCAACCTATCAGTCTTTAACACAACGCAGGGGTTGGGCGACAGCCATCTGACTTCCCGAGGTCAGGCCAGCAACGGTACGACTAAAACAGACAAAACGTGGTGCAGCAATAAGTAGATGAGTAACGTCAATAACAGTTGTACTCCAATAAGCTGTACTCATTCCCTGATCCATATATGCCCCTCCATACCAACCGCTGGGATAAACAGAGAATCCCGTAGCATTATTGCTCCACGATTCATAACCAGGTGTACAATCAAATTCATACTCATCACACGCCCAATCTTTGGTAACACACATCGACTTCGCTATGTTTGCCGGATTATCTCCACATACATACTCACTCTGGCTTCCCACATAATTGAATAATTGTTCCCACTCCGCTTTGCTGGGCACGTGCCAGCCCGTAGGACAAAGTCCTTGCACACCAGAAGGATTTGCCGTTGACGATTCAGCGCCATGCATAACAGCAGGCCAATTGTACAAATATCCATGTTGACTAACATTATTCCCATCAGCAGGGGCATACCAATATGGATCTGTATCACTAGTATGACCATAGCCATACTCTCCCTCCGGTACCGCAGTCCCGTCGGCATAATGAGTAGTTCGGAGATTCTCTGCCATCCACTCCTGATTGCCCAGCACAACCGTAGCATATTGATTTCCATCGATATCCGTCACACCATTGGAAATGACATGATCTCCTGTCACTTCTCCGCCACCTTCACCACCGCCAGGTTCATCTCCGGGATCCTCACCACCCGGAACTTCTGTGTTAGTATTGTTCTGGTTATTGGTCACCTTATCTTTATGACATGACACGATGGCAAGTGAAAGGCACAAAAGAATAGAAAACAAAAAAAGAGACAAGAGTTTAAGTCTTTTCATAATATATTGATTTTTAATAATTTACAATACAACCAAATTATATTTTCATATCCTATAATATAAAAGACGTAAAAAACGAAAATTTGTTGCTCTGATTGTGCACTTTTTCAAGGATAATGCTTCCATCTATTGAGATTAAACCCTCTGCGAGGGTATGATTATGTGATGGCAATACCACAACTATCTTCGGCAAATCTGCCAACGGATGCCAGCCTTCATGAAGAAGGTGGAATTCAGGCAGACATTGCCCGCCACCCAGCCTTTACTCTTCCAGCCCAGTTCGAGATAGGGATCGCAAAAACGGCTATGGTAGGAGACTCTTGCTTTTAGCAGGCCGCCGACAGAACCTTTATCCGTATAAAAAGACATATCCTTGGGCTGCACCCAGAACATTGCCACGCCTCCTATCCGCATCCGGTTGTTCAGCAAAGGAAAATCTATCAAGCCCGCTTCGATACCGCCAAAATGATGATGAAGGTTATTATAGCTGTGCAAGGTGGCATACAAATTGAACTTGGGAGCCTGCAAGTAAAGATCGAGGGAGACATCATCGCCGAAAGAAGTCAGATAATGACGGAAGGCGAAGTTGCCGTAATAGGCACCCTCATCAGTGTTGGCCAAACGGATGCGGGAAAAGCCTATCATCATGGGAGACATGAAGTTAAAGACATCCAGACCGACCTGACGCTTCAGGTATTTACGTCCTTCCTCGGAAATATCGTCATACATGATGTATCTGTCATACCCCACGCCGCTCGGATGAATTCCGCGAGCAGCATACGGTTTATCGGGAAAACACAAAGCGTCAATCCAGGCGTTCATGTCCATGCCTGTAAAATCACGGGATTCGATAGTATTTTCCACCAAATTGCGTTCCCTTATACCCTTATCACCCAATCCCCTCGCACAACTGTTGATATACATGATATTCTGAATGGAATACATGATATACAGCACCTCGTTATCCAGATTCTGGTGATAGAAGAACTCATTGGACTGGAGGTTGCGGACAATCTGCACCTCCGCCTCATGTCCGGCACTCATCAAGCGCACAAAGTCAGCATGATGTTCATTACAGAGTCTCTCAAGGTCTTCATCCTTAACACGATTCACCGCTATCGAACTTTTGCCGAAAGGGAAAGTCAGCACCTCGTTAAAGCTGTTGATACCATACTGGTTCATCACCGCTCTATGATATTCCTCATGGAGCCACGGAACGCCTAACGGCAACCACTGGCTCAGCACATCAAAACCACTAATCAGAAAACGTTGCAAAAAAATCTGCGCTCCTTTGCTCTTTTTGATGCGGATATTCTTAAAGCCAAAATGCACAGCGGTATAAAAATCCATGGAATACGCCAGAGAAGCCTCCATCCCAGGATTCATATACATCTTGAAGAAGCCTCCCGTGGTATTGTAGGAATGAATCTGCGAAGGCAAGTCCACCAAGGGCATGTCGAGATATACCTCACCGATGCTGTCGGTGTAAAATATCAAATTATTGTCGAAATTACGCTGTCCGCAAACAAACAACGGCAACAAACCAATACACAGCAGAAGATTAAAGGCTATCCACTTTTTCATCTATCCTTTATTAGATTATTGGTAAATCCATCTTGCAAAGTTACATAATATTTTTGATTAATTTTTGTTCCCACTGTTTTTTGTTGTATTTTTGCAGAGCCTCTGGTACTGGGGACAGTATTATCAGTCTATTTTATACTACCCCGGCCTTCGGCCACCCCTTCTACAAGAAGGGGAATTTATAGTTCTTAATCATCAACAAAGCAACATGAGCAAAGTACATATCGGCATTTTCGGACGGAGGAATCAAGGGAAAAGCATGTTAATCAACGCATTGGCGGGACAGGACATCGCCATTGTGTCGGACGTGGCAGGCACCACCACCGACCCCGTGAAAAAGAGCATGGAAATTTTTGGTATCGGTCCCTGCGTTTTGGTGGATACCGCCGGACTGGACGACAGTGGCGAGGTGGGCGAAAAACGTGTGGCCAAAAGTTTAGAAAGTCTGAAAATCATTGACATTGCCCTGCTGCTAATCAGCAACAATCAGATGGGCAAGGAGGAGGAAGATGTAATTCAGCAATTCAAACGATACGATTTACCCTATATAATAGTACATAACAAAGCCGATTTGCAGCCCCTGACAGCTTCCTGCCGCCACCAACTGGAAAGTTTTGGTGCGCCTGTTGTGGAATGCAGTGCCGCCACCAAACAGGGATTGGAAGAGCTGATACAAGCTATTGTCAAGACCACCCCCTCATCGGCTTATCGTCAGGAAAACCTACTGGACGAAATCATCCACGAGGGCGAAACCATCGTGCTGGTGATGCCCCAAGACTCAGAAGCTCCGGAAGGGAGACTGATATTGCCTCAGGTACAGGTTATCCGCAACATCCTCGACAACAAAGCCATTGCCATCTGCTTGCAACCCTCAGAATTATCCAGCTATTTGGCCATCCACCGACCTGATTTGGTCATCACCGACAGCCAGGCCTTCGGAGAAGTCGCAAAAATAGTACCGACCAGTATTCCGCTGACAGGCTTCAGCATTGTGTTGGCCCGCTCGAAGGGCAATTTCGACAAATTCATTCAAGGCACACAGCATCTGCGGCAGTTGCAAGATGGCGACAGCATTCTGATGTTGGAATCATGTACACACCTCAGCTCGTGCGAAGACATCGGCAGACACAAGCTGCCCCGACTGATACAACAGTTCACCGGAAAACAACTGAACTTCCAATTTGTAGCTGCCCTGTCGCCTCTACCCTCTTTGGACAATATCCAGATGGCCATCCAGTGCGGAGGGTGTATGGTGACCAAACGGCAGCTCATGAACCGCATCAAAGAAATCACCGACAAAGGTATTCCCGTAAGCAACTATGGCATGACATTGTCATTAGTTAACGGAATTTTTGACCGTTCCACTGAAATTTTCAGAAAATAAAAAAACAGGCTGACGCGAATCAGCCTACGCTATTTTTCTTAAAAATTAATGATACGCTACATCATATCATTCAGTTCATCGATGTCATCCTCACGAGAACTTCCGGGGGCAACCGAACGCTGGAGAGAGGCCACCAATGAACCAATCATCTTGGTCAGTTCCATCAACTGATTGCGAGAATAGTCCTTTTGCTCTGCATTGATAGCGTTGAGACCTGCTGCGATTTCTGTGTACACAACGCATTCTCTCACAGAACTTTTAGCCATCTTCAGATAATAAACGAACTGAGCTTTATTGCGGGATGAACCCTCCGCAATATTCAGTGCAATGCTTTGTGCTGACTTCAGAAACATGTCGCCTAAAGCCTCTTTCTTATCAGAAGGGAACATAGGAACCACGCCATAGAGCCAGTTGATATAATCCAGCGCCTTAGCGTAAATTCTCAAATCCTCGAATCTGAAAAAACTTACGGGGTTTTCTTGTTCATTCATGTTTTTGTATTTAAAAATTTCATTCGACAAAGATAAATATAATTTTTCAAATAAACACACTTTTGCGATAAAAAAAATTTTTTATCTTTGCATCCTTGAAAATAATGTCAAAAAAATATATAATATGAAGAAACATCAAATCTCCTCAGAACTGATCAATCTTGAAATTATCAAGAAGATTCTGGACAAAAAAATCAAGCTGGAACTTTCGGAAGAAGCGACGGCTGCCATTGAGAAATGCCGCAATTATCTGGATGAAAAGATGAAAAACAGCAAGGTGCCCGTATATGGTGTCACCACTGGTTTCGGTTCATTGTGCAACACCAGCATTTCCAGCAAGGATCTTTCCACCCTGCAAAAAAATCTCGTGATGTCTCACGCTTGCGGTTTCGGCGAGGAAGTACCCCAGGAAATTGTCCGAATCATGCTGCTGCTGAAGGTTCAGTCTTTGTCATACGGTCATTCCGGTGCACAGTTGGTCACCATCCAGCGACTGATTGACTTTTTCAACAATGGCGTTTATCCCGTTGTGTATCAGCAAGGTTCATTAGGAGCATCCGGCGACTTGGCTCCGTTGGCTCACATGTGTCTGCCTTTGATTGGCATGGGTGAGGTTTATTACAGAGGCAAGAAATACGCCGCTGAGGAAATCAACAAGAAATTCGGCTGGGAGCCTATCACGCTGAAATCGAAGGAAGGTTTGGCACTGCTGAACGGCACTCAGTTCATGAGCAGCTATGCAGTATGGTTGCTGCTGAAAGCCGAAAAACTTTCGTGGCTGGCAGACATCATCGGAACAGTATCCTTGGAAGCTTTCGACGGCCGTATCGAGCCCTTCAACCTCAACGTGCATTTGGTAAGACCTCATGTGGGACAGATTCTGACCGCCACCCATATCAGCCATCTGCTGGAAGGCTCTGAAATTATCAAGAGAGAGAAGAAACATGTACAAGACCCCTACTCTTTCCGTTGCATGCCACAGGTTCACGGTGCCAGCAAAGACTCTATCCAGCATGTGAAAAATGTGGTGGAGACCGAAATCAACTCGGTGACCGACAACCCCACTGTTTTCCCCGACGAGGATCTCATCATCTCAGCTGGCAACTTCCACGGACAGCCACTGGCTCTGGTGTTGGACTTCTTGGCAATGGCCATGGCCGAACTGGGCAACATCTCCGAGCGCCGTATCTATCAGCTGATTGCCGGCAAACGAGAGCTGCCTTCCTTCCTGGTAAAGAACCCGGGACTGAACTCAGGCTTTATGATTCCGCAATATACTGCCGCTTCTATCGTGAACCAGAACAAGGCATTCACCATGCCCTGCTCCACCGACTCGGTTGAATCGTCACAGGGACAGGAAGACCACGTGAGTATGGGTGCCAATGCCGCTACCAAGTGCTATCTGGTCGTCAACAATGTGGAGAAAATTTTGGCTATCGAGTTGTTCAACGCCGCCCAGGCCTTGGAGTTCCGCAAGCCGCTGAAATCCTCACCCTTCATCGAAGAATTTGTGGCCAGCTTCCGCAAGACCGTTCCGTTTGTGGAGAATGACCGTTACATGCATGAGCTGATGGTGAAAGCCCAAGAATTTATTCAGGGAGTGGAAGTGGTGATCAGTTAACAGGTTACAGGTTACAGGGGACAGGTTACAGGTCTCAGTTAACAATTGATAATTGATAATTGACAGTTGACAATTAATATAGAGGTGTGAATGTCATTTCCACCTCTTTTTTGTATTTTTGCATTTTAATATCAGAAAAAAATGATCAAGTACAAAAAGAACATTGCCATAAATGTTGTGGAAAACAGTGGCAATATTGAGGGAAGAATCTCCAAAGATATCATTCTCACACCTGAGGAGATGTTGGACAAGGCAATGATGTTCAATGTCATCACCCTTCCTTCTGGCAGCAGAATCAAAGAACATTCACATCAGCCGGATGCCGAGATCTATTATATGCTTGAAGGCGAGGCCATCGTGACCGACAACGACACACAAGCGGTAATCCATGCAGGTGATGTGGTGTTCACAGGTAATGGCAGTAGGCACAGCATCACCAACAACAGCGGCAAAGACATCCGCTTCCTGGCCTGCATCCTCAAATAATCAGCAATTTGTAAAAACAAAAACAGAATTCAATGAGAACCATTATCAACCCGTGGATTGGCAATACACACGGATACAACTGTTTCGGTTGCAACCCTAACAACCCTCTGGGGGTGCACATGCACTTTTACTGGGACGGAGAACAGGTAATTTCAGTATGGAAAGCCAACCCCAACTTCGTCAGCTGGGTAGACACGCTGCATGGCGGCATCCAAGCCACTTTATTGGACGAAATATGCGGATGGGTAGTCTTCTACCAACTGCAGACCGCCGGTGTGACTGCCAAAATGGAGATGCGTTACCGCAAGAACGTCAACACCACCTGGCCTTACATTATGCTTACCGCCAAGCTGGTGGAGCAGAAAAGAAACATAGCAGTAGTTCACGGAGAAATCCGCAATCCTGACGGGGAGCTTTGTGCCGAATGCACCTGCACCTATTTCCTATATCCCACTGAAAAAGCCCTTGAGATGGGCTACGAGCACACCCATTTGGGCGAAGAAGAAGTGACCTTGGAGGAGGCGATTGAGCACGTTACAATTTCATAGTCTTCAATTTAAAATAATAGCCCTCCATATCCAACTGTTTACCATTATTGGAGAGTTTAATCTCATAATCGTAGATTACCTCATCATCATAGATCACTGATAATTTTGTCATGCTGTCATTGACAGTCCATTTTATAACGTCACCATCCCATGAGCCGGAGCCATTTGCATCAAAACGCAAAATCATACCTTCATACTCTTCCTGTCGCACCCATACAGGAGCTGTCTTATGTTCAGCGGCAGTATTGTAATAACCTTCTACGACCTCCCACGAACCAACAAGTTCATTTGTCGACATCTGAGTTGATTTGTCCTTTTTACAGGCAGTGAAAAGCATGGCGATACAAGCTACAAAAAGGACTGCTGTGTTTTTTTTCATAATAAACAGAGCTGTTATCCCATCGCCCACATCGGTTTTTACATTTTAATGATTTACTATGCATTTGCGCACTGACATGTGGTCGGCTGTTTCAATGCGGAAGAAGTATACACCATTCTCCATGCCACTGACATCGAAGTATTCCGTATCATTATTCACGTTGCGGCGCAGCACCTCACGGCCCGTGGCGTCATAAATGGTCACACGATTCATTCCCTCGGCCTCAACCGTCACAACTGTATTAACCGGATTGGGATATAGGCTCCAATTTGAAGTGCCATCAAACGAAGAAACGGATTGTTGTGACTGGGTGACCACAATAACAGGATTACTGTAAACTGCCGTATCCTCGCAATCGGTTCTGATCATAAAACTGTATTGTGTGCCTGGTGTCAGTCCAGCAACAGTATATGTAGTTCCAACGAGACCTGTGGTATCCACAATCATATCATTTCCAAAAAGATGTAAAACCGCATAGCTTGCATCAACATTGTCCGGATTTGTCCATGAGAGCATGACACTGGTCGCACCAATATCTTCAACCGTCAAATTGGTTGCCGGCAAACAGACAGGGATTTTGCAGATTACCAAGCTGTCAATCAGGAGACTGGACATATCGTAAGCTGTGTATTTGATAGCCACATACTTGATATTGCTGACTTCCATTTCTTCCATATAATGGATATAATTGCTATTGGTGATATCGGTCACTTCCTCACCCCATACAAAAGCGCTGGTATCATTGGTTGTAGTGGAATAGCCCACCACAAAACTCTCCGCGAAACGATAATCGATAGCCTTATACCCGAACGAGAATTTCAAACCGGCACTTGTACCGGTAAGTTCTGGCGAGATCAAGTATTGCGGAGGATTGACGCTACTGGCAAAAGCAAAAAATCCGGTACCATTTTCCGCAAAAACGAATAAATCCATACGACCGGTAAGAGAATTGGCAGCATGTACCGTCCAGCAGTCGTATTGGCCATCAGCCTCAAAATTCTCGACATAAGGGATTTCAACAGGCAAACAATCCGTAAATACATTTACGGTGACGGCATTAGAAGACAGACTGTCCGAACAATCGGCAATTATCGAGAAAGTATAATGAGTAGCTGGTGTCAAGCCAGTGATCACGTATTGGGTGTTGGTAATTCCACTGGCGATTAGGACGGTATCGCTCATCACGGTATAGCTGTCGGCATCGCCCAACCAACTCAAGCTGACGCTGGTGGTGTTCACACTTTCCACCAACAGCTGCTCAACCGGCAAACAAGTCGGATGCAACTGCAATATGGACACCTCATCAAGGTAAATATACGCGTCATCATCACCATAATTGCTGGTACCTTGGAAGTATATGGTGACATCATGGCCAGTATAAGCGGCAGAGTCAAGAATGAGGTTCAGCTGCATCCAATTGCTGATGGAAGTAAGGTTCGTGACAAGAGTGTCGCGTACCGTGTTACTGTCAACGGAAACAAACACACTAAAATCACCTCCATCAGGATTTTTGCACCAAAACGACAAAATGGCGTTCTCACTGATGTACACTGGCGGAGTAGAAAGTATATTGGTACTTCCCTCTTCATTCACATAACTGTTGAATTTCAAGCCTGAACCACTATAACCGACAGTGTCATGCTTCCACTTCCATGAATTGATGACAGTAGTTCCCTCGCCATTGTTCCAGCAAGGAGGTATGCCAGAGACGAGGTTGTTGAAATCCTCATGAAAAGGCATAGAACGTACTCCGCAACTCGTTTGCACACTTACTGTTGTAGGAATTGATGACTCGGTAGCCGAACAATTGGCCTCCACACTGAACTGATAATTGGTGCCAGGAGTCAGACCAGTAACAACATACATGTCACCACTACAGTTTGTCGCCAGCATATTACCAGAATTTGCGTCATAAACCGTGTAAGTGGCACCCATATTCTGTGTATCTGTCCATTCAAGCAGCACGCTGTTGCTTGAGGGGATGGCGGCAAGATTCATAACATGCGAGCAGGAGGCCGGCGCTTCGATATGGATATCGTCAATGGCCACTCCTTTTCCCCAGCCTGCCTGGAATTCAAAGGCTATCTGGTAGGTGGCACTGATATTCGGCAAAAACAGATTCTCTTCTGTCCAGTTCTCGATGGAATTGGTATAACTGGCCAGTTCCTCCCATGAGGAGAGTTCAGAAGTGCGGTAATACACTTTGAGTTTGTCGTTATCGCCAACCCAAGAACGCTGCAAATGCCAGAAAGACAGGTGTACTGAGGGACCGGCATTGGTCAGATCAAGTTGAGGTGTAATCAGTTTTGCAGTGCCGTCATAGCTTTCAGAGGTAATCAAAAAATTGCGGTTGCCTGTATGGGCGCCTGTCGCAGGCTCGTGATCTCCCGTACCCACACGCCAAGTCCATGCTCCATTCTGAGTCCAGCACGGGGGCATGACACCGCCTTCAAGATCCTCGACAAAAGGAGTGCTGAAGGGCATACATACGGTTTGAGTGTTGATGATCTCAACAGGTGACTCTTCGATAGCGGAGCAATGGGCCACCACACCAAAAGTATAGGCCGTTGAATGGTTAAGATTTTGCACCACATAGGAATGAGAAGTAAGACCCGTAGCCAAGGTATCGCCCGTCGTCATATTCAACACCGTGTAACTGTTGCCACTACCCGCATCAGACCAGCTGAGCATGACGGCGTTAAAACCAGGAACTGCGGCAAGATTGGAGACCGGCATACAGCTTGGAAGCGCTTCCACCTTCACATCATCGCAATACCAAAGCCAATAGATAGCCGTAGGTGTATGTCTAAAGGCGATACGCGCTCCCGCGGGAGCCTGGGTCATCGGCACAGTCAGCTCCCCATAAGTGAGGTAGTCCGAATAGCTGACATTCACCAAGGCTACAAAAGAAGTCTCATCATTGATATCGGTGATATAGCCCACCTGAAATGAGCCGCAACCGGTATAATTGCCTTCAGCTTTGGTCCACAGGGTCACCTGTGTAGTATTCACCGGAACGGAGAGTGTGGGCAGTGCCACCACATTCGAGGTGGATGCTGAAAAACGGAGACTATGGTAACCAGTGTGCGCATTGCTGGTACGTACATCCACTGTTCCGGTGCCTACAGAAACCCATCCCGTGGGGAGTCCTGAGCTTATCGTCTCAAAGCCCTCATTAATGTACGTCTGTGCCTGAGTGGAAAAAGAAAGTAGTACTAATGCAAACACTGCGATAAAAACATTCCTATAATTCATAATTTATCTAGTATTTTTTACTTTAGAATATACCAAAATATGAGCGCACAAAGATACTGAAATTTTCCCAATTGACAGCTCTATTTTTTTGATTCTTGTATGTTTGCTAATTTTCATATTTCCTGACTTGCTAATTGAAATAATTTGTATCTTTGCAGTTTGTCATTTATTGAAGCAGACTCACATGTCAGAGGAAACGAATACAGAGAAAATCATCATCAAGGGGGCAAGGGTCAACAACCTGAAAAACATAGACGTAGAGATTCCGCGCAACCGTTTGGTCGTCATCACCGGGCTATCGGGTTCAGGCAAGAGCTCATTAGCTTTCGACACGCTTTATGCCGAAGGACAGCGGCGTTATGTGGAGAGTCTCAGCTCGTATGCGCGGCAGTTCATGGGCAAGATCTCCAAGCCCGATGTGGACAGTGTGACGGGCATTCCGCCCGCCATCGCCATCGAGCAGCGAGTTATTTCACGCAACCCGCGTTCCACCGTAGGCACCACCACCGAGATTTACGAATATCTGAAACTATTATTCGCCCGTATCGGCCGAACCTACTCGCCCATCAGCGGCAAGGAGGTAAAGCGGGAAAATGTGAATGATGTCATCAGCTACCTAAAGGAAATTCCCTCCGGCACGGTAGTTTATATTCTGTCGCCATTGCAGATTTTCTCGGGGCGCACCCCTGCCGAACAGCTGGAAATATTGAAACAGCAAGGCTTCAGCAGAATCTTCTATAACAAAGAACTGAAAGAAATTGACGAAGTGCTGGCCGGCAAAGTCAGCAAGAATGCCGACATCTACATCCTCATCGACCGCTTCAAATCGGAACGTCTGGAGGACTACCTGCCACGCCTGAGCGGCTCCATTGAGACCGCCTTTTACGAAGGCAAAGGCAGCTGCGTTATCCAATACGAGGCAGATGGCAAGGTGAAGCGCAACAAGTTCAGCAACCTATTCGAGATGGACGGCATTGTCTTCGAGGAACCGTCGGTCAACCTGTTCAGCTTCAACAACCCGTACGGCTGCTGCAAGACCTGCGGCGGCACTGGCATGGTGGAAGGCATCGACCCCGACTTGGTCATCCCCGACCGCAGCCTTTCGGTATATGACGGAGCTGTCGTTTGCTGGCGTGGCCAAGTGATGAGCGAATGGAAGGACTATTTCGTACGCAATGCCGCAAAAGAAGGCTTCCCCATCCATCGCCCCATCGACGAACTGAGCGAGAAAGAATTTGACCTGCTATGGAACGGCTGGCCCTACAAGAACATTGAAGGCGTGAAGCAGTTCTTTGAATATGTGGAGAAGAACATATATAAAATCCAATACCGCGTGATGCAGTCGCGCTACCGTGGCCGCACGCTCTGCCCAGACTGCAAGGGCACCCGCCTGCGAAAGGATGCCAACTACGTGAAAGTGGGCGGCAAGACCATCACCGAGCTGATGCTGATGCCCGTGGAACAACTGTATCATTTCTTCAAGGAATTCAATTACAAAAATGAAACGGAAAAACAGATTGCCCACCAATTGGTCGGCGAGCTGGTGAACCGTATCGGTTTTCTGGTAGATGTGGGCTTGGGGTATCTGACGCTAAACCGAAACAGCCGCACGCTGTCTGGCGGTGAGTCGCAGCGCATCAATCTGGCCACCTCTTTGGGCAGCAGTCTGGTAGGTTCATTGTATATTTTAGACGAGCCCAGCATCGGATTGCATGTACGGGACACGCAGCGACTTATCTCTGTTCTCAAAAGACTGCGTGACATCGGCAACACAGTAGTCATTGTGGAGCACGACGAAGAAATCATCCGTGCGGCGGACTATATCATTGACATCGGTCCCGAAGCCGGACGCTTAGGCGGCAAGGTCGTATTCGCCGGTGACATCAAGCAGTTGCTCAGGCAAAAAGACAACCTCACCGCGGCCTACCTGCGTGGCATGAGTGAGCCCGAAAAGGCAGGGAACCTGTACATCAAAGCGCCAGCCAAACGCAGAAAATGGCGCAATTATGTGGAAATCATCGGGGCTTCGGAAAACAACCTGAAAGGGGTGGATGTAAAGATTCCGTTGGAGATTTTCACTGTGGTGACGGGTGTCAGCGGATCAGGAAAAAGTTCGCTCATTAAGAACATCCTCTACCCTGCCCTGAAGCGTATGCTGAATGAGACAGCGGACAAGCCTGGCCGACACAGCCGCATCAACGCCGACCTAAACAAGATCAGCGACGTGGTGATGGTGGACCAGAACCCCATCGGACGCTCAACGCGCTCCAACCCTGTCACTTACATCAAGGCCTACGACCTCATCCGTGACCTTTATGCCGACCAGCCTTTGGCCAAACAGCGCAATTACAAAGCCGGCTTCTTCTCGTTCAACAGTCCCGGCGGACGCTGCGAGGAATGCGAAGGCGAGGGTGTGGTACACATCGAAATGCAGTTCATGGCCGATGTAGATCTGGTATGCTCCGAATGCGGGGGCAGCCGTTTCAAAGAGGAAGTGCTGGATATCAAGGTGGGAGGAAACTCAATCAGCGACATCCTCAACATGACCATCAACCAGGCTGTGGAATTCTTCAAGAGCCTTCCTTCACAGAAAATCATCGACAATATTATCGCAAAACTCACGCCCCTGCAGGATGTGGGCTTGGGCTATCTCAAGATGGGGCAATCCTCTTCTACCCTTTCCGGTGGTGAGGCACAACGTGTCAAGCTGGCCTATTATTTGTCGCTCGGCAACAACCAGCAGAACACCCTCTTCATCTTCGACGAGCCGACCACTGGTTTGCACTTCCACGACATCCACAAACTTTACGAATCTTTCAACCGACTGATTGAGAAAGGCAACACCATTCTGGTGATTGAGCACAATCTGGAGCTCATCAAATGTGCCGACTGGGTAATTGACATGGGACCGGAGGGCGGAGACCAAGGTGGCAAGATCATTTTCGAGGGCAAGCCCGAGGACTTAATCAAGTGCAAGAAATCACATACAGGGAAGGCGTTGATGGGGAAGATTTAGTCAGGTTACAGGTTATAGGTTACAGGTTACAGTAGGGACGCACTGCGTGCATCCGCGGGGGAGTCTCATGCTGCGCATTCGAGGGGAGTTTCGGGCTATGCCCTCAAGGGGAGTCTCGCTTCGCTCGAGGGGAGTTTTGAGCATATTATTTCCGTTTTTCCTCTTCAAAGATCTCAAAAATTCAAAATTCAAAATTCAAACGTCAATTTATAATACTAATTATCAGCAATATACCTCATTTCAGATTTTTTCATTTTTTATTCTTTGAAAAGAAAAAAAGTTGTATCTTTGCAACCTCATTAGACGATGACCAATGGTGTAATGGTAGCACTACAGTTTTTGGTACTGTCTGTCTAGGTTCGAATCCTGGTTGGTCAACTAAGCGAACTCTCACTTCTCGAAGTGGGAGTTTTTTGTAAAGAAGGAAAGATATGCGGGGGCGATGAGCCCCCTTTGTGTTGTGAGAAGGAACTAACAGTTAACAGTTGATAGTTGACAATTGGGAAAT
>JAGCSI010000003.1 GCA_017964255.1 Bacteroidales bacterium | reverse complement strand
CAGCGCGTATGCGGTGGGCGGAGTGGTTCGTGATTTGGTGCTGGGCAGGAAGTCAAAAGATATCGACATTGTTGTCGTGGGAAGCGGAATCGCCTTTGCCAATGCTGTGGCCAAGGCGATTTCGCCTCATATAGAGGTGAGCGTTTTCAAGAACTTCGGCACTGCCCGTTTCCGTTATGCCGACACGGAAGTGGAGTTTGTGGGAGCCCGCAAGGAGTCGTACCGAGCCAATTCCCGCAAGCCCATTGTGGAAGATGGAACCTTGCAGGATGACCTGAACCGTCGCGATTTCACGGTGAATGCGCTGGCCATTCCGCTCAATGGTCCCCATAAAGGTGAAATCATAGATTGTTTCGGTGGTTTGAAGGACATGGAAGCCAAGCTCATCCGCACACCCTTGGATCCGGATGTGACTTTTTCTGATGATCCGTTGCGGATGATGCGTGCGGTGCGTTTTGCCTCACAGTTAGGCTTCACTATTGTGCCTGAGATTTTCGAGGCTATCCAGCGGAATGCCGCCCGTCTGGAGATTATCTCCAATGAGAGAATCATCGACGAATTCAACAAGATTTTGCTTTCACCGCAACCTTCAAGGGGGCTTAATATGCTGAAAGATGCCGGCTTGTTGCAGTATTTCCTGCCCGAATTGCTGAACTTGCAGGGCGTGGAGGTAATCAATGGCCGTGGTCACAAGGATAATTACTTGCACACCCTGGAGGTTGTGGACAAAATTGCCCGTGTGAGCAATAATCTGTGGTTGATATGGGCAGCTATGTTGCACGATATCGCCAAGCCGGTGACCAAACGCTATGATGAGAAAGTAGGGTGGACCTTCCACTCGCATGAATTTGTCGGTTCTAAAATGGTGGGCAAAATTTTCAATCGTTTGAAGATGCCTACCAACGAAAAAATGAAATATGTGCAGAAGTTGGTTTTGCTGCACTTGCGTCCTATCGCTTTGGTGGAGGATATTATTACAGATTCAGCGGTCCGTCGTCTGCTTTTTGACGCCGGTGATGACATTGATGACCTGATGCTCTTGTGTGAGGCGGATGTCACTTCCAAAAATCCTGAAAAGGTGAAGCGTTTTATGGCTAATTTTGCCAAGGTCCGCAAGAAATTGGAAGATATTGAGGAAAAAGACCGTCTGCGCAACTGGCAACCGCCGGTAGATGGTTTGGAAATCATGGAAACATTCGGTATCGGTCCGTCACGGGAGGTCGGTGTAATCAAAACCGCTATCCGTGAGGCAATTCTGGATGGGGTAATAGGCAATAACCATGAAGAGGCCTACCAGCTGATGCTTACTGAGGCTGCGAAGCTGGGGCTGCAACCCCGGTAAGTTCCTCCTGCCGTTCTTCCAAGCGCTGGACACATTCCCGAATGAAATTTTCCGAGGCTTTATTTTCACTAGTATAATATTCTATGGATTGGATGAACTGTTCCCGAGTGATGTTATGATCCTCGAAAAATTTCTTGTATAAGGTTACCGTGGTAGGTTCCAGTTTTCTTCCGTCGGTGACGACATTGTGGATGGCGCTCTCCATAAACCACGCATCCACAATAATATCAATCATTTCATTGCGAGGTATGAGATCCGCAGGTTCTTCTCGCAACTCTTTCTTATTGGTGCAGCTTGTCATCAGAAGGATGAAGACAGTAATCAGTAAAAAACATATTCTTTTCATACTTGCAAAAATACAAATTTTTTTGAAATTAAACTTTTTGCGATTTTCATCATCTTATGAAAAAAAAAATTTGAGAATCTCAATATGTAAAAAAAAAGTGTATCTTTGCAAAAATTATTGATGAGAATCAATTTTTAAATAAGTATTAATCTTTAAAACACTGTAAAATTATGAAAAAAAATTTCTTTATGGTATCCCTTGTGCTGGTTTTTGCCTTAGGTAGCTTATCAGCTCAAAAAGTTGTTTTCCCAACAGATAGCAAAGGTAATATCTATTTTACTAATGAGTATGAAACCAACCAAAGTAAAGCCGAGTTGTTTGAAGCCGCCAATCTTTGGGCTGTTTCTACTTTTAAATCTGGCGATGCGGTTTTCTCCAAAGATGCGGAGAAAGGTGAATTGATGGCGAATGGAACGGTGAAGTCCAAAGCAGCCTATAATCCGTTTGCCGGATATTTCCAAGAATTTGTTACTTTTATCATCAAATTCAATGTGACGGATGGCAAAATCACGTACACCCTTTACAAACCTACATTGAGTGAGACGTACGCTGGTTATGGCACCAATACAAAAACGACCAATATGGATGATTTGTATATAGAATATGTCAAAGCGTATGCTAATAAGGAA
Source organism: Bacteroidales bacterium (assembly GCA_017964255.1). Lineage (GTDB taxonomy): Bacteria > Bacteroidota > Bacteroidia > Bacteroidales > WCHB1-69 > RUG11690. Next base: position 32,501 of record JAGCSI010000003.1, on the reverse strand, counting down.
AGTGCAAAGAATGATCCCACTTTGTCAAAGAAAGATCAGAAGAGCATAATCAAGGCAGCTGATGAGTTTATCAAGGACAAAGAGGAAAGTTTGATGGAAGCCGAAACTGCATTGAGAGATCTTATCAAAATGATGGAATCCAATTTGTTCAGATAGTCTTCACTGAAAAAATTATAAAGTCCCGTATTCTACTTGAATACGGGACTTTTTTATTTCCAAATTTTGGGGATAAGCTTATACCAAAGCCCTGATGTTAGATTCTGTCTCACCAGCTAAAAGGTCAATGGGAGTAACCTCTATGAGGGTGAAGGCTCCATATTGTTGTTTGGCCTTCATGCGACAAGCTGCACGGGCGCAGGCTACCATTACTTGTCCCGTCAGGGCAGGATTGTTGATGCTCATGTTGAATTCGAAACGCTGGTTGTGGGTAGTGCCGCTGACACCGGAACGGACAAGATGCACCCCATGAGCTACGTTATTTAGTGTGTCCACAGAGGGAACAGGGATTACATGGGTTTCGTCGTGGGCGAAATAGTCGTCCTGAAGAAGGTTCTTTTCAACTGTCTTGAAATCGACGCCTTCTTCCAGTTCCACATAAACCATGCGGCGGTGAATTCCTGTGCCGAGAGGAATAGTCATGGAAAGAGCATTCTTTACCCCTTTGATGGCTTTGGCGGCCACTGTATGGCCCATGGAACGTCCAGGTCCAAAATTGGTATAGGTGATGCCTCCCGGCGCAATGGCTTGCAACAGGGTGCGCACCACAGAGTCGGAACCTGGATCCCAGCCTGCGGCAATGATACTTACAGCTTTGTTGGCCTGTGCTATCGGGGTCAGCCGTTGCCGCAAATCATAAATTTGTCCGTGGATGTCAAAAGAATCGACGGTGGAGATGCCCAATTGGAGCATTTTTTCTGCGAAACCGGGCACTTCACGAGTGGGAGTGCACAATAATGCCACATCGGCTTTGATTTGGCTTAAATCGTCGTTGTGGTGATATATTCCCGCCAACTCCATGTCGGGTGATACTTTTACGGCTTCTTCAACGGCTTTCCCGATATTGCCATATCCTATAATTGCGATTTTTGTCATATTTCAACTATTAATTATCAACTATCAATTATCAATTGTCAACTGTCAACTATTCCACCGTTACCGATTTCGCCAAATTTCTCGGCTGGTCCACGTCACGGTCTTTCGCCACAGCGATATGGTAAGCCAGCAACTGCAAGGGGATGACGGTGAGCAGAGGAGTGAGGCACTCTTCGGTCTCGGGCACGGTGATGCAGAAGTTCGACATGTTGGACACAATGGTGTCGCCTTCTGTCACGATGGCAATCACTTTTCCTTCGCGGGCTTTGATTTCCTGGATGTTGCTCACAATCTTCTCATAGGTTCCGCAGTTGGGTGCGATGACTACCACGGGCATCTCCTGTGAGATAAGGGCGATAGGACCGTGTTTCATCTCGGCAGCGGGATAGCCTTCGGCGTGAATATAGCTGATTTCCTTGAGTTTAAGTGCTCCTTCCAGGGCCACGGGGTGGTTGTATCCACGACCTAGATAGATGAAGTTCTGGGCGTAAGTGAAGATCTTGGCGAAGTCGGCGATACGGTCGTTCTGATGGAAGATTTTGGAAATTTTTTCCGGAATGTTGTCCAGTTCTTTCAGTATTCTGAGGTATTGCTCTTCTGCGATAGTGCCTTTTTCGCGACCGATACACAGGGCCAGCATGGTGAGTGCGGTAACCTGAGCGGTAAAGGCTTTGGTAGAAGCCACACCGATTTCGGGACCTACGTGAGTGTAGCAACCACTATCAGAAAGTCTTGGGATAGAGGCACCTACCACATTGCAGATGGAGAAGATGAACGCACCGGCTTCTTTCGCCAGTTGAATGGCTGCCAGCGTGTCGGCGGTCTCACCGGACTGCGAAATGGCAATCACCACGTCGTCCTTGTGGATGACTGGTTTACGGTAACGGAACTCACTGCTGTATTCCACTTCCACGGGGATGCGGGCGAACTCTTCAATGGCGTACATGGCGATCAGGCCGGCATGCCATGAAGTACCGCAGGCGGTGATGATGATACGCTTGGCGTTCAGGAAACGTTCGCGGTTGTCGATAAAACCGGACAAAGCGATGTTGTTGGCATCCACATTGACACGTCCTTTCATAGAGGTGCGCAGGGTCTGTGGTTGCTCGAAGATTTCCTTCAGCATGAAATGCGGATATCCGCCTTTTTCCAGCTGGTTCAAGGTGAGCTCCAATTTTTTGATTTCAGGAGTCTTCTTGACATTGGTGATTGTGGTGATGGACGGCTCTTTGCCGCGTTCCAGAACTACCACTTCTTCGTCGCCTACGTAGATGACTTTGTCGGTATATTCCACGATAGGGGTGGCGTCAGAGGCTAAGAAAAACTCGCCGTCGCCAACACCCACTACCAGCGGACTGCCTTTACGGGCGGCCACAATCATGTCAGGGTTCTGACGGTCTAAAACAGCAATAGCGTATGCTCCAACCACCTGGTTGAGTGCCAATTGGACAGCTGTTGGCAAGTCCACCTGTGAGGTGTGCTTGGTGTATTCTATAAGCTGAATCAGCACTTCGGTGTCGGTGGTGGAACGGAAATTGTAGCCGTGTTTCATGAGGCCCTCTTTCAGCACCGCGTAGTTCTCGATGATGCCGTTGTGGATAATCGCAAGCTGTTCAGATTCTGAATAGTGGGGATGGGCGTTCACCTGGTTGGGTTCGCCATGGGTGGCCCAGCGGGTATGGGCGATGCCGATATTGCCGCTAACGTCTTTGTCGGTGACAAAAGCTTCCAATTCAGCCACTTTTCCTTTGGCTTTATAGACATTGAGTTGTCCATTGGTGTTGATGAGCGCTACACCTGCACTGTCATATCCTCGATATTCCAAGCGATGTAAACCTTTCATCAGTACGGGATATGCTTCCCGATTTCCGATATAACCTACGATTCCACACATAGTTTTTTGTTTTTTTTTATGATTATGGTTTTTAATGTGCTATTGAGCTATGAGCTATGAGCTAGTGAGTTAGTGAGCTGGGTTTAGTGTTTAGGTTTTAGTGTTTAGTGTTTAGAAGGTTAGAAGTTTAGAAGGTTAGAAGGTTAGGATGGTTAGGATGGTTAGGAGGTTTTGAATTTTGAATTTTGGATTTTGAATTTTGAATTGTCAACTGTCAACTATCAACTATTATCGTCACCGGCCCATCGTTAATAAAGTCCACCTGCATGTTGGCGCCGAAACGGCCGGTTTCCACATGCAATCCGTATTGTTCGCGCAACACTTGGTTGAAGTAGTCGTACAGCGGTTCTGCCACTTCGGGGCGGGCGGCCTCGATAAAACTGGGTCGGTTGCCCTTGCGAGCGTTGCCATACAAGGTGAATTGTGAGATGCTGAGAATTTGTCCGCCTACTTCTGCCAGCGACAGGTTCATCTTCTCCTCCGCATCCTCGAAAACACGCATCCCTGCCACTTTTTTGGCCAGAAAATCAGCGTCCTCGCGGGTGTCGCTGTGGGTGATGCCCACCAAAACGACAAAGCCTGTGCCGATGCGACCCACGGTTTCTCCGTCGATTCGCACTTCGGCTCTGCTGCAACGTTGGAGGATGATTTTCATAAGGGGGGAGGTTTTAGGTTTTAGGGATTAGGGGTTAGTGTTTAGAGTTTAATGGTTAGAAAGGTTAGAAGGTTAGAAGGTTAGGAGGTTAGGGGGTTATGGATTTTGGATTTTGGATTTTTAACTTTCAACTCTTTCAAACGTCATTTGTTTCCTTAGCAGATCCACTTCCACCACCCGTACTTTGATGCTGTCGCCGAAGCGGATGTCGTGGCCGTGATGCAGGCCCACCAAGGTGTAGTTATCTTCGTCAATATAGTAGAAGTCGTCGTCGAAGGTACGCATGGGAATCATGCCCTCGCATTTTGACTCATCCAACTCGGCATAAACTCCCCATTTGGAGATGCCAGAAACGGTGGCATCGAAAACTTGTCCGATTTTGTCGGCCAAGTACTCGGCTTGCTTGAATTTCACCGATTTACGTTCCGCATCAGAGGCTTTCTGCTCCATTTGTGAGCAGTGCTGGCAGTATTCCTCGTACTGTGCTTTGTTCACCGAAGGTTTGCCTGCCAGATAGAGGTCGAGCAATCGGTGTACCATCAGGTCGGGGTAACGGCGGATGGGGGAGGTGAAGTGGGTGTAGTAGGGGAAGGCCAGTCCGTAGTGCCCGATGTTGTCGGTGGAATAGACCGCTCTCGCCATAATGCGTATTGACAGTTTGCTGAGCATGTTGTACTCGTTGCTGCCTTTCACCTGCTCGAACATCTGGTTCATGGAAGTGGTGAACGCCTTGTGGCTGGTGGTCTTCAGCTCGTAACCCAGTTTTTGGACAAAGTTTTTGAAGGTTTCCAATTTGTCGCTCATGGGTTCGTCGTGTACACGGAACACGAAGGTGCGGGGCAGCTGGCGTGCGGTGCGTTTGCCAGCTTTTTCCGCCACACGGCGGTTGGCCAAAAGCATCATCTCTTCAATCAGGAAGTTAGCTTCTTTCTGCACTTTCAGATACACGCCTATGGGCTTACTGTTTTCGTCCAGTTTGAATTTCACCTCTTCGGTCTCGAAGTTGATGGCGTTGTTGTCGAAACGTTTCTTACGCAGTATCTGTGCCAGCTGGTGCAACTGCAAAATGACATCGCTCATTTCACCTTGCTTCTGCTCAATAATCTCCTGCACTTCGTCATAGTTGAAGCGGCGGTCGGAGTTGATGACCGTATGACCGAACCATTCCTTATGTATCTTGGCGTTGTCATCGAGGTCGAAGACGGCGCTGAAACATAGTTTGTCCTCGTTAGGACGCAGTGAGCAGAGGTTGTTGCACAGCACTTCGGGCAACATGGGGATGGTGCGGTCCACCAGATATACGGAAGTGCCACGAAGATAGGCCTCCTTGTCAATGTCGCTGTCGGGCTTCACGTAGAAGGAAACATCTGCGATATGGATGCCCACGCGGTGCAGCCCATTGTCGAGTTTCTCGTAAGAGATGGCATCGTCGAAATCCTTGGCGTCGGCGGGGTCGATGGTGAAGGTGGTGACTTGGCGGAAGTCGCGGCGGCGCAGGATTTCCTGCTCGCTGATGCGACTTTCGATTTTGGCGGCTTCCTGCTCCACATTTTCGGGGAAACCGAGTGGAAAGTCGTTGTCGGCGAGGATGGCTTGCATCTCCACCTCGTTGTCACCGGGCTTGCCCAAAACATGGATGACCTCGCCCAGCGGGCTGCGGGTGCCGGCTTCCCAGTCCACGATGCGGATGACCACCTTGTCGCCGTTGCGAGCCCCTTTGAGGCTTCGGCCGGGGATGAGCACATCGCGGCGGAAGTTGGGGTTATCGGCCACAAAGTAGGCGATACCCTTGTTGATGTGCAGGTTGCCCACAATCTGTTTCTGGCTGCGCTCGATGATTTCAACCACCTGTCCCTCAGGTCTTTTTCCTTTGCGGGAAGGAAAGACCATTACCTTGACCAGGTCGTTGTGCAGGGCATTGCCCAAGTTGCCATCGGCCACGAATATATCCTCGTCTTCAGAGTTTGCCCCGGCAGCTCTATTTTCGTTGACGACAAAAGCCGAACCACCAGCCTTCATCTCCAGTCGTCCAATGACGTAGTTGCGGCCGGTGGTCTCTTTGCTCAGGTATTTCGGGTTGATTTTGTAGTGACCGCGACCAGCTTTCAGCAGGATGCGGGCCTCCACGAAATCCTCGATGATTTCTTTGATTTTCTCCCGCCCCTGCTTGTCAAAAACACCAGCTTTGGCGGAAATCTGCTTGTAGTTGTATTTGGCTCCCGCGTTGCCATGCGAGAGAACTTCGATGATTTTATTGCCTAAATTGTCAGATTTCAATCTTCGATGATTTTATTTTTCAATATCCAGTAATTCTACCTCGAAAATCAGGGTTGAACCTGGTTTGATGCTACCGGCGGCGCGGTCGCCGTATGCCAGGTTAGAGGGGATGTAGAAGATGAACTTGGAGCCGACGGGCATCAGCTGAACGCCTTCTGTCCAACCGGCAATCACTTGGTTCAGACCGAAAGTGATAGGTTCGCCACGTTCCACAGAGGAGTCGAAAACTGTACCGTCAATCAAAGTGCCATGATAGTGGACTTTTACTTTGTCGGTAGCACTCGGTTTGGCGCCGGTTCCCATCTTCACCACTTTATACTGCAGACCGGAAGCGGTTTCCACCACACCGTCTTTCTTCTTGTTCTCAGCTAAAAAGGCAGCACCCTTGGCTTTTTCTTCATCCACCATGCTGTTCTGTTTTTGCTGCATCATTTTCTGAAATTCTTCGAAAATCTGCTGCATCTCCGCTTGGGTGAACTGGTTTTTGCCGGCAATGCCGTCGTTAAATCCTTGGAAAAATTTGTCTTTCTGAACTTCTATTCCCTGTTGTTTGAAACTTTCGCCGATATTGGCTCCCAATGCGTAGCTGATTTTTTCTTCTTGTGTCATAGTCTCTTGTGCTTTAATGTTACTACTGATTCCGATAAATGTTGCCAATAGGCATACGATAAAGGTCTTTTTCATTGTTTGTTTATTTTTTATTTGTTGATATCTGATAAAAGGTTTTGGTCGAATGTTATAGAATTCTATTGTCAATGAAAGGTTTAAACTGCATTTGAGTATGGTTCTTTCCTGAGAGTTATTCCGCTTGAGTTGTTCATAGTTCAGAGCTTTATAAGCTGCAAAAATACAAAAATATGTTGTATCTTTGCAAGAATTTTTTTCAAATAAAAGATATGAAACTGAAAGTAAAGTATTTAGTAGCGCTGGGATTGATCATGGCGATAGCTGTTCATTCCTTGAAAGCGGAACCGGTGGATACGACAACTGCCAAGATGGCGGCTTACAATTTTTTCCGAGGTATATCAGCTGAAACTTCCCGTTCAATGGGGGAACCCGTCATTGTTTATAAAGGACAGGGTATGTGTCAGGAAGGCACACGTTGGCTGGAACGTGACTATTATTACATTGTCAATATCGGACAAGAGGGCTTTGTGATTGTGGCCGCCGATAGTCGTGTGACTCCAGTTTTAGCCTATTCTACCTCCTCTGTGTTTGATGGTCAGCAGATGCCTTCGAATGTGGCATTTCTCTTGGGAGAATATAAGGAGCAGATGGATGAAATTGCACGCCGGCAGATAGAGGCGCCTGCTTCGGTGACAGGCCAATGGGAAACGTTGCGTCATCAGACCAGGAATCATAGTCGGAATGTTATTGTGGAACCTCTGATCAGCAGTACGTGGTCGCAAAGTCCGTATTATAATGCGCTATGTCCTGCCGATCCAAGAAGTGAATCCGGTCATGCTGTGGCAGGTTGTACGGCAGTGGCCATGGGTCAGATTATGCGTTATTGGCGTCATCCTGAACATGGTGTGGGAAGTCATAGTTATGTGGCTAACAACAGCTCTATGGGTGGCGATTACGGAGATTATGGAACTTTGTCCGCTGATTTTGAAAACACTTATTATGACTATGATAATATGCCCGATTCGTTGACGGCCAACAGTACATCCGCGCAGATTAACGCAGTGGCAACGTTGCTGTATCAATGTGGCGTCAGTTTGGATATGGCCTATGGAGTTACCAGCAGTTCTGCGGTTTTTGCCCTGGTGAGGGATGCCTTGGAGGATTATTTTTCCTATTATCAACCCATGCATGTGTATAGAAATGTCTATTCATCCGTCAGTTGGAGAAATATGATGAGGAATGAGTTGGACCATCTGAGACCCATCTTTTACACGGGTGCCGGAAACTCGTCTATTCATGCTTTCGTTTGTGATGGCTATGACAGCCAAGGTTATTTCCACATGAACTGGGGATGGGGAGGATATGCTGATGGTTATTTTATGCTTTCTAATCTGAATCCGGATTTGGATAGCTATAATACGTCACAGTCCGCTATTATCAATATAGAAATTGAACCGCAAGCTTTGATGGTGTCAAATGAAGAACTGAATTTTTTTGAGGAAGAGGGTGTCCCTGCCGAAATTCAACAGTTTGGAGTACAAACCATTAATATTGACAGTGCCATCAGAGTATCCGTTACGGGTAATTTTAAGGTCTCAACAGACGCCACACATTTTGTCTCTTATCTGACCTTGCCTGCCACGGGAGGAACCGTGTATATGAAATATAATCCTGTCTTGCAACAGGCTCATTATGAGCTTGGTAATGTCACTTTGAGTACTGGGTCTTCTTGGGATACTGTCCGCCTTGTCGGTGTGTCTTATTATCCGGAGTGCAATACCCCTTTGAATTTCAGTGCTGTGCAGGGTGATATCGATACAGATACCAATCAGGTGCTGTTGACGTGGCAACCAGCTGTGCCTGATGTGGTTTACGCTTCGTGGGATTCCATTCCGCAGTCTTCTTTTGGTGATAATGCTGACTATACCATCATTCAGATGCATCGAATGGCAATATCGGATTTGTATCCGTTCCATAGACATCGTATGACCCATCTGTCGTTTATCGCGGATTCATTGGCAACAGAATACCGACTGCTGGTATATACCGGAGGAAGAATCTCCGATCACGGTCGTGTGATAAATCCGGGCACACTTATTCTTGACCAACCGGTGGATATGGCTTCTTTAACCCCTGGAGCATGGAATACGGTGGAATTGACATCTCCTTTGGTCATTGATGCCAGCCAGGAATTGTGGTATGGTCTGTATGTTTCCGCTCCGGCCAATTCGGCAGCTATGGTGACTGGCGGTTTGGAATCCGTGCAGTTCAAAGGAAATATTTATGGTTACTATTATGAAGGTGATGTTTTCTGGTATCCGTATAACCGGAATTTTGTGATGAAAGCGCGTATCGACAACCCGTTTGTACAGTATGAGGTGTACAGAGACAGCATTCCTCTTGCAGTTCCGGTAACAGGATATGTTTATGCGGATTATCCACCGGAATACGCCCATTATTTGTATGAAGTGCGTGCTACTTGGAATGACTTGTGCTCGGGGGGAGCATCCCAGATGGTGAATTTCAGACAGCCCTGCCATGTGCAAAATGTGGCCGACACTGTTACAACCTGCGATAGCTATGTTTGGAGAGATAGTGTGACGTATACGGAAAGTGGTGTTTACTTGTATGATTATTATGATGAAGAGGAATGCGAGCATGTGGATACTTTATATCTGACGGTAAAAAAATCAAGCAGTTATACGGATTTGATTGTGGCTTGTGACAGTATCCAGTGGATTGATGGGGTGACTTATACAGAAAGTATTTGGGGACCGGAGGTGGTGCTGACCAATGCAGTGGGATGTGATTCAATTGTGACCCTGAGACTTGTCATTATGCACTCCGCTGTTGAAGTGGATTCTGTGACGGTTTGCGATTCTTTGGTTTGGTTTGATGGCAATACTTATACCGAAAGTATATATGGTCCTACCATTCATTTTACGGATGTGGTGGGTTGCGAAAATGCCACGCTGATCCTTAATCTTACCGTTTTGTCCTCGTCATCTTCGATAGATACTGTTTATGCCTGTGACTCTTACACTTGGCAAAACGGCATTACTTACACGGAAAGTACAGATGCGCCTACTATTGTTTATACGAATGCCGTGGGATGTGACTCTGTTGTTACATTGCATCTTACAGTGTATCATAGTGTTGTGGTCGTTGATGAGCAGGTTGTTTGTGATTCGTTAATCTGGATAGATGGTGTGAAATATACGGAAAGCACCAATTTCCCCAGGATGGAATACACCAGTAGTCAGGGTTGTGATTCTATTGTGAAATTAAACCTTACGGTGAATTATTCAACATCCTACGTGGATTCTGTGCAGGCGGAAGCACCCTATACTTGGCGTGATGGTATTACTTATTATGAAAGTATTGACGGACCGACCATTATCTGGGAGAATGCCGCTGGCTGTGATTCAGTGGTGATTTTGCATTTGGAAATTGTGAATTCAGTGGAAAGTTATGGCAAACAAAGTCAGATTGTGGTTTATCCGAATCCGAGCAGGGGGACTATCAGCATCAAACTGCCTGAGGATTTGACAGCGTCAGCGGTGGAAGCGAGATTGTATGATCTGTATGGTAAGTTGCTACAACGACAACTCCTGCAGACGGATAATCCTGTCATGGATCTCAGCCGCTATGCACAAGGCTTGTATTTGCTACAATTGTATCAGCAAAACCAACTGATAGGAACAGCGAAAATCAGCAAACTTAATTAGCAAATTAGTTAATTAGTTAATTAGCAAATTAGTTAATGTGATAACGAGTATATTGTTCTAAACTCTAAACACTTAACATTAAACACTAAACTTTCAGCTTTCAACTTTCAACTATATGGCTTTATCGCTTAAGAAATTAGCAGGACAGACTGCCATTTATGGTTTGAGTAGCATCGTAGGACGCTTTCTCAATTATTTGCTGGTACCATTGTACACCTATAAGATTACAGCCGCTTCGGGAGGTTATGGGGTTGTGACCAACATCTATGCTTACACGGCTTTTTTGCTGGTGCTGCTGACATTTGGCATGGAGACCACTTTCTTTTATTTTGCCAACAGAGAAGAAGTGGATGCCCGTAAGGCTTTCTCCACTGCTTCCGGTGCTGTCGGGGTGGTGGCGTTGATTTTTCTGGTGCTCTGCTTGGTGTTCCTGAATCCGATAGCAAGTTTTATGGGATATGAAACCCATCCCGAGTACATCGCCATAATGGCGACGGTGGTGTCATTGGATGCTTTTCAAGCCGTGCTTTTTGCCTCTTTGCGTCAGCAAGACAAGGCGATTAAATTCGTTACGCTGAAACTGGCTTTCGTTTTCAGTAATATAGGCTTGAATTTGTTCGTTTTCCTCCTTGCACCTGTTTTGTATGCCAAAGGATGGTCTGTTATGAATTGGTATAATCCTGACTATCAGGTAGGTTATATCTTTATAGTGAATCTAATCTGTACGGCAGGGGTGACCTTTGGTTTTATTCCTGAGATTCGTAACATGAAGCCAGGTATTGATGGGCAGTTGCTGAAACAGATGCTGAAATACACCTGGCCGCTCTTGCTTTTCGGAATCATCGGTATTTTGAACCAAGTGGCCGATAAGATCTGTTACAAGTTTATTGTGCCGGGACAGGAAGGTGAAGTGCAGTTGGGAATCTATGGGGCTTGTGTGAAAATCGCCATGATTATAGCCATTTTCACCCAGGCGTTCAGGTATGCATACGAGCCGTTTGTCTTTGGAGGGCAACGTGATAAGAATAGTCCTGAAATGCAAGCGGTGGTGATGAAGTATTTTGTCATGACAACATTGTTGGCTTTTTTGATGGTGATGATGTATCTTGACATTTTCAAATATCTGATTTCAAGCACTTATTGGGAAGGTCTTAAGGTGGTGCCGATTGTGATGATGGCGGAGATATTCATGGGGGTATATTTCAACCTTTCTTTCTGGTACAAACTGAACGGACAGACTTGGTGGGGCGCCATTTTTTCAGCCATTGGTTGTGCCGCATTGCTGTCTATCAATTTCATTTTTGTTCCGAAATATGGTTATATTGCCTGTGCATGGGGAGGCTTTGCAGGTTATGGCATCTGTATGTTACTGTCCTATATCTTCGGTCAGGTCAAATCCCCAATTCCTTATCCGATGAAGTCCATACTGGGTTATTTCGTATTGGCAGTAGCTCTTTGGCAGTTTAGTGTTTATTTCTGCCCCGCTAACCGGATTTTGATGTATGTGTTGAACACCGCTTTGGTTTTGGTTTATGTGGCTGTGATGCTCTATGACGAACGCGTGCTGGTCAAACAAATCCTTGATAAAATCCGATAATCAGCCTCCTCATTTTCCCCAACTGTTCCGGTCCAGGCTTCGAAAGTTGATGGCTTCAGACAGGTGTTCGTTGTCGATATAATCGGCCCCGGCGAGGTCGGCGATGGTACGGGCGACTTTCAAGATGCGGTCGTAGGCACGGGCCGATAAACCCAGTCTGTCCATGGCGTTTTTCAGCAGTTCCAGTCCATCGGTATCCACTTCACAGAATTGCCGTAATAATTTGGTGCTGATTTGGGCATTGCAATGGATGCCTGGAAAGTTTCTGTATCTTATTTCTTGGATTTTGCGTGCCTGAACCACCCGCTCGCGGATGACAGCGGAAGGCTCTCCGGGAGGAGCAGTAGTGAGTTCCTCGGTGGACAAGGGCAGCACTTCCACATGCAAGTCAATACGGTCCATCAGTGGCCCAGATATTTTATTGAGGTATTTCTGTACCACGCCTTGGCCGCAGGTGCATGGCAGGGTGGGATGGTTGTAGTTGCCGCAGGGACAAGGGTTCATGGCGGCTACAAACATGAAGGAAGCGGGAAAAGTGACGCTGTATTTGGAACGCGCGACGGTAACGTAGCGGTCTTCCAGAGGTTGTCGCAACACTTCCAGGGTGGGGCGTTTATATTCGGTCAGCTCATCGAGAAACAAAACCCCGTTGTGGGCCAGCGATATCTCCCCGGGTTGGGGATTGGAGCCCCCGCCGACTAACGCCACATCACTGATGGTATGATGTGGCGCGCGGAAGGGACGTACCGCTATGAGCGACGAATATCGACTCATTTTTCCGGCAACGGAATGGATTTTGGTAGTTTCGAGAGCCTCAGAAAGGGTCAAAGGGGGTAGGATAGAGGGCAACCTCTTGGCCAACATGGATTTGCCTGAACCGGGAGGTCCAATTAGGACGAGATTGTGTCCGCCGGCAGCAGCAATCTCCATGGCACGCTTGATGTTTTGTTGTCCTTTTACATCGGTGAAGTCGAATTCATAGTTGCACAGACTGCGTTGGAATTCTTCGCGTGTGTTGACAACAGTGCGTGGTAGAGGGATGTCTTTGTCAAAAAAGTCAATGACTTGTCGTATGTTTTGCGCTCCCAGCACTTCAATGTCGCTGACAATGGCCGCCTCTCTGGCGTTCTGCGCGGGCAGGATGATGCCTTTCATCCCTCTTTTTCGTGCTTCTATGGCAATGGGAAGCACTCCTCGGATGGGTTGCAAATGACCGTCCAGAGACAACTCTCCCATAATATAGTAGTCTCCAACTTTCTCTTGGCCTTTGATTTGTTCGGAGGCGATGAGGATGGCTATTGCCAGGTTAAGGTCGTAGGCGCTGCCTTCCTTGCGGATGTCCGCGGGAGCCATGTTGATAACAATTTTTTTCCCGGGCATCTTGTAGCCGTTGTTCTTCAGCGCTGTGTCAATACGCTGCTGACTCTCTTTGATGGCACTGTCGGCCAGTCCGACTAAAAAGAAGCTGATGCCGGGACCGATATTCACTTCGATGGTGACGGGAATCGCGTTAACACCCATCAATGCGCAACTATATGTTTTTATGAGCATGATTCGTTAAATTTTTCATGCTGCAAAAATACATAAAATAATAATACGATAATCAAAAATAATAAAAATATTTACCATTTTGGTTGAAACGCGCCTGGAATATGGTGCAATCGGTAGTCATTTCCGCATAGTGTAACGGAAATAATATCAAAGCGGACATCCAGATTGAGGCAGGTTCGGGTGAGGTACATGTTGGCGGCACGGATGAGGTTTTTCTGTTTTTGGGGAGTGACGAAAGTCTCTGGTTCTCCGAAGGTGATGTTGCTTCTTGTTTTCACTTCGCAGATAACCAGCGTGTCTTCGTTTCGGGCAATCAAGTCCACTTCCAGGTGGTAGCATTTCCAATTTCGCTCAAGGATAGCGTATCCGTTATTCAGGTAAAAGTCCGCGGCTAAATCTTCTCCTCTTTGACCAATTTTGTGTGTTTCCGTTTCCATAGCTAATGATATTAAAATTTTCTGCAAAAATAATATTAATTTCTGAAATAAGGAAGAGGAAAAACTAAGAGGAGGTATATTGGAATTTCTGCTGTAAAATTCGGGAGTATTTCCGAAATATTTTTCAAAGAGGGATTAGCTTTGTTTTGAATTCCATCGAATCCGTTATTATCTTATTGAAAATCAATATAAAATAAAAATTTTTAGGGTTGTTGGTTGATAATGAAAAAAGTTGTATCTTTGCCACCGCATTTGAAAGCCCAGATGGCGGAATTGGTAGACGCGTACGTTTCAGGTGCGTATATCGAAAGATGTGCAGGTTCGATTCCTGTTCTGGGCACAAAAAAAAAGAACTGCAATTTTGCAGTTCTTTTTTTTGTGCTTTGTGATTCTCTGGATTAGAGAGCCAGACCGGCACCAGCTTTGAATTTAGCAACTTTCTTTGCAGGAATCTTGATAGTTTTGTTGGTACGAGGATTGCGGCCTTTTCTGGCAGCACGTTCAACAACTGCGAAAGTACCGAAACCGATCAGGGTGAGTTTTTCACCTTTCTTCAAAGTTTCAACGGTAGTTTCCATCATAGCTTCCAATGCTTTACCGGCGTCAACTTTTGTCAAGCCAGTTTTTTCAGCGATAGCGCTAATTAATTCAGCTTTGTTCATAGTCTAAAATTTTTAATGGTTATAAGAACTATAAATTTGAATGCAAAGATAGTATTTTTTGTAATAATAGCAAGGGGTTAAAGAAAAAAAGTGTTAAAAATTTTTCTTTTTAACACTTTTTGCATTTATTTAAATAATTTTACAGCTCAATTTAACATGACTCGGGCTGTTTGGCAGTTCTTTTTCTATGTACTGATTATAAGCATTTTGGCTTTATTAGTGCTTATGTCCGTTGCATCCACCGCATCCGCTGTTGCCATGTCCGCTGCAACCACTGTGTCCACTGCAACCTGCTTCTTGTCCGGGCTTCTTGTCCACTTGGCAGCATGCTGGCAGTTTGGCTCTGGCAGCGGGGTCTGCCTTTACATTGTCGGCATTGTATCCCAATTTGCTGATTTGTTGGCGCAAAAGGTCGGGATTGGTTTTTTTGCTGTCATAGGTGATGGTCATTTTGGAGGTTTTTGGATCGTAGGCGTAATCTTTCACACCTTTGAAGAAGGGGACATTCTCTTTGAACAAAGCCTCGCATTTTGAGCAAACTCCGTTGGTCTGGATCACCACTTTCTGGATGCTGGTTGTGGAGGTTGCTGTGGCCGTTTTGCTGTTAGAACTAGGAGCCGTCGTTACTTTGGCGTTCTGAGCTGTCGCACTGAATCCTATCAGCGCCGCAAAAATTAAAATTGCTAGTTTTTTCATTGTTGTTTTTTTTTTGATGATTATTAAATTGAATTTTGTAATTTGTATTCTGAATTTTGAATTTTGAATTCTAACCCCTAAAACCTAACCCCTAATCCCTGTAACCTGTTTTATTTCATCGAATATCTGAAGCCAATATAACCCATGACTCCGGTAATCGGGCTATGTATAATCGAGGCGTCAAAATATTCTCCGTAAGGCTGGTCGGCCGACAAAATTGGATTGACCTGCTTCTGGTTGGCCAGATTCTCGCCACCGATGTAGAATTCCCATCCTTTGTATTTCTTGGTGATTTGCGCATTCAGCATGAAATAGCCTTTGGAAGGCGAGGGTTGATATTCCGGCGGATTGGACGACATGTCGGGCAGGCGCATCTTGCTGTGGTACTGCAGGCTGACGTTGAATTTCCATTTGTCGAACTTGGTGGCGTAGCTCAAGCTGAGCAGGGCTTTGTGCGGACTGATCAGCGCTTTTTCCTGCAGGGTTCTGTTGGTAGTCTGCATCACGTAGTTGAAACGGTAGGCCAAGATAATTTCGAAACCTTTCACTGGGTTTAGGATGAGTTCCGCCTGGGTGGAGTGGGAGTATGCCTTGTTTTTGTACCCGTTGAAATTTCCGTTGAGATTATATACATAAATACTATGTATATCATGGTCCATGTCGATGATGGTTTGGTTGATGAAATGGGTGTAGTAGTAGTCCACGCTGAAGGTGGATTTGCCGCCGGGCATCTTGAAGCCTTGCACAAAGCTGATGCCCGTGTTGTAAGCCTCCTCGGGGCGAAGACCTTGGTTCATGGGCATAGCTCCATCCGTGAAGACATTGTCGGCGAATACAAATTCACGGTTGCTGATGAGCAGCGACTGGTTCTCGGTGAGAACATTGGAGACGCGGTAGCCTTTGCCTGCGGAAACTCTTATGGAGGTATTCTCCGCAGCCTGCCATTTGAGATGGAGTCGGGGAGTCCAGAAGAGCTGGCTGTAGGCGAAGTTGTAGTCCAGTCTCATGCCTGCCATCACAATGAATTTCTCATCGATAGAGTAGGAGTATTCTGCAAAGATACCGGGTACCAGTTCTTTGCGGCGGATGTCAGCGGCGTATGGATTCGCGTCCAGAGGGTGATTCATATATTGCATCTGGAGAAGGTGTTGTCCCAGTTGTTCGTTCACAAAGTCCATCTGAAAACTGCCTCCGGCGGTGAGTTTGCTGCGTTCTTTCGCTCCGAAACGATTGGAATACAAGATGTTGATATAGCCACTGTACTGGCGGGCATTGTATAAACGGTCGCCATACTGCGATTGGTTGTCGTGGAAGGTGAAGGAGGCAATGGTTCCGATGCTTTCGTGCTCGCCGGGCAATAGGATGCCGTTTTTGGTGGTAATATCCAGTTTGTGGGTCTTGATACGCAGCCCCCAAATGTTGGCATTGACCGTCCGTTCAAAGGATTCTCTGGGGTTGTAGGTCATCTGGCCACCGATACGGTCCTCCCATAAATAGGAAATCCAGGTGCGGCCTTCCATTTTGTCGGGTACATCATAATCCCATCGGTTCATCAGGTTGATTTGATAGTTCTTGGGCACATCCAAAAAGCCGTCTTTGTTCATGTCCATCTTGGCAAACTGGCCTTCACCATGTGCTAAAATCATGGAGGAGGCATGTCCCGACTTGCCCACATCGAAGCGGCTGTTCAAGTTGAGCTCGCCTTTGCCCATGGTGCTGCCGAACAGGTTGATAAACAGACGCTCACGGTTGGTTTCGGGCTTCTTGTATTCTACGTCAATCTGGCCGGTGATGGCCTCGTAGCCGTTAGTCACAGAGGCAACGCCCTTCGAGACACTGATGCTTTCCATCCATGTCCCTGGCACAAATCCCAGTCCGAACTGGTTGGCAAGCAGACGGATATAAGGCACATTCTCTAACAGAATCTGTGAATAGACGCCTGCCAAGCCGAGCATGGAGATTTGCTTGGCTCCGGTGATGGCATCAGCGTATTCCACATCTACGGCTACTGTGTTTTCAAAGCTCTCTGCCAAGTTGCAGCAGGCCGCTTTGCGTAAGCCTTGCGTAGTGATGACAGTAGTGAGAATGGGCTTGATGGACACGTAAGAACCATCGTGGGCCGTAACATTCACCGCCTCCAGATTGTGGGCACTGGAAAGCAGAATGTTGAGTTCTGTCTGTGTTTTGGGCACGGTGATAGTGTCATTGTCGTAGGCTTGATACACTACAATCAAGATGTCGGTTTTGGAACTGCGAGGCAGGGTGAAATGCCCTTCGGCATCGGATAATGTGCCTACATCGGTTCCCATCCATTGCAAGATGGCTCCGACTACTGCAGTCTCTTTGCCGTCATCGCCAATCTCCTTGACCGTTCCCGTCAGCGATTGCGCTTGCGATATCATAATAAAGCAGCACAATATGGTTGAATTGATGATTTTTTTCATTGTTAATGATTTTTGTTCCTAAATTATTGATACAACATCAATTGTATTAAATTTTGAGAGTGATGTTTGATTAAAGCATCGAAGATGCTGAATCTCAGTAACCCCGCAGGTAAGTGTAGGGTATGTGATGTCACCAAACTCTCCTCGCGGCGCGGATCATGCCATCTTTGATGATATGCTTTGCCTGCCGCGAAAGTGAGGGAAACAAAAAATCATAAAATCAGTTGGGAAATAACGTCGAAGATACATCGGTGTACCGCATGAAACATACAGTGGCAGTGCGCTGTGCATATTTCATGAAAATGCGGTATGACAGATACTTCGTGGAATGCTTCCGTGTTGGATAAAAGTTGAGGAAGCGGAATATTTTTTTTGACGTTTTGGTCGCTGTCGTACTGGTCGGTAATTTTGAAAATGTATGTGTTTTCGGAGCAATGCCGATGGTCGTTGGCACTGTGGTGATGTTTATGGCAGCAATGGTGAACGGTAATTTTCAGACCCGACGAATAGACCAGAAACATCGTCAGGGTCAGCAGGGTGATTATTGTTTTTACCGTTCTTTTCATCAGTTAAAATTCAATGGTGCAAAATTACGGAAAAAATTGTTATCATCCTCGAATAATCCAAAAATTTCACGTACCTTTGCATTTCAATTTTTTAGGAATGAAGAAACTTGTTTTCATATTGTTCTGCTGCCTTACAGTTTCAATGGGTTACAGCCAGCGTTTTATCGGTTCTGTCATTGCGGGAGCGAACGCTTGTCAGGTGGAAGGAGATGACGTACGAGGCTATAAGAAAGCGGGTTTTGTGGGCGGTGCGTCGGTGATGATCGCTCTGGACAAAAAGATGCAGTGGTTTGCCACGGTCGAGTTGTTATATACTCAGAAAGGTTCACGTTCTTCCACAACGAGAGCTTTTGACACTACCAATTATGCGCCTGCGATGTTCCTCGATGTGGACCGGAACGCCGACTTTATGCCGTCTTCCAAGTACAAATGCCGTTTGGATCTGGATTATGTGGAGGTGCCAGTGCTCTTCCATTTCGAGGATTGGCATACTGGTTGTGCCATCGGCTTGGGTTTCTCATGGGGTCGTTTGGTGCGTGCCAAAGAGTGGTACAATGGTTTCAAGAGAAATACCAGCATCACTTCCGGAACGTACCGGACCAGCGACTGGAATTTTATCGCGGATCTTAAGTTTATGATTTATAAGGGCTTGAAGCTGGAACTGCGCTGGCAGTATTCACTGCGGCCTATTCGTAATTTTGTGATTGAGTATAGCAATGTGGCTCAGTCCACAGAATATAAAAAACAACGTAACAATCTTTTTTCCATACGTTTGATTTATTCATTCAATGAGAAATTTGTGGAGAATACACATGAAAACAAACGTGGTCAACGCCAAGGTGTAAAATGGGTTCGTAAGACCGATATTTATAATGAATAATATTAGAGAATATTGAATATCTGAAAAATTATATATGAAAAAAATACTTCTATCTCTTTGCTGTGTTGTGTTAATGATAACAAGTTTGGTGTCGTGTAAACCTGACGTTGAACTTACTTCCGATTATCAAGATGTTACGGTGGTTTATGGGTTGCTGAATCCTTTGGATCAATATCAGTACATTAAAATATACAAAGGCTATTTGACCAAGGAAAATGCACTGGTGTGGGCACAGGACTTGGATAATATTTCATACTACAACGATATTATAGTAAAATTGGAGGAATATTTTCCTGCAGCTGCAGGAGGAGAGCTTCGTTATACCTATGTGTTGGATACGGTGATGTCTATTCCAAAGAATTATGGTGTTTTTGCAAGTCCCACGCAGGTGCTATACCGTATGAAGAAATCCATTCGTGAGGGTTACCGATACAGATTGGTTATTGAAAATAAGGCCACGGGTCGAGTGGTAACGTCTGAAACCACCACCATTGCTAACATGGCCTTCAATATTCCGTTGGGTACCAGTCACTCAATCTCCACAATTAATCTGAACAAGGACGATCCATGGTCGGTGGGTTTCAAGACCGGTTCATGGCCCGAAAACGCATATGCTGTGGATGCATATGTTACTTTCCGTTATATCGAAAAGGATAAGGTGACCGGCGATACGGTTCATAAAGCGGTGAGGGATATTTGTGTTACTCCGGGATTCACTCCGGGTAATGAGACTTCTTTCAAGCCGAATGTGATTTACCGGATTTTACAGGAGAATATTGAAGTCAACGACGATGTATGGCGTTTTCCGGACACTTATGAGTGTGTCGATATAAAATTGTGGGCCTGCGACCAAGTCTATTATACTTACTATAAAACGGCTCAGCCTTCCTCTTCGATTGTACAGGATCGTATAAATTATACTAATATTGAGGCTGATGATAACATGGCGTTGGGTTTCTTTGCCTCACGTTCGTATTATAAACGTACTTTCAGATTAGATGTGATCAATCACAATGAGGATTCCTTGGCGCACGGTCAATGGACTAAGAATCTGAATTTCAGACCTTACACAGAGTTGCTGGACGAATGACAATTAGCAAATTAGTAAATTAGTTAATTGATGAATTTGCTAATTTGCACATTTGCTAATTTGCTAATTTGCTAATTATATAATTCCCTTAATATCGTTGATATGTTCGATTTTCAGTTCGTCCATCAGTTGGATGAGCTGAAGGGGTAGTTCTTGTCCGAGCATCGGGTGAGTGAAGTTGCCGGTGGCAACTTGCACGGCGGTACAGCCTGCCATCATAAACTCAATGACATCTTCGGCGGTGGTGATACCTCCCATGCCAACCACGGGAATGCTGACGTTTTTACATACTTCGTGCACCATGCGCAGGGCGATGGGTTTGATGGCTTTGCCCGACAATCCGGCATAAACGTTTTCGAAGACGGGCTTCCGACGACGGATGTCGATGGCCATGGCTTTGAAGGTGTTGACCAGAGAAATGGAGTCTGCACCGGCATCTTGGCAGGCTTTTGCCATGTCGATGATGTTTTCGGCATTGGGAGAGAGCTTCACCATCAGGGGTTTGCGGCAGACTTTGCGCACTTGGCTCACAATCTCGTGGGCCACTTCCGCCTTCAAACCAAAGGCCATGCCACCGCTTTTCACGTTAGGGCAGGAGATATTCAGCTCCAGAATGTCTATGTCACTGTCGTTCAGCCATTCCACACCGGTCAGGTAGTCTTCGGTGCTATGCCCTCCGAGATTGGCCAGGATGACGGTGTCGTGCTGCTTCATCCAGGGCAGTTCCTCGTCAATAAAAGCCCGCACGCCAGGGTTTTGCAGTCCTACACTGTTCATGATACCCGCAGGTGTCTCGGTGATGCGGATGCCGGGATTGCCCTCGCGTCCGTGCAGGGTTAGTCCTTTGCTGCTGATGCCTCCCCAGCAGTCGATGGGGTAGAGCTCGTTGTATTCTTTACCGAAACCGAAGGACCCCGAAGCCGCAATCAAGGGGTTCTTGAATTCTTTATCGTGAAGGGTGATGTTTAATCTGCTTTTCATAGGTTATAGGGGTTAGGTTTTAGTGTTTAGGGGTTAGAAGGTGAGAAGGTTAGAAGGTGAGGGGGAGTTTCGCTTCGCTCAAGGGGAGTGGACTTCGTCCAAAGGGGAGTCTCGCACTTCGTGCTCGAGGGGAGTTTGTTGAATTGTCAATTGTCAATTGTCAACTCTCAAAACACTAACTCCTCTCCCTTGAATACCGGGCCGTCCTTGCAGGTGCGTTTCATGCCGTTGGTGGTCTTACAGCTGCAAGTGAGGCAGGCACCGATGCCGCAGCCCATGTGTTTCTCCATCGAGCACCAGATGGGGGTATTATGCAGTTGGCACATCTCCACAATCTTGCGCATCATCACCAGGGGACCGCAGGTGAACACGGCGTCGTATTGTTCCGGTTTCAGCAGGTCGGTGATGAAGCCTTTGTAGCCTTCAAAGCCGGCTTCGGAGGAGATGAAAATGTTCTCGCTAACATCCTCGAACTCTTCGAAGGCAAAAAGCACATCCTTGTATCCCAGATACATGTCTACCTGGTTGCCCAAGGCTGTCAGTTTCTTGGCGGTCTCGTAGAGAGGGGGAATGCCGATGCCGCCGCCGACGAGGGCAATATGACCGTGTACTTCCTCACAAGGGAAGCCGTTGCCCAGCGGGCCCAAGAGCATGATGTCTTTGTTGCGGTCACGTTGGCTGCATTCGCTGAGCCAGCGGGTGCCTTTGCCTGCCACACGGTACATGAACGATACCGATTGTTCGTCAAAGCGATAAACACTGATGGGACGCATGAGTGTCAGCTCTTCATTCCAGCTTTTCAACATGAAAAACTGCCCAGGACGGATTTCCCCTTCGGGCCGTGTGACCTGAAGGAGGAATATGTCTCCTATCAGTCGTTTGTTGGTGATTATGGTTTGTTTGGTGTATTGCATTAGTGATTAGGGGTTAGTGTTTAATGGTTAGGATGGTTAGGAGGTTAGGAGGTTAGAAGGTGAGGGGGAGTCTCGCACTACGTGCTCGAGGGGAGTTCTTATTTTATTGCTCCACGAATATCGTCCCTCATCCTGATGGCTTCGTTGCGTGAGCATTCAGCGAATTTGTCGGCGCCGTTTTCCACTTTGCGGTAAGCCAGCAAGATGGAGCGGGAAGCGTTGACCACACCGCCGTTGCCGTCTTTCAGGTAGAGGGCGATGTCCTCGGCTTTGCCGCCTTGGGCACCATAGCCGGGAATCAGGAAGAAGGTGCTGTCCAGCTGGCGGCGCACTTCCGCAGCCTCGTCGGCATGGGTGCAGCCCATCACACCTCCGATAGCGGAGAAGCCACAATTGCCTTTGTAATCCTTGCCTAATTCGTTAATTTTCTCTCCCACAATATTATACACGTGTCTGCCGTCAGCGGTTTCAATGTATTCAATGTCTTTCGCACCCTCGTTGGAGGTTCTGATCAGGACGAATAAACCTTTGTTATTATTCTGAACATAAGGAAGATATGGAGAAATGCTATCCAAGCCCATATAGGGACTGACGGTGATGAAGTCGGCCTCGAAATCGCCGGTGAAATGACCTTTGGCATACATTTCGGCGGTTTTGGCGATGTCGCCGCGCTTGATATCGGCAATGATGATGGCGTCTTTTTCGCGCAAGTAAGCCAAAGTCTTGCGGTAGCAGTCCATGCCTTCCAAGCCCATCGCTTCGTAATAGGCAATCTGTACCTTGTAGCAAGCCACCACGTCGAGGGTGGCGTCAATCAAGGTTTTGTTATACTGGAAAACAGCTTCGCCTTTGGTGGCGAATTGTGCTGCAAATGCTTCGGGAAGGTAGGAATAGTCGGTGTCCAAGCCGACACAAACATGGCCGTTACGGGCTACACGTTCAAAAAGTTTATCAATTATCATGTCGTTGTGATTTAACGTTTAAATGTGAATTATAATTTTGGGATGTTATGATTTCAGAAACTCTATGTAATCATCTTTTGTTGCATTCATTGTCCGCAAAGCGTTTCTTACGATGAATTCCAGAATAGGGTCTATATGAGTTTGTATCACAACAGTTCTCCGCAAATCTGTCCGGCTCCATATTTCGTGGCCACTTTCAATTCGGATGGGCTTCAATCCCATAAAGGTGAGGAAGTCTCGAAATGTTTTGAGCGGAATGTTTTTTAACGGATTTTGACCCATATGACCTAACTTAAAGCTACTTGGAGTGGCATATCATACTTCTGATATGAGGGCTGGGTGTTGAATATCTGGCTGAAATTCTCGTTGGTAGCCAACAGTTCAGTCATAGAAGGCGGTACAAGTGATGCCTTTTTTGATTTCAGCCTTGTCCATCCATGGGCCTGCAAATCAGCATCCAATGTGCCTTTGTTGTCGGCATAACGAATGTATTCGAGCAGAACTGTCTGAAAAGACTGCTTTGCTTCTTCGTCTGACAGACCATAACCTGTTAAATCCAAAGCGGGACAATATACAATGAAAGTATTATCTTCTTTGAACTGCACAACGGAGATCTTGATAATATATTCGTTTTTGTCTTTGGTGATAAATGCCGTTCTCATTTTCATGCTATTTATTGCAATGCAAAAGTACAAAATTTTCCAACACACCAGAATGAAAAAATTGGTATTATAATTTACCGTTGTGTTATCTCCAAGATGTATGTACCATATTCCTCTGACCACACTGTGTCAAGATACCAAGTTGAATCCAGTTCAAACACTTCACCAGTGGTTTGATTGACAACTTGCCTAACGGGTTGTCCAAATCGACGATCTTCATGATGGCTCTGTTCCTGTTGTGTTGGATTATTGTCTTCCGATAAGGTCTGGTGTGGGTTGCAAGAGGAAAGCACGATGGTGCAAAAAACGAAAAATGCAATAGGTTTGTACTTAACGTGTTTCATAATTATTTTTTTGCAGAATGAAGTAAATTTAATTAAGAATCATCGCAAGCAAGACACTTTTATATCCCTCTTCTCTGAAGTTCACGGATTCTCTCTTGAATTTCTTCTAACAGGTCTTGATTACTCTTTGTGTTTGATAAGTTTTCGGTGTCGCAAGGCTTCCCATCTACTAGGGAATTTAGAAACTGTTTAATCTGATTGAAAATGTTCATAAACTTGTATTTTTAAGGTTGATAAATTATGTGTGTTCTATACAATGAATCTACAAATAGCACCTATTCTGTCGTGTTAATTCTTCGAACCCTTCGGCTAAATATCTGAAACTCTGTACTGTTTTTGTCTGCCTCTTTGAGTATCTTTTCAAAATCGCTGTCAGAAACAGCTTTGTCATTGAAAGCCACAACAAAAGCATTTCCCTCTTCTTCCTCATCCATCCCAACATGCAAGTTACTGGTAAGTGCTTCTTTACGAATCACCATGTATGCGGGCAAATACTCTGGACATAGCTTTACCAAATGACGGCATGTTTCAATATTTGAATATCCAAGTTTCTGATTGAGTTGCGCTTCAAACAGGTATTGTTTTTTATCGATAGCAATCTTCTCATCTGAATTGTTCGAAATTTCACGAATAAATTTGACCACACTGTCAGCTTCTTCGTATCGTTCCAAACGATACAGTGCTTTTGCTTTGACAAATAGTGCTTCGAGACAGGGATTCTTTTTTTGTGCTGTCTTTTTGTCAAATACCATGTCCGAATATCCTATAGCTTCCTCATATCTGCCTTTGTAGAGGCACAACACAGCATTCAGAAAGTCACAGGTCATGCTGCAATCCTTCAGCAATGGGACATTCTTTGTGGCATCATGCAGACATTCATCGTCAAGCATCACATCGAACATCCGTTTGGCAACGAGAGCTGCATTTCTGTAGTCTCCGCTCTTGATTTTGGCAACGACTTGTTTCATGCACACCTGAACAGCACCATCATAGTCATGCTTATAAAAATATGTGGAGAAATCCTTACCAAACTTGTACTCCTCATCTATCATGGGCACATCGTTAAACGAGTTGGCAAAAGCCCTGATCTCGGCATTCTGTTTGATATGATATGAGCGCAACTTGTTGCTCAATGTAAGTCCATCTAACGAACGCATACGGCTGATGGCTACATACGCCTGTCCAGGAGCAAATGTTCCTCGAGTCAAATCGAAATGCATACGGTCAAAAGTCATTCCCTGCGACTTATGTATCGTGATAGCCCAAGCCAGTTTCAAAGGATATTGTGTAAAACTTCCCACAACCTTCGATTCAACCTTTCGGGTATCCTCATTATATACACTTTCCTTACTCTCCCACACCATCTTTTCCACTTTGAGTGTTTTGCCATTTTCCAAAACCACAACAATTTTGTCATCGGTCAATTTAGTCACAATGGCAATGGTTCCATTCACCACACCTCTTGGATAATCGTTGCGGCAGAAGATTACCTGGGCACCAACTTTCAGCTGCAGTTTAACCGGCACTGGCGCATCTTGCATCTTGAATTTTCCATCTAACTCCCCCTCATAACAGAATTCCTCTGCTTCTATCTCGTCTAACTTCATCTCATTAATGCTTTCAGCAATTCTATTATAAGCCGTCAGGGTAACTGAATAATCTCCAACTTTGTCATCAGAACTCACATGTTCATTAATGATTTCAAAATCCTCTTGAATATTTTCTCCTACACGCATACGGTCTAAAACATCCAAAAAAGGCTGATCTTTCTGACGATAAACCTTCTGAAACTCTATCTTGGGCAGATTCATTCGTTTCAATGCGTACGCTTTGTAGAAATAAGGGGTGCCATTTCCATAAAAGTCTCGGAGCATATCTTCATCTGCCGTACCCTGCTTATATACGGGTGGCAATTGAAATAAGTCGCCTACAAAAACAACCTGCTTGCCCCCGAAAGGTAAATGCGAATAAGTCAAAGCCCTGAGAAATCTATCCATACCGTCCACCATATCGGCTCTTACCATCGAAGCCTCATCAATGATAATGGTATCTGTTTTCTCCAGCACGCGTCTTTTCTCTAACGACACTTCCATATGGGTTGTGGGACCGATTATCTCCAATGGAAAACCAAAGAAAGAATGCATAGTCTGACCTCCAACATTAAGTGCAGCTATACCTGTGGGAGCAAGAACCAAAAAGTTCTTGTTGATTTCCTTTTGGATTCTCTTCACAAAAGTGGTTTTACCCGTACCAGCCTTCCCTGTGATGAAAAGACTGATGTTGGTATAAGCCACAAGGTCGTATGCTTTCTGTTGCTCAAAGTTGGTTTTGTCGAATGCTATTTCTTTGTTTTCCATATTGGCGTGTTGTATTTTGTTTTCGGGTGCAAAAGTACAACCGCTATGCGCAACCAATTTGCGCGAATAAAATTAGTTTATTCTGGAATCTTGTTATATGACAAAAAAACGGAGAGGGTATACATTGCGAGTAACCCCACATAATCATATGCGAGTGAGACTATAATTTACTTAATTATAATAAGCTCTCATTTCTTTAAAGATACATCATCAGCATACCAAAAAATCTTATTTGGATCTTTATTGTTTTGCTCTTGACCTGCCATAAACACAACCTCATCATCTTTAGAAATATTTTCTTTTTGTGATTTAATCATAAGTGGGTAACGATACAAATCACACTTAACTTTTAACTGATTACCGACCTTAACAATAACTCCTTTGTAATAATTACCATTCACAAGTTTTTTGCATTGCAATAGCAGAGCTTCCTCTGTTATTCCAGATGATTCTTGTATTGGAGTGTCATTACCTTTGGGTACTTGTTTTTTGGGCTCTCTATTATCGCTCTCTTGTTCTAAATTGTCAATTGTTCTGAACATAGCTTTGTTTCTCTCAATATCTTGATGTTCACCTACATACTTATACATCCACAAAGTTATTTCGCACACCTGTAGGGCCAAACTAAAAATAAGGTATCTAGAGTTTCTCACACTATCGTTTATAAATGATCCCAATTTTTGTTGATCTGTTTTTGTTAACACTGTTGTATGTGAGTTAATGTTACCAAAATTCAATATCAAAAACATCATATTTTCGATGTACTGAGGAACAATCCGGTCATAATCATTTTTGTTTCGATACTCCCCGTATCGAAAAGGTATTTTTGTTGCTGTAGCATTCTTACCACACAAATAACAGCAGCATTGATTAAGATTTACCTTATTGTCAACAATGCATTCATCTGGAATAATTGCGTATTTGTTTGCATTTCGAAAATTCCACTCAAGAATTTGACGTAATTGGTTGTAATACAAAACAGGATTAAAATCTGGATGATCAACAGGATAATGCATCGCTTCAAAAATATCAAGGATTATTTCACTTGCTTCTTGATTGAGTGTAGATAAAGCCTCGTAACTATCATAGTACATTTCCCGTATCTGGACTCGTGGTGACTTTTTTGTATGGTATCTAATCCTCCTGTACAACATCTCGTTGTCCACATTCTTTGAATAGTACTTCTTTTTTGTTGAATTCGTCCAATCAGCATCCCATTTCATACGGTCGTCTGTTATCGAGTCCGATACTTCTGATTCGGCACCTCCCGTAAGGACATACCATGGTATAATCCTCCTTTTTTCCATGCTGAGTGCAGCAATATCCTTTAATGCTTCGCCAAGAAATCGTACTGCGTTATCAGTGCTTTCACGATGTTGTTTACATTTTGCATCAAGAATAATTGCAGACCACCGATCATAATCATTCTCCAATGCTACTTTTGCATCATCCCAACAAGGATATGGTACTAATTCCAAATCCATGAATTCCGCTTTTAACGGATATGTTTTTATTACATTTGGATCATCTTCTACCCAAAGAACTTGTATTAAATCGTATGCTTTCATATATCTTCGCATTATAATGACACAACATTATTTGAATGATTAAAAGTTAGAATATATTTTACCGGGAACTCGTCTTCTGGAGATGAAACTATTTGAACTTTTCCATCATACCTTTGCATGATGTCTTCTATTTCATTGCATCCTATGCCATTATGACCATCGTGATGAAGGGCTGTGGAAACTCCATATTCTAATAAAGACGCTGTATCTATTTCATTAGAGATAGGTGAACCATTATTATCAATCTCCACAATCAAGGCTATTCCGTCCATATGCCATGAAAATCTAATTTGATAGTCATTACGTGTTTTATTATCAAAACCATGTGCTTCAGCATTAGATATGATATTATTGAATACATGTTCTAAAGCGTCTTTGGGAAACAGAAACTGATGAATTGAGGTTCCCTTAGGAACAATAATGTCTCCAGATAAAGGATCTTTGATGTTTTCAGATGCCTGATTGTGTCCTTGTTTCCAAATAGTAACAGACTTAAAGTTCAGCCAACCATTCTCGTTTCTCTTAATATATTCCTCAATGAATAACTCAGGGTCAATCCATTCGGGCTTATTAAAAGTATAATCTACAGCTGCTATATGCTCCAAAGCAGGCATCATGTTCTCCAAATTCTTTGATATAAATTCGAAAGCCTCACGAACAGTAGTTCCTTTTACTCTTGAAATCACAGCATCATTCACTAAGTTTCCATTTTGACGGATACGAAATTCATTCAAGGCGTAAAACATAGCTTCTATTGATGATAGCGACTGGGTAAGAGCATGTTTACGCATTCGAACAGCTTTAATGTAATTTTTGTGCTCACGCTTCATCTCTTTTTGAGTGGATTGCAGCGCTTTATAATTTTCCTCGGATAAAAAAGCGAGCCTTTCCTTATCTGAGTGATGAGGTACGATTACTTTATCCATGATGAGCGGAAAAGTTACGGCATTTATGTGACCTTGACAGATTGAAACAATTTGGTCTTTCACTTCTGAAGTTAGGAGCAGTGCCGCAATATATCGCACGTCAATGCCATCTTTGGGTACAATACACACAATAGGACAGAGAGTTGCTATCCCTGTTTTAGGTATTTCGCTAATGTAGCCAACAACAGTTTTTGTATTGTTTCCGTATAGGAGGATACAGCGTTCTTTAATGGATCTTATCCAAAATTTGTCATTTTCAAAATCAGGGTTTCCTGCCAAATCTAGATTTTGCGCTAAAAGATTGGCATCTCTGTATTCCATAGCCATTTTTGCAGGAACTACAACAGGCTTTTGTTTCGTTTCTTCTGTTAACACCCAATTTTCATCCCCCTTGATGACTTCCTTTTCTTTTTCTTTCAAATTCACGAATGTCGCTATTTCAGATAGGGGAATTCCTTTTTCAGGTCGCTTTGTGCTATAGAAGCTTGGCCATAAAATATCCCCACATAGTGATTCTGATTTTACAGAGAAGTTTTTTTTCTTTTTTTCGTCCTTAAAAAAAACCTCCTTATTGTGTTTGTTCTCCATAATGAGAAGCAAAAAAGATTTTTTTGCATCTGTGACAAAATCTATATCTTCATACTCGATGATAGACGAAATGCTCTTTTCCGAAACAATTCTATTACGAAAAGGCAAAATTTCAGAATGATATGATACTTTTCCTGCCATTTCCAACATGGAATACGCAAAAAACAGCATTTTTCCTTCTGGTTTCAGCAAATCATATAATGCCTCTATATCGTTGCATGAAGTTCCGAATAATTGCTGGGAAAAATACTTATTTCCGTTTGCTCCAACAATAACCACATCTATACTACCTTTAGGGGGCAATGTGTAGCTGTATTTTTCACCAATTCCTTCTCCAGAAACTATCTCTGACTTGATACCTTCCGCATACAAACGGATTTGACCAAGTGCCCAAACTTCCTGCTGGTCATAATCCCCTGTGAATCCTGAAATGATACAATCTGGAAACATAACAGCAAGGTCACAGTATTCCGCATCAGCAATAAAAACTCTTGCTCCTTTTTGCGGTTTCACATGTTCTTTCACAAGCCTGATGCGTTCCTCGGAAATATTAAGTTCAGGATCATCAAACCACTCATTTCGATGAGTGAATTCGTAGGAGACCACCTCGACAAATTTTTCACAAAGGTATGTATATTCTTCTTCTGATAAAGCATCTTTCTGGAATGTGTCAGCATATTCCAAAAGTGCATCAATGATCCGAGTGTCTGCACTCTCACCAGCAACAGTTTTATAGAGAGCTAAAAGTAATTGCTCATCTGCTTTTTTTCTATTTTTAACAAAGTTGCGATACTTTGAGATAAGGCTCTCTACCGTGAAGTTGTTTTGTGCTTTCTGCATAGTGTCCTTTTTTGTGTTATTCTCTTTGTTTTCGTTTGCAAAAATACAACCATCTTGCGCAACTTATTTGCGCGAATCTTCTTTTTTCTTTTGCTCCAGCTCCTTCACCGTGCGCTCCACCACTTCTTCTAACTGGTAAGTGGATACGCCAAGGGGCTTGTTGATGTCGCGCAGAGACCACTCCACAACAGTTTTGTCAGTCGATTTGCAAATAAGCAAACCCACGGTGGGGTTGTCGCCTTCGCCACGCATTAGCTCGTCAATAGCGGTCACATAGAAATTCAATTTGCCGGTAAATTCGGGAATGAATTTCACCACCTTCAATTCGATGACCACATAACGGTGCTGGGGTATGTGATAGAACAGTAAGTCGGGAAAGAAAGTCTGTCCTCCAGGCATTTGCAACTCCATCTGACGGCCCACATACGAAAAGCCCTGGCCTAACTCCATCAGAAACCGTGTGACATTGGACACCAACGCATCTTCTAGGTCCTGTTCCTCGTATTCTTCTCCCATGGAGAGAAATTCAAAATGGTAGGGATCTTTCAGCAGCTCTTTGGCCAATTGGCTCTGTGGAGCAGGTAGTGTATGCTCGAAGTTAGTAAGTGCTGCACCTTGACTTCCGAATAGATTGGCTGCCACTTGCGCTTCAAGCCTATTGCGACTCCATCCCTCTTCCACAACCTTGTTAATATAGAACATAGCCTCATCAAGAGACTGGCATTTGGAGATAATCAGAATATGACAGCCCCATGGTATAAGACCAAATGTATCAGGGAATTGCAATTGGCCAACGACTTGTTGACCTTTTTCGTCAACAGCTTGTTGACGATTTGCAGTTTCTAATTCGTCAACAACTTGTTGACGAATTTCAACATCTTGATTATCACCCGTCTTGGATGCTAAAGCAATACCAAATTCGTCACCAACTTGGGGACGAATTGCAACTCTTTCATTATAAAAGGCATACCAACGTTTCATGTATTTGAGGTTGGTTACAGAGAAACCTTTTTCGTTGGGAAATGCCGTTTTCAAATCAAGACACAACTGATTAAAGAAGCCATTTCCCCATTTGCTTTCAGCACGAAGTTCAACTATGTCGCGTCCTAAGCTCCAATAAAACTCAAGCATGGCAGTGTTTACACGGACCGCCGCTTTTACTTGGCTTTGGCGAAAACGCTGCTTGATGTCAGCCATCCATTGTACGTAACCTTCGTCGGTGGTCATTTCTTCTCGGAATAAAAATGTTGGTTTTTCATTCATCATTATTAAAGAATTTGTGAAGTGCAAAAATACAAATAAATTCTATTTCAAGGAGTGATATGCTTGAAGTTGTGCTGCCACATAATCTTTCACCTTTTGTTGGATATTGGTAGGAGAAAGAACAATCAAGTCTTTGCCAAATGAAGTCAGTTCCCTGATAAGTTCATAATTCTCGATGCATTCAATGGAAAAGAAGGCCCCTCCTTTTAACATTGGATACTGACGACGAAGTTCAGCTTCTTTTTCATCATGAAAGGGTCGTGTAGGTTGAGATTCGTGTATTGGTTTTGTAATAACATAATTCTTGGAATAATCACTTACCCAGAAGATAATGGTTTGCAATGGCCTGTCATCATAAAGGGACACACCAATAATGTCCTCAAAACGCTCATTCAGGTCTCCTGGGTATGGGATATATCGATGACTTGACAGCATATCGAATTGGTCAATCTGATCCAACCTGAAGTTAAGCAACCTACCAGTATCCTCTGCAGAACCAAAGAGATACCATCTACGATTGTACTCTTTCAACAAGTGTGGATGAATAATCACCTGTTTCACATTATCAAGGTCATTAAAGGTGTGATAATGCAGTTCCAGCACCTGTTGTTGAGAAATAGCAGTAAAAAGCTCACCAAACAAAGTAGATTTTTCCAAAGGATTCTTAGTAAAGGAGACTATTTGGCGCTTTTCTTTGAGATTTAAGCTTCCTTTTAGCTTCTCCAGTCCGTTAAGATTTGGAAGTCCTTCAAACTGACCCAGCAACGACAATGCTTCTGAAAGCAGATACTTTTCATCTTCGGTCAATGGTTTCTTAAAAATGGAGAACGATGGGTCTTTATAACGCAAACATTCTTTTTTCACCGTGAGATTTGGATTCTTTTGGCTGACCACATCAAT
>JAGCSI010000002.1 GCA_017964255.1 Bacteroidales bacterium | reverse complement strand
CTCTGCCCGTTTTTTTTATACAGCTCTCTGAATTTTGTATTCCCCTTCTTGTAGAAGGGGTGGCCGAAGGCCGGGGTAGTATAATTCATTTGCTAATTAACGAATTTGCTAATTTGCTAATTATTTTTCGTATTTTTGCAGATTGATTCTAATATAAATAAATATGAAGAAAAAGATATTACTGATATATACCGGCGGCACCATCGGCATGATGCATAATCCCGATAATGGAGCCCTCGAACCTTTTGAATTCAATGATATATACAGCCATCTGCCGATGCTGAAACTGCTGAACGCAGACATTGAATTCAAGACCTTGTTGCCATTGATTGACTCGTCCGACACCAATCCCGCATTTTGGGTCCGACTGGCGACGATGATAGGGGAGAACTACAAGGCATACGATGGTTTTGTTATTCTGCATGGTACCGATACCATGTCTTATACCGCTTCGGCCCTGAGTTTTATGCTGGAAAATCTGGCCAAGCCGGTGATTCTCACTGGTTCGCAGCTGCCGCTAGGAGCGGTGAGAACCGATGGCCGCGACAATATCGTGACGGCCGTGGAAATTGCCGCTGATGAATGTGCTGGCGAACCCCGTATTCAGGAGGTGTGTATCTATTTCGACAACTCGCTATTCCGTGGCAATAGAACCTATAAAGCTAATGCTGAGGAGTTTAGTGCTTTTGCTTCCCCGAATTATCACCGTTTGGCTACAGTAGGTGTCACTATTCATTATAATGATTTCTTTATCCACCAGTCGGAAAAGAAACCGCTGCGGGTGCATAAAGAGTTGGATGACAATATAGCATTGCTGAAACTCTTTCCCGGCATTTCTCAGAATATGGTACGCTCGGTGCTGAATATCCCCGGTTTGCGTGGTGTAGTGATGGAAACTTTCGGTGCTGGAAATGCACCGTCAGATCCTGAATTCCTAAGTCTGATCAAAGAAGCCAGCGACCGTGGCGTGATCATCTTGAATGTGAGCCAGTGCAAGGATGGCGGCGGCGTGAAGATGGGCTTGTACGAGACCAGTGTGGGCTTGGACAAAAGCGGTGTGATCAGCGGTGGCGACATGACCACTGAGGCAGCCATCACCAAGATGATGTACCTTTTCGGCACCGGAATGCCAGACGATGAAGTCAAATACTGGCTGCAACACACCATGTGCGGCGAAATGACAACGAAGTAGTGATTAGTGATTAGGGTTTAGTGATTAGTGCTTTACGTGCTTAAAATTAACCCTTAATCCCTAAAACCTAAAACCTAACCCCTAAAACCTAAATATGAATCCTTTAATCTCTCCTTCAATGCTTTCCGCTGATTTCTGCCATCTGGCTAAAGATATACAGATGGTGAACGAATCGGCTGCCGACTGGTTCCACTTGGATATCATGGACGGCGTGTTTGTCCCCAACATCTCCTACGGTATGCCGCTGGTGAAGGCCATCCGCTCTCAGGCGGAGAAACCTCTTGATGTGCATCTGATGATTGTGCAGCCGGAACGCTATGTGGAGCGTTTCAAGGAGATGGGTGCCGACATTTTGACCGTTCATTGGGAGGCATGCACGCATCTTCATCGTACAATTTATCAGATAAAAAATGCCGATATGCTGGCAGGGGTCGCGCTGAATCCTCATACGCCGGTCGCAGGCCTGGAAGATGTCATCAACGATGTGGATATGGTGCTGATCATGTCGGTGAACCCTGGCTTCGGCGGGCAACGTTTCATTGAGCGTAGCCTGCATCGCGTGGCTGAACTGAAGGCGATGATCAAACGCAATAAATCCGAGTGCCTGATTGAGGTGGACGGTGGTGTGGATTTGTCTAATGCCCAGGCTTTGGTGGATGCCGGTGCGGATGTGCTGGTGGCAGGTAGCGCTATTTTTTCAAAAGAGAATCCCAAAGAAATTATCAGCCAATTAAAAAATGTTAAATAGGCGTCTTCTTCTTATCCTGTTTTTAGCTTTTTTAACGCTCGCGAATTCTTGTGATCGGAAAAAGAAAGTCGACAAGCAGCTCCAGTTGGAGGAACTGTCGGGAGGTGATTCCGTAAATGTGGTGAATCCCGAGGGTCCTTCGCAATTGTGTGTGCTGAAAGCGGGAGATATCTATATTGGAAATGTCGGACAAACCCAGTGTGTCATCAAAGTGGGCTTTAGCACTAAGGAAAAATTGGCTGGAGTATATTACGTGGTGGATTCCAATAGTTTATATATGCAACCAAAGTCTTTCTCGGTGCTTGCCGATGGCTCGGCTTACCGATGGTCCGCCAGTGGTGGGAAAGAGTTGTTCTTTGATATGAAATACCAGTATAATTCGGAGGATTTGAATGGAGCGCTTCAGGTCAATAAAACTGTCAAAGTCAATCTGGAACAGAACAGCCTGGTTTATTTTTCTTTCCGGAAATATCATGAAAAAGCAAAAGATTCATTGACCTCTTATCGTTATCGGAGGGCTGTATTTGAAGTGGATTGTGAACGAGATGTGGTGTATGGTCATGCTGTAGGTCCGTGGACTTCTCTGTCCATTCCCGACGACAAGAGCTATGCGCAGGCATTGCTGCCGTATGTCTTCAAGGCCTCCAATCAGAAGGATTTGGACCTGACCATGGATATTTATACGCCTCGCAACGACAGCTTGACCAAGCGTCCGTTGGTGATGCTGATTCACGGAGGGGCTTTCTTTTTTGGAGACAAGCATGAGGTGGAGATGATAGCCCAGTGTACTCATCTGGCGTCACTGGGTTATGTAGCCGTGTCCATTAATTATCGCATGGGCTTTGAGTTGACTAAGGCCTCTATTCAGCGTTGTGGTGTGAAAGCAATTCAGGATGCTCATGCTGCCATGCGTTTTTTGACGCATTTTGCTGAAAAATATGGTATTGATGTGAATGAAATGTATGTGGGAGGATCTAGTGCGGGTTCCATTACAGCCATGAGTATGGTGTATATGACAGACGAAAGCCGGCCAAAATCTGCCTTGAAAAAGCATTTTATGGGCAAGTATGGCTCTTTGTTTGAATCAGGCAATGAGTATAGGGATAAGTTTCGTGTTAAAGGACTTATCAATATGTGGGGCGCATTATATGAAATTGACGATGTGGTGGCCAATCCGCTTCCCATACTGTCTTTTCATGGCACGGCCGACAAGGTGGTACCTTGTTATAAAGGCTATCCCTTTGCCCAGTTGAACGGGAAGAAGGGCAAGGGAAAACTTAGTGGTTTGTATTTCGATGAGATGTATGGTTCGCATGAGATTCATGAAGTGCTGAAAACCAAGCATGTCCATAATGAGTTTTATCCGCTGGATAGTCTAGGGCACGCTCCATGGAAGGGCGACGACCGTAAACTCAATGAAGTGTATTATTTTATTCAGCGACATGTTTCTCGTTTTTTATATGAGGATTTGATATATGATGTGAAACTTGTGAAGAAGAGAACGGGAGTTTACTCGGTTTCTTCGCCGGAAGTGAAACGTTTGAATTGGGAATTGCAGGGAGGGGTTATTCTCTCTCAGAGTGCTGATGAAGTGGAAATCCGTTTTTTTAAGGATACTCCCACACATAAATTGTCTGTCACTGGTCTGCTGAACAATGACGCTGAATTTAATTTGCATAGTAAATTGGCCAATTAGTTAATTAGTAAATGGGTTAATTGGTTGGTTATTAGTTTGTTGTTATAAGTTCTAAAACCGAAGATGTTGTGATGAAGAAAGTGCTTTTGTTCGTTATGGTTTTGTCATTGGCAGAGGTGTTGTGCGCACAGGAAATGCCTAGACTTCATGCGGGCGACACTATTGCTTTTGTGGCTCCGTCTGCCAAAATAGACTCTTCGGAGGTTTTGTTGGGACTGCGCTTTTTTGAGACCAAAGGTTTTCATGTGATAGTCCTTGAGGAAATTTTTTTGGAGTCATCGGGTTTTGCGGGGACAGTCGCACAAAGAACTGCTGAGGTTCAGCAAATGTTGGACAACCCTCAGGTGAAGGCCATCGTTTGTGTCCGTGGTGGTTATGGGGCGGTGAGCCTGTTGGATAGTCTGGATTTTACGACCTTCCGCCAGCATCCCAAATGGATATGCGGTTTCAGCGATATCACAGCTTTCCATTCCCATTTGCACACGCTGGGTTATCCTACCCTGCATAGTGTGATGCCCATCACGATGAAAGCGGATGACTTGGAGAATGAGTATAATCAGTCTTTGATCAAGGCTTTGAAAGGTAAGCCTTTGCACTACGAGTTTGCCCCCAATGACCATAACCGTCCTGGGAAAGCCACAGCACTAGTGGTGGGTGGAAACCTCTCGCTTTTGTACTCCATGCTGGAATCGGTGTCGTCTATCAATACAGATGGTAAAATTTTGTTTATTGAGGATGTGGGTGAGAACATTTACCATATTCATCGTATGTTGGTTGCCCTAGATCGTGCGGGAAAACTGAAGAATCTGAAGGGACTGATAGTTGGTGGCATGACAAAAATAAAAGTGGACGATTATTTTTATGACACGACCCTGGAGGCTGTGATTATGGAGGTCTGCGGAAAGTATGATTATCCAGTCTGTTTTGATTTTCCGGCTGGTCACGGCGGACAGAACTATACGCTTCGTCTCGGTTGTCCCGCCACCTTGACCATCACACCCAAACGCTGCACACTGGTGTTCGAGTGATTAGGTTATAGGTGACAGTTTTCAGGTAGTAGGTAGCAGGTTACAGGGTACAGGTAGAAGGTGTCAGGTTACAGCTAGCAGGTAGTAGGTGGTAAGGGATAGAAGGGCGAGATGTAGGGCTGTTACATTGTGGCAGCCGCATGGAAGAAGAGGAACAACAATCTCCAGCAGTTGCTCGAAGTTCGGAGGTTGAGAACCAAGAAGTAAAAGTTAAACAATAATGAAAAGGATACTATTGATCGCGTTTTTAGTCCTGCTGTGCTTGCAAATTTTTGCGCAGACGGTGACATTAACTTTTACTGCTTCTGATACCAATGACCATTATGTCCAGCTGGATAGGGTGGTGGTCAATAATATCACGGAAGGATGGCAGGAAACCATATATTGGCCTGATACGGTACTGACTTTGCAGGCCGGTTCGGGTATCGGTGCTGTAGAGACACGCGAGCATGCGTCTCTGCAATTATCGCAAAACACCCCTAATCCTTTCCATGGTACCACATTCGCGACCTTGATGCTGCCAGAATCGGGAGATGTGTTAGTGGAGACCACAGATATAGGCGGTCGAGTTGTAGAGACGTACGGTCGTGCGTCTCTACAGGAGGGAACCCACCAATTGCGTGTCACCCTGTCCACTGCAGGTGTGTACTTTCTGACGGCACGGATGAACGGACAATCCTCTTCTATCAAAATGGTG
The DNA here is from genome assembly GCA_017964255.1 of Bacteroidales bacterium. GTDB lineage: Bacteria > Bacteroidota > Bacteroidia > Bacteroidales > WCHB1-69 > RUG11690. The sequence continues at coordinate 16,908 of JAGCSI010000002.1, read as the reverse complement.
AACCAAGGCGATGGCGGCAAAGATGAGGTGGTCATTACCAGCGATGAGGAGAGACAACACAGTGTGTCCGTATCTCCCAAACAGGGAAGTGCGGTCAAAGGCATCTCTGTCAATCCTTTTCATTTGGGTGACCAGATGATGTATGTTGGTTACACCACAGTCAATGGAGAAGAATTGGGGAGTTTCAGTGTGGAGCAAGTTCCGGAAGTGTCGCAAACCGTCATGTTGCGCTTTGTTGTTTCGCCCACTACGACAGATGGTCAGCCTTGTCCGGGTGCTCCTACGGTAACCGACATAGATGGCAATGTCTACAATACGGTTCAGTTGGGCAACCAGTGCTGGATGAGGGAAAACCTTCGCACTACGCGTTTTGCCAATGGAGACTCCATACTTATAGACCCGAATCCGGTGCCTATCTATGGATGGGAAGATACTAATCCCAATCCATATCGTTATACCCCGAATAATGACAGCAGTGTTGTATCGGTATATGGCTACTTGTACAACTGGTCTGCACTGATGTGCGGAGATAGTTGTAGTTATGCGGTTCCAAGTGGTGTGCAGGGCATTTGTCCAGACGGTTGGCATGTGCCCAGCTTTTATGAGTGGGAAGAGTTGAGGATATGTGTTACGGAACAGAATGCTTTTATTTGTGGAGACACCAATATAAATGTGGGAAAATCATTGGCTGCTGCAGATTATTGGGATTTATGCGAAGAGGCTTGTTGTGTGGGGAATAATCAGAGCTCTAATAATGCCACGGGCTTTTCTGCCTGTCCTGCTGGCATCTATCATAACGGGACATGGTCTGAATTTGGTCAACATGCATGTTTTGCAAGCACTTCTGATCGGTGGGATTGGATAATGTCTTACGATTTATATTACGATAAAGTTTATGTACGAGTGTTTCTACATCCAAAGAATGACGGACTTTCAGTCCGTTGCATCCGTGACTAGTTTCCCATAGCCCACAGCCCACAGCTCACAGCTCACAACTCACCGCTCATCGCTCACAGCCAATAGCTCACATCCAAAAAAAATCTTCCTTTTTCCTGCCGAACATATTGATTTTTTTTGTATTTTTATCTTTTCTTAGATTTTAATCTAACTAATTGATAATAAAATATTTAAAGAAGCATAAAAATCAAAAAAAAGAGAAAAAATGGCAGAAGGAGAAAAAATTGTACGGGTAAACATCGAAAACCAGATGAAAACCGCCTATATTGACTACTCGATGTCGGTCATCGTGGCGCGTGCTTTACCGGATGCAAGGGATGGTATGAAACCGGTCCATAGAAGAATATTATACGCAATGTGGGACATGGGTATTGTCGCTGGCAAACCCTATAAGAAATCAGCCAGAATCGTGGGTGAGGTGCTGGGTAAGTACCATCCGCACGGAGATACTGCTGTGTATGACGCTATGGTGCGTATGGCCCAGCCGTGGTCGCTGCGCTATCCCTTCGTGGATGGTCAGGGTAACTTCGGCTCCGTGGATGGCGATAGCCCCGCTGCTATGCGTTACACCGAGGCACGCCTCCGCAAGATGGCTGAGGAGATGTTGGCGGATATCGAGAAGGATACCGTGGATATGAGCCTCAACTTCGACGACTCCCTCGAGGAACCGACGGTATTGCCCTCCAAGATTCCCGCTCTGCTGGTGAACGGCTCGTCAGGTATCGCCGTGGGTATGGCTACCAATATGCCGCCTCACAACCTTTCCGAGGTGTGTGATGGTATCGCTGCCTATATCGACAATCCTGAAATTACGGTTTCAGAATTGATGCAGTATGTCAAGGCTCCTGATTTTCCGAGTGGCTGTACGATTTATGGTTACGACGGCGTGCGCGAGGCTTTCGAGACTGGCCGTGGCCGTATCGTGATGCGTGGCGATGCGGAAATTGAGGACCATGACGGCAAGAGCAAGATTGTGGTGACTTCCCTGCCTTATATGACCAACCCCTCAGAGATGATCAAGCGTACCGCTGAGTTGGTGAAAGAGGGCAAGATTGAAGGTATCACCAATATCGAAAACCTGACCAATAAACGTAACGGTACCCGTATTGTTTACGACCTGAAACGTGAGGCCGTGGCCAATGTGGTGCTGAACAAACTTTACCAATACACTTCTCTGCAGGCTTCATTCAGCGTGAACAATGTGGCACTGGTGAATGGTCGTCCTATGACCTTGAACCTCAAGGAACTGATTGCCGAATATGTGAAACACCGTCACTCTGTGGTGTTGCGCCGCGCCCAGTTCGACCTGAAGAAGGCCGAGGCACGTGCCCATATTTTGGAAGGCTTGTTGAAAGCGCTGGATATTATTGACGAGATCATCGCCCTGATCCGTGCTTCCAAGTCTGTGGATGAGGCCAAGACGGGCCTGATGACCCAGTATGATTTCTCCGAAATCCAGGCCGCCGCTATCGTGGAAATGCGTCTCCGTCAGCTTACTGGACTCGAACGTGACAAACTGCAGAACGAGTACGATGAACTGATGAAACGTATTGAGTACCTGCGTGCTTTGATCGCCGACGAACACATGCGTATGCAGGTGGTGAAGGAAGAGGTGCTGGAGATGAAGGCCAAATATGGTGACGAGCGTCTGTCCAGAATTGAGTATTCCGCTTCTTCTGATTTCAAGATTGAGGATAACTTCGCCGATTCAGAAGTGGTGATCACCATTTCTCATTTGGGCTATATCAAACGTACCCTGTTGAGCGAATACCGCGCCCAGAACCGTGGTGGTCGTGGCTCCAAGGGTAGCAGTTCCCGCGAGGAAGACTTCATCGAAAAGCTGTATATCGCCACTAATCATAATTACATGCTCTTCTTTACAGAGAAGGGTAAGTGCTTCTGGTTGAGAGTGTTCGAAATTCCTGAAGGCACTAAGACCTCCAAGGGCCGTGCTATCCAGAATCTGATTAATATTGATGGTGACGATAAGATCAAGGCTGTCATCAATGTGAAGGATCTGACGGATGAGAACTACATCAATAACAACTATATCATCCTTTGCTCTGAAAAGGGTATCATCAAGAAAACGTCATTGGAGGCTTATTCCCGTCCGAGAGCCAATGGTATCATCGCTATTTCGGTTCGCGAGGGTGACCACTTGCTGGATGCCTGCTTGACCAATGGCAGCAATGAAGTGATGTTGGCACTGAAATCAGGCAAGGCAGTGCGTTTCAACGAGCAGACTGTTCGTCCGATGGGACGTAACGCTTCGGGTGTGAAAGGTGCTACTTTGGCCAACGAAGAAGACCGTGTGGTGGGTATCATTTGTTTGGATGAACCCGAGTGCAATGTAATGGTGGTTTCTGAAAATGGTTACGGAAAACGTTCTGTAGTAGATGATTACCGTATCACCAACCGTGGTGGTAAGGGTGTGAAGACTATTAATATCACTGAAAAGACTGGCGGTTTGATTGCCATCAAGAAGGTGACCGACGAGGATGACCTGATGATTATCAACAAGTCTGGCATCGCCATCCGTCTGCATGTGGATACCATCCGTGTATTGGGTCGTGCCACCCAGGGTGTGCGCCTGATCAATTTGGGTTCAAAGGATGCCATTGCCGCAGTTTCCCGTGTGCCTCGTGCTGATGACGAAGAGGAAGAAGCTGCAGAGGGTGCTCCCACCGAGGGAACTCCTGTTGAGGGAGCCGAAGGTGCGGTGATTAATCCCGAGACCGAAAATCCAGTCGAAGAAACTGAAGAAACCAACCCTAACGAATAATATGAGAACAAAATCCTTTTTGACTTTGTTGCTGCTGTGTTCGGTACTTTTACTCAACGCGCAGAAGGCTTCGTTGAACAACGCCTATAATCATTTCTATGAAAAGGAATATGTAAAAGCGAAAGAGGCCATCGACTTGTGTGTGCAGAACGAGAAGTTGTCCGCCAAGGCACAGACGTGGTTGTACAAGGGCAACATCTATTTCTATTTGGCGAATCAGGAATATATGGCCAAGCAGAATGACAACAATGCGGTGATTAAGTTCCCGGATGCGCCAGTGGAAGCTTACGACGCTTTCGTGAAAGCCAAAGAACTGAACAAGAATGTGGAAGGCTTTGAGATGCTGTCACCCGACGATGCTTTGCCGAAGCTGTATTCCCTGTTGCTTGTGCGTGGTGTTGACCAGCTGATAGCCAATGACTTCGCTGCAGGAAAGGCTACTTTGGAAAAGGGTATCGCCAGTTATGAGATGAAAACTCCTCCCGAATATCCTTTGAATGGTGAGTTGTACTACTATTATGCTGTCGCTTTGGAGAATCTGAATCAGCCTGATCAAGCGGTTGTGTATTATGAAAAGGCTGTGAAGGACGGTTCCACCAATCCGAATGTATTGGTCAGACTGATAGAGCAATATAAGCTGAATGGAGACAAGGCCAAGGTGAAATCCATGTTGGATCAGGCTCTGGCAAAGAATCCTGATGATGCCAATGTTTTGGTGGCTCAGGTGGATTATTACTATTGGATTAATGATTCAGTGAAGGCTCGCCAGTTGCTGCAGAACCTGCCGGCATCTGTTTATAGCAATGCCGACGCAACGGTCAATATTGCCAATTTCTATATCAAAGAGAAAAATTATGCCGAGGCGGAAAAACTATTGCGTAAAGCCTATCGCTTAAACCCCAATAGTTATGTGGTAGTCTATAATCTAGGCGTTTGCACCTATTACCTCTTCAATGAGCATGATATGAAAGCGAATGAGTTGAAAGTGGCGGGGGCCAACAGTGAGGCGGCGGTACATCAGGCCAAGGCCAACAACTATCTGGATGAGGCGGAGCGCTTTTTCGAGGAGGCAATGAGATACGATGCTAACGACCTGAATGTGCTGACAGCCCTGAAGCAGATTTATGCCAGAAAAAAATCTCCTAAATATGACGATACAGTCAAGAAAATCAATGAATTAGAAAAATAATAACCCTAAAAACAAAAGAGAGATGAAAAAGTTATTTGTATTGGCCGTAATGGCTATAATGGCAATCGGAAGCGCATACTCACAGAGTCTGGAGGATGTGTGGATGAACTTACGTAACAATCAGATTGGCAAAGCCCGTAAGGTGATGGACGCTGTGATGGTGGGCAATGAACAGGACGCTCAGGCTTGGCTGATGAAGGGCAATACTTATCTGCGTGTTTATCAGCAGGATCAGGAAAGAATAGCGAAAGATCCCTCCTACGTGAGCAGAACTCCTGATGCTATCATTATTGCTAACGAGGCTTTCTATCAGGCTATCTCATTGGATGGTAATGTGGTGCCAAAGACAGGTATGCTTGGACCCATTGAAGGACAGGCACTTTGCGCTGACCCAGTATATACGATGGCACAGAATGCTGCGGAAAAGGGAGATGTGGAAAATGCTATCAAATATTATAATTTGGCTGCCAGAGATTTCAAGGCTGCAAAATCTAATGTGAATGCAGGAATTGCATATTATGATGTAGCTCAGTTATACAAACAAACTGGTGATAAAGCAAACTATAAGAATATGCTGAATGAAGTGGTGAAGCTGAAATTCCCGGATCCAGTGGTTTATCTGGATTTGTATGATATGTACAAAGAAGAAAAGGATACGGTGAATTGCGGTAAAATTCTGAAAACCGCTTTGAAGAATGTTCCGGAAGACAAAAGAGCTGACATTGAAGCTGCTGAATTGGACTATTTTGCAATGACCGGTCAGGTGGACAAACTGAATGCTACTTGCGATGCCATGGCTGCCAAATATGAGAAATCAGCACCTGTTCTGGCTCTGATTGCTAACCATTTGGTGAACAATGGTCAGTATGAGAAAGCTGAGAGTGTGATCAATAAGGGTTTAGCAGTTGATCCTAACAACGCAGACCTGAACTTCCAGATGGCTTCCCGCTATTTCTTTGAAGCAATTGCCAATCAGGAGAAGCAGGACCAGTTGATGAAGTCAAAAGAAGGAAGCTATGCTGAACGTGCTGAGAAAGTGAATGAGTTGAAAGCCGCTCAGAAGACCATTCTGGAGAATGCTCACACTTGGTCAGAGAAAGCATACAATATTAATCCCGATGATATGAATAACAATGTAATGTTGCAGCAGATTAAACTGAAACTTTTGCTGCCGGTTCCCGACGAACTGAAAGCTAAGGTTGATTCATACAGACATTAAAAAAGGGAGGTCGTTAATGACCTCCTTTTTTTATATGTCGGAAAAAACAGGGGCGTTATTATTACTTATGAGAAATTGCTTGCGTTTTATCTTTGTATTTCATTTTTCGATGTTGAAATCTACAATTCACAAATTTCCCCCAAGGGGGCGACAAGCAGATTCAGATGGTGTTGTTCCCGGACCTTAAGTTCGTTTTGCAGAGGTTCGTCCCATGGGTGGGTGGATAAAGTGTATTTAGAGTGATGCACTGTGATGATCTTTCGGGCTTTCAAATCTACGGCGACCATGCCCAACTGTTCAGGCAACGTATGAATGTGTTTCCATTGCTCGTTGTATTGCCCGTTTTCCAAAATCGCCAAGTCAATGTCGGGATACTGCTCGCCAATCTGCTTGAAATGTGGTCCATAGCCTCCATCTCCACCGATGAAAATGTTGCCGTATGGGGTTTTCAACATGAAAGAAGCCCAAAGGGTGTTGTTGCGGTGCAAGGCGCGTCCCGAGAAATGCTGCGAGGGAAGACAATATACCCGCAGCCTGTCGGAAGGATTGGCGCTCTCATTCCAGTCCAGCTCTGTCAGTTGGATTTTTTCATATCCCCAGCGCTCAAAATGTGCTCCCACCCCTAATGGACAGATGACATGCTTGATACGTTTTCTTAGGGGCTTTACGGTTTTGTAATCAAGGTGGTCGTAATGATCGTGTGTGATAATTAAATAGTCAATTTCATTGGGTAGGTCTTCCAACTTGTATGATGTGGTGCCTTTGAATGGTTTGTTGATAAAGCTGAACGGTGCGGCGGTCTTGAAGGTTGGATCCACTAAAAAAGTGCTGCCGTGCAATGAAAGCATATACGATGAATGACCGAACCAGATGTATAGGTTTTTGTCATTCGGCAATCGTTTCAGATCACGTTTCACCATCTCAAGAGGTGTCGCTGGCCGCAGTCCTTGCTTTTTGCCGAACAGGAAGGTGCGTAGTGTCTTGACAAACTGTTTGGGTTTGGCATTCATGATGGGTTCGTCATTGAGGTTGTGAAACTGTCCATCATGATAATTCGGCGACTGTTTGACACGCTCCAACCGTTGGCCGGAAATTTTTCCGCCATATACGGGGCGTTTAATGATTAGAATATCCACAACAAGAAACAGAAAGAGCAAAGAAAGCAGGGTGAAAATGATAATGGTCATCATGTTGAAAACGTTTTTGCATTTTTAAATGCGAATGTGGTTGATTTTATTGTTTGAAATGTCAAATTTTTTTGAGGTCGAGGAAAACCGTTCAACAACAAATGTCTTATGTCTAAAGTGTTTAGTTATAGGATGATGCTTGTAGTTCCAGAACAGTAATCTCACTGGGAGTGCCCAGACGCATGGGTGGCCCGAAGGTGCCGGAACCACAGGAGGTATAAACCTGCATATTGCCGAAACGGTACAATCCTTTGTTGAATTGGAACAACCGGTTGTTGATCCATGTGAGTGGTATGAGCTGGCCTCCATGGGTGTGACCTGCCAGATACAGATCCACACCGGCTTTCTCCAGATATTCCCCACCACAGGGATTGTGGTGCAAAAGGATAACAGGCATACTGTCGCTTGGACTGAATGTTTCGCAGAAATTCTTGATGGTCACTTTCCCGGTGGGAGTATGCATGGAGTTGGCGTCTTCTTCATCGGCTTTCATATAGTCTAAACCTACAATTTGCATGCCTCCAAATTCGGTACTCTCGTTTTCCAGTACTTGTATGCCAGTCTGACGCATCAGCTGTTTTACGGAATCCAATTCTACATAGCCGTCGTGGTTGCCTACCACAAAGTAAATAGGTGCCTTGATTTGTCGTAAAGGTTCCAACGTTTCCTGATTCATATTGTATCTGCTCTCGAAGCAGTCACCGGTAAAGAAAACCACCTCGGGATTGGCTTGGTTGATGATATTCACCAGCTTTTGCACATGTTTTTTGCCCCGGAAATGCCCCAAATGTGTGTCTGTGATGTGTACAGCGCGGATGTTTTGCCGCAATTGTGGCAATTCTATGCTTGTCGTTCTGATTCGTGGATGTGAGGCATTGATGATACTTCCGATGCAGATGATGGAGGTCAGCATGGCGACAATAGTGCCGAACAGCCAGGCTGGCCAATGTGTGAACAGTTGTATGATATCCACAATAATCATGACAAAGAGCAGGTAAAGCAGAATGCCACTTGTTACGCTGAAGACACAAACAGCGAGATGTCCCCAACGGCTGTTGGTCCATGGATAGGCTCCCGCAAAGATAAACACAAAAGAACCCATGAGCAACAGGGCGTACAGAAGATAAAACCAAGTGGGTTTGCAACTTAGGGCAAATGCTGTTCTGCGTGCGAGATACTAGACCGCAATACCCATTAAGGCAAGCATTGTCAGGAGAATGAGAAATTGTTTCATAAGTCAGTATATTCGTTGTTGAGGTTTTCTGTATTCATTTGTTGTTCCACCTGTCTGGCGGTCTCGTCAAGGGCAGCATGGTGGCCGGAAACGGCGGCGAATGGGGCGAACTGCGCCGCACGGCTCATCATTGACATGGGCGGATGGTGCTTCGACACATGGTGCGGCAAATTGATGATGTCGTCGTAATTGTCGTTTAAGCCTGTTGGTTTCATGTTTGATATCCTCTTGCTTTTGTTGTTTTGTTCGGCGCTGGGCGCTTCCCGTGAAGTTTGATTTTCACAAAATGGGCTTACGCTTTGTGCCCTCCAATTTGTTCGTTGCGCTGCTTGGCGGTGGCGCCTTCCTCGAAGTTGAGGCCTCGCAGTATGGCGTTCTTGCCGAAGCGTTTCTTGATGGCTAATTGTACTTCTTGAATTTTCCGCTCCTTCTGTCGAACGGCGGCCTCCTCTTGTTTCTGTTTTTCTATGGCCTCATAGTCGGCGAAAAGGTCAAGTTGCTCTGCTGTAGCTTTGTCTTTGAGCTCATCTTCTCTGATGACATGGTTGGCGCTGATATTCATTCGGCGCACAAGCAGGTCGGGGTTGACGATGCGGTCGAATAGCTCAGTGACTGCCTCGATGATGAGTTTGGTGGAAGAGGTGGGCGTTTTGAGATTGATGGAGCCATGGGCGGGTTTGGGCACGGGACGACCGTAATAGTCCATGGCCACCTCGCCGTTGTATTTGCTTTTGATAGAGGGTTTTGTCAGACTTTCTACGTCGTAGCCAACATAAATGACCAATTGGTCGGTGACTAATTGGTGTGAAACTAATCGCAGGGCCATGCCTTCTGCCATTTCCTGTATCACCACACGGGCTTTCTTAAAGCTGTAGCCAGTGGTCAGCACCTGTCCGTTGCTGAAGGAGTTGTTTTCGGGACGGTAGGCCTTCACATAATCGATAGTGCAAGGTTCCCAGCCCCAGGCATGGTCAATCAGCAGTTCGGCGTTGATGCCGAAGAGTTTGTAAAGCAGCTCCTCATTCTCTATGGAGCAGCGGGCAATCTTGCCCATGGTGTCGATGCCGTGGGCAGCCAAACGCTGGGCAATACCTCGTCCCACCCGCCAGAAAGAGGTCAATGGTCGGTGGTTCCACAGTTGCTGTCGGTACGACATCTCGTCCAGCTCGGCAATGCGCACTCCGTCTTGGTCGGCGGGACTTTTCTTGGCCATGATGTCCATGGCAATCTTGCAGAGATACATGTTGGTGCCGATGCCCGCTGTGGCTGTGATGCCTGTTTGTTTTAGTACATCCTTGATGATGGTCATGGCTAATTCATGAGCCGTTTTCTTGTAGCTTTTCAGGTAGTCGGTCACATCCATGAATACCTCGTCAATGGAATACACGTGGATGTCATCGGGGGAGATGTATTTCAGGTAAATCTCGTAAATCTTTGCACTGCAGGCGATATAGTGCGCCATGCGGGGTGGAGCAGCGATGTAGTCCACTGCCCAGTCGGGATGGGCTTTGAGTTCGATGTCGGAGCTGGACTTGCCGGTCAGTCTGTGTAGAGGGCTCTGCTGTCGCCGCTCATTGTTGACTTCCCTTACACGTTGCACCACCTCGAACAGTCGCGCGCGCCCGCCGATGCCGTAAGCTTTCAGTGAAGGGGAAACCGCCAGGCAGATGGTCTTTTCGGTACGGCTGGCATCGGCCACCACCAGGTTGGTGGTGAGGGGGTCCAAGCCCCGCTCCACGCACTCCACTGAGGCGTAAAACGACTTCAAGTCGATGGCGATGTAGGTCCGTTCCTTGTTTTTCATCTGAAAAAGAATGAGTTGGCTTTCAGTTTTTCTTTCTGCAAATGTACGGAAAATATGGATAGCACAAGTTTCGATAGTTTTATTTATAAAATGAATTTTTGTAATTTATATTATTTTGTAAATTAAAGTTATTATTTGTGTTTTATATTCAATATATTGAAAATTATATTATCTTTGCAGCGTAAAAAAATAAAAACTATGTGGACAGAATTAAGTGATCCTGCAATCATGCGGGAAATAGGTAGAAGAATACGTGATTATCGGATTCGAATGGAGATGACACAGCAAGAACTTGCTGAAAAATCGGGGGTCAGCATGGGTACTGTGGTACGCGTGGAAAGTGGTAAGACTATTTCTTTGTTGTTGATGATTAGTCTGTTACGCACCATGGGACTTTTGGAGAATATCGAGGTCTTGATGCCGGAAATTCGTGTTAGCCCGATGCAAATGAGAAAAATGCAAGGCAGAAAGGTGATGCGAGTGAGACATAAAAAGGAGGATGGGAAATGAAAGATTTGATTGTTGATGTGAAGTTATGGGGACAGCTGGTGGGTTCCCTTGTGTGGGATTATGGGAATGAAATGGCTGTGTTTGAGTATGATAGTGCTTTCAGACGTAACGGAATTGAGCCTGCCCCTCTGGCCATGCCCAAGTCTAAGGGATTCCGCCCGTTTTCATTTCCGGGTAATAAGACATTATGCTTCAAAGGTTTGCCAGGGATGATAGCAGATGCTTTGCCAGATAAGTTTGGTAATCAAATAATTACGGAATGGTTTGCCAGGCAGGGGCTTCCTGCGGAACAAATTACACCATTGGAAAGATTGTGTTATATCGGACAGCGGGCGATGGGAGCCTTGGAATTTGAACCCAGTAAGGCTTCGGAGCAGTTGAACGTGTCAACGGAGATTTATATTGCGGAGTTGACCCGATTGGCAGAAGAAATTTACACGAAAAGAGCTTCTTTTCAAGAACGTATGTATCAGCAAGATAAAACGATATTGGATATTTTGCGCGTGGGAACGTCAGCGGGAGGGGCAAAGCCAAAGGCTATCATAGCCTATAATGATAAAACTCATGAAGTGAGATCGGGTCAAGTGCAAGCCCCCGAAGGTTTCGGTTATTGGCTTTTGAAGTTTGATGGTGTCACTTTTTCGGAGCATGATGCGATTGTGGAAAATCCCAGAGGTATTGGAAATATAGAGTATGCGTATTATAAAATGGCTGAGGATTGTGGTATTGACATGTCGGAGAGCAGATTGTTGGAGGAGGACGGACATTTTCACTTCATGACACGCCGTTTTGACCGTACAGGATCGGGAGGGAAAATCCATTGTCAGACTGTGGCTGGATTGGCACATCTGGACAGAGACCAAAGACATTCATACGAAGAGATATTTGGTATTATTCGCAAAATGGGACTGCCAATGGAGGCCTCGGAACAGTTATACCGCAGGATGGTTTTTAATGTGGTGGCCAGAAATCACGATGATCACACCAAAAACTTTTCGTTTTTGATGAATAAGGATGGACAGTGGTGTCTTGCACCGGCGTATGACTTGTGCTATTCATACAATCCCACGGGTAGATGGACCTCGCATCACCAGTTGTCGCTAAATGGAAAACAAGATGGTTTTACGAAGAATGATCTGTTGTTGGTAGGGGAAAGGATGGGAATTTATCACTATCGTTCTGTTGTGGAGGAAATTATCGAAAATGTATCCCAATGGAAATCTGTTGCTGCTGAATGTGGTGTAATCCAACAACATATTGGTGAAATAGACAGGAACTTGTTATATGATAAGTTGTGAGCAACCTTGATGTGATGCAAAAAATCTGTGTTATCCGTGCTTAATTTGTGCACGTTTTGCAATAGATTCGGAAATTTCACGTAATTTTGCATCTTCATTAAAAGAAATCAAATTTTATACCTATGAAGAAAATATTTATTGCATTCGCAGCGTTGGCGTTGTTGGCCAGCTGCTCAAAGAAACAAGAAACTTCCGATGAAAATGTCATCGGAAAACCGGAAATCCAGGTCCAGGACGGCCGTTTCACGCCCGAGGTGATGTGGTCGCTGGGCAAGATGGGCGAATATGCTGTTTCACCCGATGGAAAGCAAATCGCTTACACCATGACTTACTACAGTATGGAGGAGAACAAAGGAAATGCGGAAATTTACCTGCTTCCCACCGAGGGAGGTGATGCTGTACGTTTGACGACTACCGCACAAAGCGAGTTCAACCCTGTTTGGCAGGATGAGAATACACTGCTGTTCTGCCGTGGCAATGAAGTCCGTTCGATGGATGTGAAAAGCAAGAACGAGAAGTTAATCGGTACTTTCGAAAATGGTCTGGAAGGCTTCAAGTTGGCTCCCGACGGCAAGTCCATCGTGTATATTGCCACGATTCCGGTGAAACGTCCGGAACATCTGCAAAAATTGTATGAAGGACTGGATAAAACCACCGGCCGTATCAACGAGGACTTGATGTATCGCCATTGGGACAACTGGGTGGATGAGATTCCGCAGATTTTCCTGGCTTCTTTTGATGGTTCGAAAATTGATATTGAGCATTCCACCGCTTTGATCGACAGCACTTTCGAATGCCCGATGCGTCCATGGGGCGGGGTGGAGCAGTATAACTACAGCCCCGACAGCAAAACCATCGCTTATACTTGTCGCAAGAAAACCGGCTACGATTACGCACATTCTACTAATAGCGATATTTATCTGTATGATATTGATAGTAAGACCACTAAGAACCTCAGTGAAGGTATTATGGGCTACGACCAGAATCCTGTGTTCAGCCACGATGGCAAATACATCGCTTGGGAGAGCATGGAGCGCGATGGTTACGAAAGCGACCTGATTCGTTTGATGGTGATGGACCTCACTACGGGTGAACGTACCAATATGTCGGAGAATTTCGACTACTATTTCACGGGTATCAGCTGGACCGACGACGACAAGGAAATTTTGGGTGTTGTCTATTTTCGTGGCACCGACCAAATTTTCGCTTGCAACCGCGAAACCAAGGAGTTCCGCCAGATTTCTTACGGCTATCACGATGTTCATAGCTTTGAGTTGGTGGATGGCAAACTCTATGCCGACCAGGTGTCCATGCAGTATCCTTCCGAGATTTATGTTTACAATCTGACCGATGATAAGGGCGAGGGTAAGAAACTTTCCGCTATTAATGATGACGTTCTTTCGCAAGTGCGTATGGGTAAGGTGGAAGAGCACTGGATTAAGACGGTAGATGGTCAGGATATGCTCACTTGGCTGATTTATCCTTATAATTATGACAGCACCAAGACCTATCCCGCATTGTTGTACTGCGAAGGCGGTCCACAATCCGAGGTGGGACAGTTCTGGAGCACCCGTTGGAATTTCATGGTGATGAGTGGTGCTGAATATTTCATCATCGCTCCCAACCGTCGTGGTACCGTGGGCTTTGGCCAGGCTTGGACCGAAGAAATCAGCGGCGACTATGGCGGACTGTGTATGCAGGACTACATGACCGCTGCCGATTATTTTACGGATAATGTGAAACAGATTGACAAAGAAAGATTGGGCGCTTGTGGTGCCAGCTTCGGCGGTTACAGCGTTTATTGGCTGGCAGGTCACAATTATGATGTGAAGGGATATAACGAAGGTCGCCGTTTCAAAGCCTTGCTGGCTCACAACGGCATGTTCAATTTCGAGCAGCAATACCTCGAAACCGAGGAAATGTGGTTTGACAATTGGGATATAGGCGGTCCTTACTGGGATTGGAACAATCCTCAGGTGAAGAAGAGCTATGCCAACTCACCGCATTTATTCGTGGACAAGTGGAATGCTCCTATCTGTGTAATCCACAGTGAGTTTGACTTCCGTATTGTGGCATCTGAAGGTATGGCCGCATACAATGCCGCACAGATGCGTCACATTCCGAGCCGTTATCTATACTTCCCCGATGAAACCCACTGGGTGCTGAGACCGCAGAACAGCCTGCTCTGGCACCGCAACTTCATCGATTGGTTCGACACACATTTGAAGTAGAAAACAGAGATTGTTTAATGCTTTTATACCATGTAGGGCTGCCGCATTGCGACAGCCCTACATTGATTTAATTCGATAGCATTACATTTAGTTTGTTACAATAACCTTAGGCGATTTGTTGCGGCTGCACTTCATGTAATTCGCAACAGCTTATAGGAGGTTAAATATATTTGAATTGAACGACGTCAAAGAGCCCTTGGTCGGTGATTTTCAGTTCGGGGATGACGATGAGTTGCATGAAGCTGAGGGCTACGATGGGTGATTGCAGTGGACAGTGCTGCATGTGGAGATGTGTGTTGAGTTGCAGCTGGGCGGTGGCTACCTCCTCGATGGGACTGTTGGACATAAGACCCGCGATGGGCAAGGCCAGAGAGCTAGTCCTGTCGGGACTGACGACCACAATGCCGCCTTTCATGCGAATCAGCTCGTTCACGGCCTTTACAATCAGCTCGTCGCTGCTGCCAGTGGCGATGATATGATGGCTGTCGTGGGCAATGCTTTGGGCCAGTGCTCCGTTATGTATGTCGAAACCTTTGATATAGCCGATGCCGATGTGGGCATGGGATTCATAGCGGTTGACAACCACAATTTTCTGGGTTTGTCCCATGTTTTCCTTGGACAGTTTGATATGGGGTGTGTATAAATCCCCGTCAATTACTTGGATAACGTCGAAAACCTCTTTGCCTTTTTTGTCGTCGGCGATGTCGCTGACGCTGATAGGCTCGGCATGGAAATTGTTGAGCAGTTGCGGAACAGGGCGGAAGGGAAGGTCGTCAACCCGTACACCCTCCACATAAGTGGCGGTGGGTGAGAAGTTTTTAAGGTCGTTGCAGATGATGAAATCGGCGGGGTCACCGGGACGTAACAGTCCCATGGGAATATGGTAATGTCTCACCGGGTTCAGGGTGGCGATTTGCAGCACATCGAAGAGGTCATAGCCAATATACATACATTTGCGCAGCAGCTTGTTGATATGTCCATCAAGCATATCTGCAGCTTTGAGGTCGTCGGTGCAGAACATCAACATGTCCTTGTGTCGGTTGATGAGCGGGTGCAGGGCGTTGAAATTGTGCGCGGTGCTACCTTCGCGGATGAGGATTTTCATACCCAAGGCTATTTTCTCTTCCGCTTCTTCCAGGTTGTTGACTTCATGGTCGGTGGTGATGCCGGCGGCAACGTATTTTTTCAGAGGTTCGCCTGTGAGAGACGGCGCATGGCCATCCACGGGCTTGCCTAAGCGGTGAGCGGCTTCAATCTTGGCTATACATTCGGCATCTTGGTTCACCACTCCGGGGAAGTTCATCATCTCGGCCAGTGCGTAGGTGCGCGGATCTTCCAATAGTTCCGCTACGGTAGAGGCATCAAAAGTGGCACCGGACGAGCACAACGAAGCGGCGGGTACGCAGGAGGGGACGGCAAAACATTCCTTGATAGGGCTTATGTCCGCTTCGTCCAGCATAAAGCGCATTCCCTCTTTGCCGCACACATTGGCAATCTCGTGCGGGTCGGAGATAGTGGCAATGGTGCCATGGCGCAGGGCCGTGCGGGCATACTCGTAAGGTGGTAGCATCGAGCTTTCGATGTGGTTGTGCGCATCCACAAAGCCCGGCATGATATATTGCTGCGAAACGGTCTCGTGACGGTTGATGGCTATGATGGTGTCGCCTTCAAATTCCACGGATCCAGGGAAAATCTCCCGCCCGATGATGTCAACAATCTGTCCTTCAATTTTCATTGCTATGTATTTTTAAAATGCAAAATTACATATAATTCTTGAAATGAACAGAGAAAAGTAAAATTTTGCGTCGTAGCTGCAAGGTACTTGGCTCAATCGTTGTTCGATATTTCTCCTTTACATCTTCGATAGTTCTTCGATAAAAAATCAAACAACTATCGAAGAACTAACGGACAACTGACGGAGAAATGCCTGCTTTGCTTCCTCTTTGATAGTTCTTTGCTCCTTTCCATCTCCTTTCCTGCCCCTTGCCAACGGCTTGGCAAACCGATGTGCAAATATACAAAATTTATCTATTTAGTCATCAGCCTCTTGTCCGTTGAAAAAGTACCGATATTCCCCGATATTGGTATCAGGTGATTTTGGACGGTATGTGAGGGTTGGGTTCATGGGGCAAAATAGTATTTTTAGAGTTGTTAAGATAACTTAGAACGAATTTGTATGAAAAGTAAAAGTTTATGTTATTCATATTGTAAACATCCCCTTTTTAGGACAGTTTTATATTGGACTTGCAAAGGTACATAAATTTTCAATATAATTCAATTTGTATTCTCTTGGGGACATGTCCCCAAGAGAATCGTGCGGCCGGTTCTCATTGTAGTCCCGGTTCCATTCACCCGTGATTTTCCTCACATCGTCCAATGTCCTGAACAGATACGCGTCCAGCACCGCGCGGCGGTAGCTGCCGTTAAAACGCTCAATATAGCTGTTCTGCGTCGGATGGCCGGGCTGTATATACATCAGGTTAATGTCATTGGCCTT
>JAGCSI010000020.1 GCA_017964255.1 Bacteroidales bacterium | reverse complement strand
TCTCGTTGTCGTAGATCTCGTCCATGTTGTTGTCAATCTTGTTGGCGGGTTGGGGAAGAACACCCTTGGGTTCAATCACACGGTGCGTGCCGTATTTGTTTCCTTTTTTCTGCATAAAACTCCTTATATTTTAAAGGTTAATAATTTTTATTTTGAGACTGCAAAGATAAAAAAAATTTGTATTTTTGCAGCCCCAAAATGAAGATAACTATTTAAATTAATTTTCAACCAAAAAACCAACAAAAACAATGAAAAAATTAATGTTATTGATCGCTGCTGCATGTTTCGTATTTGTATCATGCAACAACAAACCCGCAGAAGAAGAGGTTGCTACTGAAGAAAATACCGAAGTTACTGAAGAGCACCACTGCTGCCACGAAATGACCGAAGAGCAGAAGGCTTTCAAGGCTGACTGGGAAAACTGGGACAACCTGACCGCTGAAAGAAAAGCTGAACTGATCGCCCAGGCTAAGGAATGCTTCGACAAGAGAATGGCCGAATTCGAAGCCCACAAAGCTGAATGTGAAGCTAACAAACCCGAATGCGAAGCCAAGAAAGCTGAGTGCGAAGCTAAGAAAGCCGAAATCGACAAGGTTATGGCTAACTGGGACAAAATGACCATTGAAGAGCAGAAAGCTTTCTTCGACGAAAATGCTCCCTGCTGCCACGGTCCGAAATGCCACAAAGAAGGTGAAGGCTGCTGCCACAAAGAAGGTGAAAAACCCTGCTGCAAAGGCGAAGGCGAGAAACCTTGCTGCAAAGGCGAAAAGAAATAATTCAGTTTTATACTGATGTAGAAAAACGGTGGGAATCCCCCACCGTTTTTTTTATGCGCGTAATTCCGGAAATTTATGTAATTTTGCAGCAACTATTTATAGAAAAGACATGAAACGCCTCATATTCTTCATCTGCCTCCTGTTTCTGAGCACCCTGGGGTTCGGACAAATCCAAGTACGCTACGACAAGGAAGCCGTTATCGACTCTGTCGATCAAGCCTACCAAAACGCTTGGAAATCGGTGAAATACTGCGACGGCTACCGCATCCAGTTAGTGGCGGTGTCCAACAAAAGCGGGGCACAGAAAGTTTACAATGAGTTCAAGGCGGCTTTCCCCGAGGCAAACGCCTACCTTTCTTATACCGAACCCACTTTCCGGGTACGCGTGGGCAATTTCAAAAACCGCATCGACGCCTACCGCTTCCTGATGCGTATCCAAGGGCAATTCCCCGGAGCGTTTATCACAAGGGATAAAATCTCTTTCAGGGAAATATAAACAGGTTACAGGGGACAGATAATTCTGAATTCAGAATTCAAAGTTCAAAAAATTAGTACTAATGCGATAAATCTCTATAGGAACTGAGCATTGGACAAGATATTATAGAAAGCGGTAGCCTCGGAGAGGCATAACGCACGCAGTGCAATTAACACCACACAAGCCGCCAGGCGCAGTGTGGTGGATGAAGGCACTCATACACTACAGCATCTCGGAGAGATGCGATAGACTATGCCATACAGTGTGAAATGTCACATATCAGAGATGCGCATGCAGCACCTACGACACCATCTATCCATAGGTAGTACAGAGATGTCGCATATCTTCGATATGCACATGAGATACGATTTGCTTGTCACCACACTGCGCTCCGCTTGTGTGGTGTTAATTGTGCCTGACGGCACGTCTCATGCCTTCGGCATGCCGTCATAGCCTGTACAAAAAATCTTAGTTTCCTTTGCTGTAATTCGGTGACTCACTGGTGATGGTCACATCGTGCGGATGGCTTTCGAGCACACCGGCGTTGCTGATACGGCAGAAGCGGGCTTCATGCAGTTTCTCGATATTTTCGGCACCGCAATAACCCATACCGGCACGCAAACCGCCTGCCATCTGGTAGATGACCTCGTACAAGTTGCCTTTGAAGGGCACACGTCCTGAAATGCCTTCGGGCACCAGTTTTTTCACATCGTCCACATCATTCTGCAGGTAACGGTCCTTGGAACCGCGCTGCATGGCTTCCAATGAGCCCATGCCACGATATGCCTTGAATTTACGGCCATTGTACAGGATGGTTTCGCCCGGAGACTCTTCCACACCGGCTAACAAACCGCCTAACATCACACTGCTACCGCCAGCGGCCAGAGCCTTCACAATGTCGCCTGAATAACGGATACCACCATCGGCAATCAAAGGAACTCCTGTGCCTTTCAGGGCTTTGTACACTGCATAGATGGCGCTCAGCTGGGGCACACCCACACCGGCCACTACACGGGTGGTACAGATGGAACCAGGTCCGATACCTACTTTCACGGCATCGGCACCCGCCTTGACCAAACGCAGAGCGGCATCGCCAGTAGCAATGTTACCCACCACAATGTCCACATTCGGGAAATGATGGCGAACCTCCACCAAAGCGTCCAAAACGCCCTTGGAATGGCCATGGGCGGAGTCCAACACGATGGCATCCACACCAGCTTCAATCAGGGCTTCGGCACGAGGCAGGGTTTCCTTGGAGATGCCGATACCGGCAGCTACACGCAAACGTCCCTGCGAATCCTTGCAGGCATTGGGTTTATCTTTAGCTTTGGTAATGTCTTTATAGGTAATCAATCCCAACAGCACCCCATGCTCGTCAATCACCGGCAGCTTCTCAATTTTGTACTGCTGCAGGATGTCGGCGGCCTTGTTCAGGTCGGTGGAGCGGGAAGTGGTAATCAGGTTTTCGCGCGTCATCACCAGGTCGATGCGCTTGTTGAAATCCTTCTCAAAACGCAGGTCACGGTTGGTGACAATGCCGATGAGCACATGGTCCTCTGTCACCACGGGGATACCACCAATCTTGTATTCCGCCATGATGGACAGGGCATCGCCCACGGTCTTATGCGGCAGAATGGTGATGGGATTGTTGATCATGCCATTTTCCGCACGCTTCACCGACGCCACTTGCTTGGCCTGTTCCTCAATAGGCATGTTCTTGTGAATCACACCGATACCACCCTCCCGGGCGATGGCGATAGCCATGGTCGCCTCAGTCACCGTATCCATAGCAGCCGAAATAAAAGGTGTGTTCAGCGTAATGTTACGGGTGAATTTTGTAGTTAAGGAAACTTCTTTGGGTAAAACTTCGGAATAGGAAGGAATAAGCAGAACATCGTCAAAGGTCAAACCTTCCAACTGTACTCTATCTTCAATAAATGACATGATTGTGAAATTTTAGTACTCGAAAAAAATTTCGTGCAAAGATAGTAAAAATTCTCGAATTACACACCATTGTGCGATTTTTATTGAAGAGGCGTATCAAGCTCCTTCTCAACAAGAAAATTCCGCTATTCCACGGTCACCGTGTTGATTTTTTTCAAAGCGGTGACGATTCTGTCGGCCTCGCGCCTCCTGATTTTGAAAGTAATCAAGTAGCGATCCTCGTAGCCCTGCCCCAAAATGCTCACGTATGGGTCTTTCAGCAGTTGCATCACGCTGTTCATCACACTGTAGTCGAAACTCACCTTGTAGGTTTCATCCACCGTTTTCTCAATGATAGTAGCATGGTCCAATGCATCCTTGGCGGCGGTTTTGTAGGCATTGATCAAGCCACTGACCCCCAATTTGATGCCTCCGAAATAGCGGACCACTATCACCAACGTGTTGGTAAGGTCTTTCGAAAGCAACTGCCCATGGATGGGACGCCCTGCGGTGCCCGAAGGCTCTCCGTTGTCATTCAGGCGATAGGCATCCTTGTTGGGACCCAAAATATAGCTGTAGCAATGGTGCCGCGCGTCAAAATATTGTTTCTGGATTTCCGCCAGTTTCTCCTTGACCTCCGCCTCGCTCTCCACAGGAAAAGCCAGGGCAATGAATTTGCTGCCCTTCTCGCGGTAAATTCCCTCCGCCGGTCCCGCTATGGTTTTATAGGTGTCTTCGAACATAGCGGATGGTATTGTCGTGAATACTCTCTTCTTTGATGCAGATGCCGTCAAGCAACGGGGCTTTCACCCCGGATTCCCACAACTGATTGCCGATGAGAATACGGGCCTCATCCCACAGCTGACTGTCTATAAAGCGCTGCAAGGTTTTGCGCCCGCCCTCCACAATCACCGACTGAATCTTCTGCTCATACAGCTGCTGCAAAGCCTCAGCGGGGTTTTCTGGAAGTGCCTGATAATATGTTGTTTCAGAAGATTCAGGATTTCTCTGACAAACAAAGCGCTGCGGATCTTTGCCAGGAAACATACGGGTGGTCAGCTGCGGTTTGTCATTGACCATGGTGTTGTAACCAATCAAGATAGCATCTTCCTCGCTGCGCCACTGGTGTACTATGGTTTTCAGTTCAGGATTGGTAATCCAGTACTGTCCGTCAGGCTGCTGTTGTCGGTCAATGTCCATGTAGCCGTTACGGGTCATGGCCCATTTCAGGATGACGTATGGCCTTTTCTGCTCGTGATAAGTGAAAAACCTGCGGTTCAGCTCCTTGCACTGTTCCGCCAAAACGCCCGTAACCACTTCGATACCGGCATCTTGTAATTTTTTGATTCCCCCACCGTTTACCTTGGCGTTGCTGTCCACCGTGCCGATAACCACCTTCGGAATACCGTGGCGGATAATGGCGTCAGCACAGGGCGGTGTCTTGCCGAAATGCGAGCAGGGCTCCAGACTGACGTACATGGTGGATTCCTTCAGCAGCTCGGTCTGCGTCACCGAGGCAAAAGCATTCACCTCAGCGTGGCCCTGGCCATATTGACGGTGCCAGCCCTCCCCTATAATATTGTCGTGATGCACAATCACCGCCCCCACCATGGGGTTGGGTTGCACTTTTCCCAAGCCCAAAGCGGCCAGTTGCAGGCATCGCGACATGTACATTTCATCACGGGTCATAGCCTCTATTTTTGAACAGCAGTCGGGGCAAAATACGAAAGCGGCTGCACCTGGCGGTCGAAATGGAAGAACTGGCACAGGTACATCTGCTGGTAATTTTTGTTGATGATGCCGTAGAAATTATCCTCATCGACCTCCGTCACAGGGTTTCCCTCCTCATCCTCCAGCAGGTTCAGCTTATGGCAAAGCTCCAACGTAGTCTGATGGCCTTCGATATCCGTCACCACAATGGTTTTGAAGTGCTGTTCCCGATAAATGCTGTCAATTTTTTCAGGAGAAAAAGAAAGAATGATATCCTCGAAATTCTTGTCTCTGAATTCAGAAAGCATGTCAATCACTTTCAAGGTATCATACATTGCCACTTTATTATTCTGATAATCATACAGATCGAAGAAACGGGCACCCGTCTTCACCGCTTTGAAAGACTCTTCAGGGTGAGCCAAGTCAATAAATTCCGCAGACTGGATGCGGGTGATTTTGGTCTGGAAAATGTCATGGTTGATCCAGTCGGCATAATTGGTGGAATAAATCGGGGTGGCAAAACCGCGGAAGCCGGGCACATACACGATGTAGGGGTCATCAGAACCTTCCAAAAGGGCGAAATTCGCCAGATTATCCATGGTGGCCGGTCCCATGTAATAGGTTTTGGTCTTGCGTTCCTTATTGCCGAATTCGATGCCGAAGAGTTTGAATTTCGGTTTTTTCTGATAGATATCCACTTTCACGGAACCCGTGGAGAGCACCTTGTTGATGGTGTTCTGGCCGGTTTTGGGCACCACCTGCTTCACCGTCAAGCTGGCAATGGTAGTCAGAAATTCGTCCATGATAGGCTTCATCACCCGAATGCTGTCATGGACCATCCAGCCGGCATCGGTACGCTGCAACAACACATACTCGCCCTGCATATCCGCCAAGAAAATCTTGGTGATGTTGTTCGTATCCTTAATGGCAAATGCGTCGTACGACAGATGGTCGTCGGAGGAACCGATGACACCGGTTTTGAATAGCACAGCAACGACAGCGGCCACTACCAGTGCCACCGCAAGAACAATATATAACGTGTTTTTCTTCATAGTTTGAAATTTGGGAGTGCAAAGGTACGGGATTTTTTCGAGATATGAGCAATTATTTGAATTTTGGGGAGAAGGTTACAAGGTGAGAAGGTTACAAGGTGAGAAGGTTAGGAGGGTTAGGAAGGTGAGGAGGTGAGAAAATGATGGATGATGGATGATGGATGATGGATGATGGATTGGTTATGAGGGCATGCCGGAGGCATGAGACGCGTCGACAGACGCAATTAACTCCACACAAGCGGAGCGCAGTGTGGTGACAAGCAGCTAGTTTCTCCACTGCATATCGTAGATATGCGACATCTCTCCACTGTATGGCATGTCTATCGCATCTCTCCGAGATGCTCATAGAGCGGGAGTACCTCCATCCACCACACTGCGCCTGACGGCTTGTATGGTGTTAATTGCACTGCGTGCGTTACGCCTCTCCGAGGCAACAAGCATGGTACTCCCCTCGAATGCGTAGCATGAGACTCCCCCGAAAAAATATCACATTGGCACATTAAAAATTTGTGCAACATATTGAAAAAAAGTGTATTTTTGCAGCCCCAAAAAATTATAGTATTAACTTTTAAAAGAAAGAGGTATTTTTTATGATCGTTGTTCCCGTTAAAGAAGGCGAAACCATCGAAAGAGCGCTGAAAAAACTGAAAAGAAAATTTGAGAAAACCGGTGTTGTACGTGAATTGCGCGCAAGACAGAAATTCACCAAACCCAGTGTTATCAAAAGGGAGCAGAAGCTGAAAGCTATCTATGTACAGCAACTTCAATCCAAAGAAGCTGACAAATAATAGCCAAAGCTTTCATAAACAATCGAAACAAAAAAAGCACCCAATCGGGTGCTTTTTTGTTATCTGAAAAATGCAACAACTTTGCTACTTTTGATGGTCGTATTGTTCGAAAACCGAATTGTTGCTGACATATTCGGGCACAATTTCCTTCATCTTCATCACCATCTCAGGAACCTGCAACTCCAAGGCCATTTTTTCCACCTCAAGAATCTCGGGAAGAATCTGCTCATACTCATACGTGCGCACTTCGGCAATCATGATTCTCTTGTGCTCCGTCTCAATAGTCTTCTCCTTGTCTGACAGCTCTTCCTCATACAGCTTCTCGCCCGGACGGAGTCCTGTGTATTCAATGTCAATATCCACTCCCGGCTTCAAGCCCGCCAGTTCAATCATCCTCCGGGCCAGAGTCACAATTTTGACAGACCTGCCCATATCGAAAACAAAATACTGTGTTTTATTGCCCAAAACAGTGGCCTCCATCACCAGATGGCAGGTCTCGGGAATAGTCATAAAATAACGGGTAACATCGGGATGGGTCACCGTCACCGGTCCGCCCTTCTCAATCTGCTTCCTGAATCGGGAGATGACCGAGCCATTGGAACCCAGCACATTACCGAAACGGGTAATGATAAACTTGGTGACACCCTGGCGCTTGCCTGCTTCGATGTCCAAGCCCAGCGACTGCACATAAATCTCCGCCAGACGCATGGTACAACCCATGATATTGGTCGGGTTCACCGCCTTGTCGGTCGATATCAGCACCATCTTCTCCGTACCATATTCCACACACTTGTCCGCCACATTATGCGTTCCAAACAAGTTCACCCGTATAGCCTCGCACGGATTCTCTTCCATCAAGGGCACATGTTTATAGGCCGCTGAATGGAACACCACCTGCGGATGATAGGTTCTGAAAACATAATCCAGACGCAGAGGATGCCGCACATCACCAACCACAGGAACAAAATCCAATTGCGGGAAACGGGCTTCCAATTCCAGTCTGAGCGCATGCATAGAGCTTTCCGCATTGTCGTAAAGCACCAGCTTTTTCACCCCGAATCCGGCCAACTGGCGACAAAGTTCAGAGCCGATAGAGCCAGAGGCACCGGTTACCATCACCACCTTCCCCTTGAAATAAGATGACACTTCCTCCAGGTTGATATCTATCTCTTCCCTGCCCAGCAAGTCCTCGATACGCATCTGGCGCACCATATTCTTCATGGATTTTCCCTGGACATATTCATCAATAATAGGAGTAATCAGCAAGGCAACCCCATTCTGGTTGCAATACTCTATCAATCCCATATTTTCCTCGTAAGCATCTTTCTCACTGGCAAAAAGAATAGCATTAATTCCCTGCGCTTCCACCACACTTTCCACATCCTCATAGCTGAACACCGGCAGATCCAACACCGTCATGTTTTTTATCTTCTCGCCTTTTTCAATAAAACCGACGATATGATAAACCTGCGAGGGTTTCAGTCTCATCACCACAGACATCGACTTGTCAGAAAGACCATAAATCAGCACACGCTGTTTGTTTTTCTCCGATTTATTTCTGTAGTGAAAAAATTTGTACACAGTGATCATCACCATGCGCAAAAGCAAGATCAGGCTTATCGTCATCATGCCATCTACCGCCATAGCGGCAAACACACCCCGGTGTACGCCTCTCCACAGAATAATAATCAGCAGGAGTATCACATCCTTGGCAACCGTTTCAAACGAAAAGCGGAGTATGTCGCTAAAGGTAGTATGCCGGATTACAATTTTATAGCTTCTGAAAATAATTTTGGACACCAGCGTGGCGGCAAAAGCGCCCGAAAGCCACAGAATGACAAATTCCTGCTCAGAATAGACCTCTCCTCCGAAATAGCCGATGAGCAGCAAAGTGATCAACGAAGCCAGCATGGACAGCAAGGTATCCATCAAGAAGACGATCTTGACATCCAAGTACTTGCTAAACCGGCGCACTAATCGAGAGAAAACCGACATACGTCAAATAATTGATTCTTTTTATAAATTATTTTTCTCAATATCCTTGAAGTACTTCACCGTACCGTAGGTAATCTCGTCGCAAGCGGCATCGTCGCACACAATGATTCCTTTGGGATGAAGCTGGAGAACACTGACAGTGCACATCTGGCTCACACCGCCTTCAATAGCCTGGGCCAGAGCGCGGGCTTTGCCGTGGCCGTTGGCCAGAATCATCACCTCGCGGCTGTCCATCACCGTGCCCACACCAACAGTGAGAGCGGTTTTGGGAACCTTGTTGATGTCGTTGTCAAAGAAGCGGGAATTGGCAATCACCGTGTCCATGGTCAGGGTTTTCACGCGGGTGCGTGAAGTCAGTGAGGAGCCGGGCTCGTTAAAGGCAATGTGGCCGTCGGGACCGATACCGCCCATAAACAAGTCGATACCGCCATAGCTCTTGATCTTGGCCTCATAGTCGGCACATTCTTTCTCCAGGTCTTTGGCGTTGCCGTTGAGAATATTGACATTTTCTTTTTTGATGTCAATATGGCTGAAGAAATTGCTCCACATGAAGCTGTGATAGCTCTCCGGATGATCCTCGGGAATCTTCACATACTCATCCATATTGAAGGTAACCACATTTTTGAAAGACACCTCACCTTTCTTGTAAAGGCGCACCAGCTCTTTGTAGGTGCCTATCGGCGTAGAGCCGGTGGGAAGACCCAAAATAAAGGGTTTTTTGGCCGTCGGCTTGAATGCTTTGATGCGTTCAACAATGTGATTGGCGGCCCAACGCGACATGGCGTCATAGTTTCGTTCAATAATTACTCTCATGGTCTTTGTGGTTTAATTGATGATTTAAGGTGCAAAAGTAATTATTTTTTTAATATGACACCGCATTTTTTTCAATTTTTCCACATTTCCTCCACCGACAGTCCTTGGCAAGGAATCTTGCGGGCCGGACTCTCCCGTTGATGGAATACAGTTTCTGAAAAATTTAGTAATTCAAAGCCACAATCTCCGGGGCTCCCAAACCCTGGGTTTTGATAATCCTTACCCTGCCTCTCATCGCCTCTTCGTAGAGGATAGGATAAACCCGAAGGCGGTTGGCACCGCTATGCTCCGTGATGTCGAACACCATCACCTCCGCGCGTCCCTTCATAAAATCCAGAATCTTCTTGCGGTCTTGCTCTTTCAAGTTGTCAGGATCAATAGGCTCCTCTTTCACTACCACTGGCACTGGCTCCGCCGCCTTCTTTTTAGCCAGTTTTTTTAATAATTTGTCTTCCGGCCTATCGAGAAAATTGGTAAACCTTTGCCACCATTCTTTATGGCCCAGATGGGTGAAGACGTTGAAACTCACCAAACGGTGCAGCAACTCGGTATGATGCTCGGCATGATAGTTGATAAACACGTAAGTGCCCCACACCCCAACTACCGCGGCCATGATGACAATATAAAGCTGCCAATCCTTGCTCGCATGAAGTAGCAAACTCACCCACCATATCAATATCACGGCTACCAGGATGAAAATCTCAATAAGGGTGATGATAAAATGGCTTACCCCCACACGGACAAACACATGGTGAAGATGGGTTTTATCGGGATGGAATGGACTTTTGCCTTTCTTTATACGCATTGACATCACTCGGATAGTGTCGAACACCGGCACGCAAAGCGCAGCGAGAGCAAAGGCTACCATATTGATATTCTCGGATGCATCATAATAAGCTATCGGGCTGTCGCTACGCAACAGTGTCATGGTGAACCAGGTCATCAAAAGACCCATCACCATGGTGCCGGCGTCACCGATAAACATTCGGGAACGTTGACCGAACACATTATGCACCATAAACGGAAGCAAAGCTGCCGCTGTGGAGAAGGCCAGCACCGCGTTGGCCACGTCGCCGGCATACATAAACACCAAGCCATACATCAAATTGCAAAGAATGCACAACGAGCTTGAGAGGCCGTTCACGCCATCAATCATATTGACCGCATTGATGATGCCCACGCCTGCAAATACCGTAAGGGGCACGGCTATCCACCACGAGAAACTTTGCACCCCCCATAGTCCGTGGAAGGTATCGATGCAGCCGCCGCTGGCGAAGATAAGGCCTAAGACGGTCAGGATCTCTATCACGAAACGGCTTATTGGCGAAAGTCCGATGATATCATCCATAGCACCGATATAGAGCATCACCACCATGGCGGCGAGCACTGGCATGAGTTGTATTTGGAAGTTGGCGCCCACACTACCGCCCACAGTATAGCCAGCCAGCAGACCCATCGCCATGCCGAAGAACACAGCGATACCGCCCATCACGGGGACAGGCTCTTTCTGCAGCTTGCGCGCATCGGGGTTATCGACGAGGTTTTTGTCTTTCGCTATGCAAAGAATCTTGAAATAAGCCCATCTTACCGCGACAACAGCCGTCAGCGCAGCCGCTGCAATAGTGAGGATATTGATAAGATTTGCATTCATAGGAGGATGTATTATTTCAAAATGCAAAGATAATAATCTTTTGGGAATAAAAATTATTTTATTTTGCTTTAAATGTTAAAAAGGCCGGGTCTCTTGCGAGGCCCGGCCCGATATGTTTACAACTCCCTCCTGAATCCCAGTATCAGCAAGGCTATCAAGCCACCGATGAAGGCGCCGGCGGTATTGTTGAAGAGATCATCCACGTCAAACACCCCTTTCTGCCACATCAGCTGAGTGCATTCAATGGCCAGCGAGGTGAGGAAACCCACGAGCATTCCGTACAGCAACCTGTGTCTTCTGGCAATCAGGCCCACCAAAATGCCGATGGGAACAAAGCAAGCGATGTTGATAATATTATCTTTGACAGTTTGTTCCCTCACTGCGTTACAAACACCCGCCAGCTACCATCTTTGTCGGCACGCTCCACGTATTTCTTCATCGTCAGCTGGTCAAGCAGCTTTTGGATGGCGGCAATGCTGATGCCCGTCACCTCACACATGTCGGCCAAGGTCAGCGTAGACTGGGTAAGCATGGCGTTCAGTATCTTCGTATAGTTGGGTGTACGGAACTGAATCCGCTCCCCGTCATACCACCATACGTTCTCGTCCTTTTCTGTCAGAAAAAGTACATCATTATAAACCTCGGTGGCCACCAACCTGTTGAAATACTTCATAAAAGGCTTGATGTCCTTGAGTTTTGCATGAGCACCGTCGTTGGGCACCGGTCCCACCTCCAAGTCCGCCTGATGCAACGCCTCCAGATACTCACTCTTCTTACGGCTCCTCACCACAATCATCGGATAGTTATGCCTGCATAATATAAAATTCACCATCAGGCGGGCTATACGTCCATTGCCGTCCTCAAAGGGGTGGATGCGGATGTAGCGGTAATGGAACAGTGCAGCCAGCTCTACGGGCGACAGCTTTCCCTCCTGCTCGGCCGCGTTATACCAGTCCACCAAATCGGTCATCAGCCCAGGAGTCTCCTCGGGCAAAGCGTACTCAAAGCGATCGCCATAGCGGGTTATCACACTATTTGGGCGAGTCTTGTACTGCCCGGCATGCACTGTATAGCTCGTCTGCACACTGCCAGGCAAATCTCGATACACTGTATAATCCTCCCTCAACAGGGTCTTGTGCAGCATGCGGATGAAGTTCTGCGTCAGCGGCATCTCCTTCACAGCAGCCTCCTCCGTCATCATGCGAAGGCCCACATTGCTCGCGGTCATCTCCTGCACATCTTTCACATCAGCCTCACCAATCACCTTGCCAAACAGCAACAGAATCTCCGTCTGTCCGTAGGTCAACGTGTTGCCCTCAATGTGATTGCTATTATAGTTGAAATCGACGGTAAACCTGCGGCTCAGCCTATACCTGTCCTTCTCCGACAAGGGTTGCAGCTCATTCCATGCCTCCAGTGCCTTTTTGATATTCAGATACTTCATGGGGTTCTTCTATTACAAATGACGCTGCAAAAATACAAAATTTTATCAAAAAGGTTGTATTACCACAACCTTTTTTGAAAAATTTTATCTAAAACTTTGAGTCATGGGGAAGCTTACATTTACTAAGAGATTAGACGGAAGGTGCAGCCAACCTCGCTTCACGTTCTCGTAGATGCGCACTTTGTAGTCTTCCTAAGCCAGGATCAACGCCACGCAGTAGTCTTTATAGGAATGGGGGCGTGAGCAGATGCTGGGGCGGAGGGAATATTCGCCTTCTACAACTCTTCCGTGCCGGCGGGGGTGTATTTTGTGTTCTTGAACTCAATGGTCACGGTGCCGCTTTCGAGGCTGCGACAGGTGTGATACTGCCCCTTAGGTACATGAATGGCATACGCTGACTCTCGTCGTCGGCACTGTCACGAAGGTCATAGTTGATCCGGAGCTTTGGCGAGGCTTTCGCCTTGGCAGTCAGTTGGTCGAACAGTTCTTCGTCAAGTGTCATATTATATCTCTTTTCGCCATACCATTTTGATATTCTGACCTTTATTTTTGAATCTTCCCCCTCGGCGCCTTCTGCCAATAAGTGCAAAGATATACAAAATAAATCAAGATTATTAGAGATTGGGAGAAAACAAGTTATCCCAGTTGCTCTAATTTCGTCAACCACTCATTGAAATGGGCGCATCCTTTTCTCAATGCTTCAATCCCAATTTCGTGGGCAATCATCGAACCAATGGCAGGCTTGTTGTCCGCATAATCACTATAAACACTGATTATGCGTTTCGACGGAGCTGTTTCTTTTCCTTGG
>JAGCSI010000019.1 GCA_017964255.1 Bacteroidales bacterium | reverse complement strand
AGTATTTCTTCGGGGTAAAAGGAACATTGTCTTTAGAATACTTCGCAGGCTGGTTGTTTTTGTCGGCATAGATACGGTACATAGAGAAGTCGCCGGTATGGCGGGGCCACATCCAGTTGTCGGTGTCACCACCGAACTTGCCGATGCTTTCGGGAGGGGTACCCACCAAACGAATGTCATTATAGGTTTCGTTGATAAAGGCAAAATACTGATTGCCATAGTAGAACGACTTGATGTCCACCGTATAATGTGTACCTTTCACCAATTCTTTTTTCAGCTTGGCGATATTGTCATTGATTTTTTTCTCGCGGTCTTCATTTTTCATATCGTCGGTCACGCCGTCCAGCACTTCCTTGGACACGTCGCGCATCTCCACCAGGAAAGTCACGCTAAGGCCTTCGCAAGGAATCTCCTCCTCGAAGGATTTGGCCCAGAAGCCGTTATGCAAATAGTTATGTTCCAGTGTGCTATAACGCTGCACATAGGAGTAGCCACAGTGGTGGTTGGTGAGCAGCAGTCCCTTGGAGGAAATCAACTCGGCAGTGCAGCCGCCACCGAAGAGCACGATGGCGTCCTTCATGCTGTGATGGTTGACACTATACACATCCTCGGCTGTCAGCTTGAAGCCCAGCTGTTGCATTTCGGCCTCGTTATAATTCAGGAAAATAGGCAGCCACATTCCCTCGTCGGCACGGGTCCAGGCGAAAACGCAGCAGAAAAGAAGAAGTAAAGAGATTTTTTTCATTGTAATAAATTTTGGTGGTGCAAAGATACAAATTTTTCTTCACACTTTCCACGGATGGAAAGTGTGCAAAGATCCTTTCCGACGGTAAGTGCAGCCGCACAGGCCCGTCCCCCCCTACCGTCGGCCTTGCCCCCGCACGCAACATCATGGCATTATTTGTAGGGACGCATCGCATGCGTCCGCACGCAGCATCATGGCAGTAATCCCAGCGCGCTAAGCCTCGAAGAGGCGCTACGCACGCAGTGCAATTAACCCCTGACAAGGCCGCAGGCCGCAGTCTGGGGTAGGCATGACAGCACCCTTCCCTTCTTCGCGGCACACGAGACACTTGCCCCCAGGCAGAGACGAGCCTGCCGCGAAAGGCCAGAGCTGTCACATTGCGGCAGCCATGACGGACTCAGCCGCCTGTGGCTATCATCTGGAGCATCACCACCACGCCCTCGCCGATGCCGAAGCCTGCGCCCGTATTGCGATGAAGCTACTGTAAAGCTATGCGTTCTGTACGAATTATCTAAGCAAACATCTTCTGAACCCAATGGAACCAGTCTCTTTGTTGCCTATCTTTTCATGACGGCACAAATCTTCAATGAATCGTATGTCAGGACGTTTTCCGTTGAGCACTTCCTCCATGATAACCTTGCGAACAATATTGTCAATTTCGCCACCAGAAAAGTTGTATCGTTCAGCAAGTATGCGATTTTCGTCTTCAGACAACCAAGAGAGTTTGCTTTTCCAGATGGACTGTTTGGCTTCCACTGTAGGGTTGTCAAATCTGATTTTGAACAGGAATCGCCGTTCAAAAGCTCCGTCCAGATTGTCGATCAAGTTAGTGGTGGCAATGAGAATGCCCTCCAGTTTTTCCATTTCTTCGAGGATGATGTTTTGAATGGCATTTTCGGTTTGTGCCACATTCGATGAACTGCTGTCCTTGCGCTTGGAGAAGAGCGCATCGGCTTCGTTAAAGAGCAGAATGGGCTTTACCACAGCCTTTTTGCACTGATCAGCGTAGTCGGTGAAGATACGTTTGATGAGCTTTTCGCTCTCTCCGAACCAGCAACTTTTAGAACTGGCAATGTCCACGTGACACACCGGACGACCTGTAGCTTTGGCAATCTGCATAGCCGTTTCGGTTTTGCCAGTTCCTGGCAGGCCGTGAAAAATGGCGGCAACACCCTTGGGTAACGATTGTCCTTCTAAACGTTTTTGCAACTCCACAAAACGATCCTCCTGCAGGTTTTCCTTCAACAGATTCAGTTGTTGCGAAAGCTCCTCATCGTAAAACAGGGGCTTTTCTTGAATGTCTTCGGGGTAAATCAATTTTTGGTTGCGATTCTTGGATTTGGCAAAAAGTTCAAAATCCTCCTCCAGAAAGAGATGTTTGCCCTTTTCGGTAAGGACAAGATTGCTGTCAGAGAACATCACGTTTCGAAGAACACTCACCAAATCCAGCTTCAGAAGAATATGGCTTTCGTCCATCAACTCCCTTGCGATGCGGAAACGGATGCTGGGGTTACTGTAAATATCTTTCAGTGTGCAAGTTATTTCCGTCTCACCATGTGCCAGAAAATCATCACATATTTCGTAAAAAAACACCCTGTCCCTGGATTCAAGATTTAATTTCCTGACATTTTGAATGAACGGAAGGGTGTCGTTCTGTTGCTCCAACTCAAATGAACGATCAAAAAGTTCAGTAGTGGAAATATCCCCGTCTCTGCGTTGTTCAATCAAATCGGAAATCTCGCTGACAAACTGGTAGCGGTCAAAATGGGCTTCCTTCAGCACACAAGGATCAAACGGATGCCCACTCATCACAGAATCCACTACACTTTGCTCAATATCATACTCTACATAATGTCTTGTCCCGGCACGTTTCAAATATTTATTAGACACCAGATACTCAAAATCCTTTTTCAACGGGAGGATAACCATGCTTTTCACATTGAAAAATTTATGAACATCGTTCCAGTCCATATAATTGTCTTGGATTTTACAGCTGAAGGCCACCGTCATAATGGCAGCCTGTATGGGTGTGATACCCAGAAATTCTGCCACTTTCTCCAGTTTTTCCACAACTTTTTTAATCCCGGTTTTGTCGAACTCGCTGGTGTCATAGGCTTCGTCCTGACGGGTTAGCGCAGCATCCAAATGCGCAATAGAATCAGGCGCAACAGCCTCTAACAAAACGGTTCCGGAGTTTTCCATTTTCAGTGAGAGGAAACTCAATGTTTGTAAAATATCTTCTTTTTTCATTACTTTTAATTTTTTTCAACGATGCGAAAATAGCGCACATATATGCCAAAATATGGCACAGTCTAAAATTTATTGTATTACCACCCTCTCCACCGGCAGATTCAACTTCGAGAAGGCGAAGAGTTTTTTGCCCAGGTCTTTCATTGAGGCTCCAATCTCTATATCCGGTAGAGGTGTGAACTTCCATGTAGTAATTTCTCTTTGAGAACACGTGTCGCCCACTGACGGAATTGTGTGCCACGAATACTTTTAACCCGATACCCTACCGAAATAATAACATCAAGGTTATAATATTCAAGTTGTCGAACAACTTGTCTTTCATTTTCAAGTTGAACCGTTGCAAAAAATGCAACAGTTGCCTCTTTGCTTACCTCACCTTCTGTAAATATATTCCGTATATGCCTAGATATCACAGATTTATCCCTTCCGAACAGCAAGGTCATTTGCTGTTGTGTCAACCATACGGTATCTTCCTCCATCCGAACTTCCAATTGGATGGTCTCATCGGGCTGGTATAAAATGATTTCACCATTATTTTGATTCAAGACAATACTATTTTCCATTGCTTTAGTTGTTGAATAATTGTCTCGCAAAATTACAACATCCAAATCATAAAATCAATAGCAAAAACACATACAATTAACTAAAAATCAACAGTTTAATAAATCACACCTTCTAACACAAAAGTGGACAAAATTGTGCGAAAAGTTGCTTAAACGGAGGTGTAACAGTTTTTAAATTTGGACTTATATGCGAAGATGGCATCTGAAAATTTGGAAGTTTTCAGGTAATATTTTGCCCCCCCGCACGCAGCATCATGGCAGTAATCCTAACGAGCTAAGCCTCGAAGAGGCGCTACGCACGCAGTGCAATTAACCCCTGACAAGGCCGCAGGCCGCAGTCTGGGGTAAGCGAAATATCACCCTCCTCCCCTCGCGGCACACGAGGCATTTGCCCTGATGATGACACCTTGCTGCCGCGAAAGGGATAATGTCGGAAAACGGTGAACTGTGAATTTCGTTTGCAAGCGATTTTTCAAGAAAGAATGGCATAAATTTCGTATCTTTGCATTTGATAAGAAACAAGTATGACCGATTTTGCCGCTATTGATTTCGAGACCGCCAACGGGCAGCGCAGCAGCGTGTGCAGTGTGGGCATCGTGATTGTCCGCAACGGAGTTGTTGCCGACAACTTTTACAGTCTTATCCGTCCCGAGCC
Organism: Bacteroidales bacterium; assembly: GCA_017964255.1. Classification (GTDB taxonomy): domain Bacteria; phylum Bacteroidota; class Bacteroidia; order Bacteroidales; family WCHB1-69; genus RUG11690. The sequence goes on along the minus strand of JAGCSI010000019.1, from coordinate 76,349 downwards.
CAATTATTACGCATGGTTTTGCCAGAAGGTTCACGGTTTATCGCGGATGGACACGGACAATGCTCCTATTTTCCCTGAGGTGTGGTCCAAAATCGCGCCCAAAATCGAAGGTCTTCCCTTAGTGGCCCATAACAGCATGTTTGACGAAGGCTGCTTGAAATCTGTTTTTCAGCTGTATCAGATGGATTATCCTGATTATCAGTTCCGTTGCACCTGCATAGCCTCTCGCCGGCACTTCGGCCAAAGTCTGCCCAACCACCAGCTGCATACCGTCGCAGCGGCCTGTGGCTATCATCTAGAGCATCACCACCACGCCCTCGCCGATGCCGAAGCCTGTGCCCAAATTGCTCTGAAGCTGTTGTAAAACAACAAATATATTATGCCCCACTATGGTTCGCGGGGTTTGGCTACCACATTCGTACGCTAAATATCGGCGAAGCGGGTAAAACTGTAACATTATTTACCAATCCTCTTCAAACTCCCAGTCCAAGGGTTTTCCGTTCAAGTCGAAAACTTGACACGTGGTGCAGCCTCCTATTTTATACCCTCCTGCATAAACTAAAGTATCGGGAACATATATTTTCTGAATGAAGATTCTTCCGTCGAATATGGGTTCGATGCTTTTCAAACTTTTCGGCAACTTGACAGAAGTGATATAGTCCGAAAAGCAATCATTACAAATATTGCTCAACACTTCTACTTTATAGTATTCGTCCTCTACGTCAATCATGTCGGGCAACTCAAGATGACCACGCTGGCAACGCATATTCCGTCCAGTATATATCGTAATGATATTGTCATAATTTGTGCATCCCAATGTACCATTATGATTTTCACCACAAAAGTATCCCCCACTCTTTTCATCTGGAATAAACTTCTGGATATAACAGTCATGATAAGCGTCATGTTCGTCAGAAAAGTATTTAACACCCAACAAATGCTCTTCGGAATATTGCTGTATTTTGCCGTCTGTCAGTAACTCCAAATGGTCGGACTGTATTGCAGAAATGGAACCATGCACTATCCCGTTTGGTGTCTCCACTTCCACAAAGCATCCAACAGAAAGATTTTCTTGTAAGTATTTCAACATGGTATATTTTCTTTTATATAATAGCACAAGTGTATGCGAACAGTGCAACTTCTTTGTTATCGATCCCAAATGGATATTGCAAAAATAGAATGAAGGTACGCCAGATTATGGCACAGTGATTTCCTATTTTTGCCGATGTAAACAAACGATAAAAAAATGGAAAATACGAAGCACATTATCATTCCTGTGGGCTGCAATGCCCTGAGGTGTATAGAAAGCATCACGCAACAACTGCCCTCATCCTATGCATACGAGTGGATGGAAAGCGAGGATTTTGTCAGAGAGTATCTCTATTGTGCGAAAGATGCCCCCTACGACACTTCCGTGGAAGTGTGGTTACTCGTTTGGGACACGCTCTCGAACATGGTACCCAAAACGCATCCAAATCCGAAGATAAAAGGTTGCTCGAATCTTGAGTTGCAAATAATGGCTATTGGGACTAATCTTTTATGGCGCAAAACGCACCACAGCAATATCAAGAGGCATCTCATCTACATTTTGCCCCCACGATTTGATGCTAAACAATACAATTTGTCCATCGACCGCAACTGTTTGGGGATAGACGACATTCACATACTCGACATGCAGGAGGAACTTTCGAAGACGGACGGCAGCGTACCATTTGTGGATTTTCTAGCAAGCATGGAACTAAAAGTTGCGGAGGTGATTGAGGGAAAGAAACCGTAAAGGGGAAAGTCTACAGCTAACAGCTAATGGTCAATAGCCAACAGTGCCACGTTCTTGCACACCTGTATGCTATTTTTGCGGGCGTATTACAAAATCCTTTAACAGTTGCGCCCGACACGTATCAGGGGTAAAATTATGTCAAAAGTATTTAAAATCACTCCAAAAACAACAAAACGCACGAATGGTTGTGTGTTAACTCCCGAAATGGAAATCATTGTTACATTAGAGCATCACACATCAGACCCGTTCTGCAACGGTGCCAAGGAAATCAAAGCCATGTATATGGACCGATATGGCTATGATTATGAGCGAGCCAACGCCACAAAGGCTTGGTTTGAATACGAAAGATTGGACTAAACGCATATCAACTGGCAGTCCTTTTTTTAATGGGCGGGAGTTTTCTCCTGCCCGTTTTTGACTATGCCACATTTTAGCACATATATATTCTATTTTTGCCAGTGTTATTCAAATTATTAATATGTTCAATCAAAACAATCAAGAAATCACTAAGATACAAGAGCAAACTGACACAGACTATCTGCGGCGATATTTAAGACAATGTGAAAGTGAGATTATGAGGCTCTCTTACGATGAGAATGACAAGGAGATGTTCATCATCAGCAATCAGGACAGAATATTGACAAAAGCCGAGATACGTTGTGCGCTGCTGAATCGCATGTTTGAATTGAGCTATTCAGAGGCCAACTTCCGGGATTTGGAAATGACCAACAAACGGCTTGCCCAGATGGAAGCAAAGGTCTCGGAAGTCCACAAACAGAGATTCCAAAAGCTGACAAGCATTCACCCAGATTATAAATTGGATACCCATTTGACCTATTGCCACGATACCCAAAATCCGCAACTTGTCATCAGGGAAGACGACGGTTTCTACGGTTCGCAATGGAACGACATCATAGAGATTCTCGACACAATACATAGTATAGAAATGACCGACAGCTTATATTATTGCAGCGGAGACTTTTACGACTCCTACCACAACGGCTTGTCCCTTAAGGAACCGTGTAAAATAGACCTCACACTACCCTATGATATCTCGTTTTGCTACTCTTTATGTGAACTTTGCAACAGTCAGTATTACAGCATTCCGGACATCCTGCGCATGACCACCTACCACATCCGCCAAGAGGTGTTTTTGGATGAACCATTGGATATGGTTTGGTCGAAGAAGTAAACACACATTGTTCACTCTAAAAAACAAATTATGAAAGACTTCGCCGCCATTGATTTTGAAACCGCCAACGAACAGCGCAGCAGCGTATGCAGCGTGGGCGTGGTGATTGTGCGCAACGGTCTCATCGCCAACACGTTTTACAGTCTCATCAAGCCTGAGCCCGACTACTACGACTGGTTCTGTCAGGAGGTGCATGGTCTCACGCACGAGGACACAGACAACGCACCGGTATTTCCCGATGTGTGGCGTCAAATCGAGCCACTTATCGAAGGTCTTCCTCTGGTAGCGCACAACAGTCCGTTTGATGAAGGCTGTCTACGAGCAGTATTCGATGTCTATCAAATGAAGTATCCCGATTACGAGTTTCACTGCACCTGTCGTGCCTCTCGCCAGCATTTCGGGCAACAGCTCCCCGACCATCAGCTGCACACCGTAGCAGCAGCTTGCGGATATCATCTGGAGCATCACCACCACGCCCTCGCCGACGCAGAGGCGTGTGCAAAGATTGCGATGCGGTTATTGTAGAGACGTTTCCTGAAACGTCTCTACACATATTTGGATTTTCAGCACTGTGCCACATTTTTGCACAACTACGCACTATTTTTGCCAGCGTATTACAAACCCTTTAACAGTTGCACCCGACACGAATCAGGGATGATGAATATGAACGATTATTATTTTTATGTAGCCCCAGACGAAGAAGATTTAGGATGGGAATTCACGATCAGCGACTTGATCGAGAGTGAATTTGAAGCAAACCCCGACAATTTCCCGGACAAGTCGGCAAAAATAGAGTTCTTAAAAGGACTGATTGCGGACATTGAGGAGAGTATTGAAAAGGTGGAGAATGAGGAGGAAATAACTGATTAAGGCTATAGGGTGAAGTGGGGATTTTTTGTAATTTTGCGGCGAAGTAAATCGTTAATATAATTCATAACAAATGAAAACTGAGTACAAACAATATTCGATTTGTGATGTGGCAGAATGGTTGATTCCTGAAAGTGAAGTTCAATTGCCTGTAGTGCAACGTGGATTTGTATGGAAAGTGTCACAAATTGAGAGATTGTGGGATTCCATTTTCAGAGGATACCCTATTGGCGCAATGTTGTTATCGCGTGAAGGTGAAAACTTGATGCTGCTTGACGGACAACAGCGTGCTACATCCATCGCTTTGGGTTTTTATAATCCGTGGGTAAAAGACAAGGATCATATCGGGAATGCCAACAATCTTCCAACTGTTTGGATTGATGTTAATCCGAGGAAGAAAACCGACACACAAGAATTTGTTTTCCGCGTCGTAACTCGATCGCACCCTTGGGGATATCAACTTCAGCACAACGAAAATATATTATCGGTTCCATATAGACGGGCTGCATCAACTCAATATGCAAAGCTGTTCGGACAGTCATTTTATACGAATTATACGAAACTTCTGCCCAAACAGCGAATCCCTTACGATGCCACTTGCCCCATACCACTATGCTTCTTGCTGGAAACTGTGAGATATAATCACGACATCAAATGGTTAATCGAAAAATGCAAGGATAACATTCCTGAAGCGTTCCGTACTTCAAGTATGACAGAAAGTGAAGACTATTTCACGATGCTAGAATCTTTAGTTGGCTCCGAGTTTTTTTCTTCGCTTCTTGAGACAATAGAAGGCAGGGTGCTGCCAACAATGATACCTACTATCGTTCTTCCTGAAGAATTGCTTATAGACAAAACAGATTCATCTCCTGACGAATCAACATTGTTTGTTCGTCTCAATTCTCAGGGGACCAAGATTGAAGGCGAAGAGTTGATGTATTCTATGTTTAAAGCAACATGTCCTGAGGTAAAGAATCTTGTGGATTGCATTGGAATGAACATTATTCCACCTTCTCGAATAATTACTCTCACATCTCGTTTAATACTTTCCAGCAACAGTTTTGTTTCGGGATTATCATTGGCTCAGTTCAGAAAACATGTTCAAGATGAAGAATTCATAAAAAAATTAAAAGATAAAATAGGGGATAATCTTTCCAGCCCTATAAAGGAAAAAATCAAGTGTGCCATTAATATTCTTAAATATGGGAATGTTCCGGATGTGGTTGTGAAGAAATATATTCGAGAGTCACCTAATGGCTTCTTGTTACTGTTGCACTGGCTATTTGAAAACGAAGGAGTGCAGATTGACGAAACGAGGAAAAGGGAGATTGCCTCACGTCTATACAGGAACCATTGGTTTGGAAACGATTTTGACTATTATGTACGAGAAAATTGGAATAAGGTTTTAGAACCAGACTTTTGGAGTGACAAGTATTTCGACAATAAAGATTGGATTAGACAATATCCGCTGATAAAACCGGAACAATTATTGACATTCTTGGAAGAACGTCTCAAAAGTTCTGAAGAAAACCACGACATCAGTCCCAACATGCCTGATTGTAGCGATATTTGGCAAATTTGGGAGTTGTCACTTCCACGATCAGAGAATCTTACAGATGAGCAATATCAAGATAGAATCTTAGGAGCGTGGAGAAACTTTTTGTGGAAATTATTAGGCTCTAGAGACAAATCCTTAATATTATTGGCTCAAAGAGACTATATCAATCGTACATTTGAAGATTTTAACCAATTGGACGACCTTGAAGACACAAACACACCATGGGATTGGGACCATATCTATCCCAATAGTTGGGTGTATGGCCAATGGTATATTGACCCACGCACCAGAACATGGGAAAACCGCATCGGAAATTTCCGTGCTATGTCATTAACTGACAATAGAAGCGAAAACAACAATTTATCGCCAGCAGAGCGTTTTGATAAAACCAATGAGGATTTTTTTATCTGCGAAAACGATCTAGAGTATTGGAAACGATTGGATGCCAAGCACAAGAATATAAAGAATGATGATGAAGAATATGTCAAATTTCATGCTAAAGCCATCATCACTCGATCAGTAAATATTTATAAAAGTTTCTTGAAAATGTTTGGACTGAATCCTGAAACCAATTTGGAATAATATTCGATATTTATGGGAATATACATCGAAAAAGAAGATATTTACATTGCCATCGCTAAATCAGCAATGACTAAAATGCAATTCCTTTTTTCAGAGGATAATGATAATATGTATGTCCACAATGGACGAGAATATCGCGAATACGATGTTCCTGTCTTTATTGTTTTAAGTGGATTCGCATACGGGAAATCTTTGGTTAATTTATATCACCAATGTGTCATGCAAATGATATCAAGGGGCTACAGTCCTGATTCTGAGAAACTAAATCGTATTGTTGCAATTGTTGTCAAAGATTGTAAAGATGAGATAAATATCTTAAAAGAAACAGATAGGAGATTAATTTCCCATGAGTCACCTAATTCTATTTATAACGATATTGTTGAATTACTTGCTAAATAAGTATTTTGATTGACAGTTGAAATAGTTCCCATGCCCACCACCCTCATCACCGACTCCTCCCACTACACCACCGTGCTTGACCTCGCGATGAAGGCCAAGCGGTCGCTGTGGATTGGCGCCGTCGACACTATCACATAAAAATTCATACGAAAATTTATGTATATTTGAAAAATTCCGTATATTTGCCAAAAATTTCAATATGGCAATCATTGAAAGGAACCAATATCAGCAAAGCATTCACGATGCTTTTCGCTATGTGCCTATCGTGGTGCTCATCGGCGCGCGACAAGTGGGCAAAACCACCATTATGAACAGTTTCGCGGAAAAAGCCCAAGTACCTACACTGCATTTGTTCGGGCAGGATCCAGAAGTGGCTGCCCTTTTCGACAAACTGAGCACCGTGGAGGAATATCTGCGCATCTGGCTCAACCCCAACTTTGACGGCTTGCTTCTCATCGATGAATTCCAGTATGTGGAAAACATCTCCACCCTGCTCAAACTGCTGTGCGACAAGCATGAAAACCTGCGGATTTTATGCACGGGAAGTTCCAGTCTTGACATACTTCAGCGCGTGGAGGAAACAATGGCGGGACGAGTGCGCGTCATCGAGGTGCTTTCTCTCTCGTTCGCCGAATATCTGCTCTTTAAGGACCCAAAGCTTTGGCATTTGCAACAAAACGCCACTGTCGCGGACGAGACTTTGATGACCCCACTGCTGAATACCTATCGCGAATATTTGATTTTTGGAGGACTGCCGCGTGTGGCCTTGGCCGACAAAAACACCGACAAAATAGCACTCATCAACGATATATACCAAACCTATCTCCTCAATGATGTGCGCAAATACATTCGGAACGAGCATTTTGTTGGCTTTACACGCTTAATCAGACTTTTGGCAGCGCAAATCGGCAATTTGGTAAATATCAACGAACTGAGCAGAGAGTGTGGATTGAAATATGCCGTATGCGAAAACTATATCCACCTTTTGCAGCAAATGTATATTATCCGGATGATTGAACCGATGTCTGTAAATAAAAGGAAGACCATCTCACAGATGAAGAAAGTCTATTTCTATGACCTCGGACTACGCAATATGGTATATAACAGTTTCAACGAGGTGGATTTCCGGGCCGACAAAGGAGCGATTTTTGAGAACGAAGTGATGCTTGAACTTTGGCGCAAGCGGAATGCAGGCGAAACACTACAGTTCTATCGCACGCTGAACGGTACCGAAGTGGATTTTGTGATGGATGGCCCTTCTCGTAAAGTATTGGTCGAATGTAAGTTCCAAAGCAATACAAAAAAACTGAAAATACCAGCTGTAGCCAACCTCGCCGCTGCCTTTGACAATGCCGACATCCATTGCTATGTGGCTAATCTCAACTATTTTTCCGATGAACCACCCATTCGCATGATGCCTTGCTATTGGTGCGACAGGATTCAGTAATTCATATTTCTGTTTCGCACAATTGTCAATATACCATTCCTGCGAAACAAAACGCATTAATCAACTGATAATAACCGATTTATAATGCCCACCACCCTCATCACCGACTCCTCCCACTACACCACCGTCCTTGACCTCGCGATGAAGGCCAAGCACTCGTTGTGGATTGGTACCGCCGACATCAAAGACCTGTATGTGTTGCAAGGGAAAATCGAGAAGCCGTTTCTCGGGGTGCTGGCGGAACTGCTGGGGAAGGGCGTGGAGGTGCGGCTGATCCACGCGAAGGAGCCGGGGCCGATCTTCCGTGCCGACTTCGACCGCTACCCGCGATTGGCCAAGATGCTGGAACGGGTGATGTGTCCGCGGGTACACTTCAAGATCATCGTCATCGACCAAACGGTCTGCTATGTGGGCAGCGCTAACCTCACGGGTGCGGGAATGGGGATGAAATCGCCCCACCGCCGCAACTTCGAGGCGGGAATCCTTTCCGATGAACCCGCCATCGTGGCTGCCGCCATCGAGGAGTTCGACAAAGTGTGGCGCGGCAGCGAGTGCGAGAAGTGCCAACGGAGAGACGTGTGCCCAGATCCGATTGTTTAATCCACAACTGTAGGGCTGCCGCATTGAGACAGCCCTACATTGCGACAGCCTTACAATGCTGCACCCTACAATGCCACATTTTTGCACACCTGTGCGCTATTTTTGCCGCTGTAATCCAAACAAAACGGCCTTATGACTTACAGCGAATTATTACACCAAGTCACTTTTGACGAGCTCCTACCCTATATCCCTTTTTATTTCAGCTTTCCCACTGATGACCTCCCGTGGTGCAAAACGCATTATGACATGCTTCGACTTCTTGCCCCCCGAAAAGAGGACTCCGACCACCCAAACATCGTGGTGTCAAAAAACAAATCGGGAGGTTTTGCTGCACTCCAGGCTTTTCCTTTGGAGGGTGATTTATGGGAAGCAAGTTTGTCCAGAGAGATTGTCGTGGAACCCGAAATCAAGGCAACTCCTGAGGAAATCGCCACCTGCTGTTTGTGGCACAGCTCCTTATACGGCTACACAAAAGAGCAGCGGAGCAAAACCGCCGAGCAGCTCTATGGATACGCACGAAATCTGAACGACAAGGATCTCCAAAGGATACGCACAAAACGGGTGATGTCCAAATTGATTCAACAGGGCATCCATATTCCCTCAAAAAAAGCGTTGTTGACCATTCCCTCTTTCCGAAAAGACGTGAAAGAATCTATGGAACGAATACAGTCGGAGCCAACGGAACACCATGGTCATTTGCGTAAGAAAAGATGGTACAGTCGTGAGGCTATTCAACAAGAATATGATCGGCGTATCGGTATTGTAGGTGAATTTGCGGAGCATTGTCTGACCCCAGCCTCAGAGAATTACGGCATGACTCCGGAAGCAATAGAACAACTCTTCCTGTCGCAACACGGCAGCAAATATTCTTATCAATCCTACGCAGGCGATACCTCACAGCGCACCCATTGGATGCTGGATTTGATAGACAAATACAATGCTTTTGTGGGAAAGCATTTTGAAAACCTGATGATGGTCATAACCGTTTCTCCCGATTACCCTTTCACCCAAGATGATCACCGACTGATAGGTCGGGTGTCGAAGATGGCCAAAGGACAGGTCGGCTATATGGTGAACACCGACAATCGACTTGGTAAAGAGCTTCGGTTTTCGGTGATGTTCTATGAATGATGGCGTAACGGTTGCGAAAGACATTACGGCAGTACAATGCCACATTCTTGCACACCTGTGCGTTATTTTTGCAGCATCATTCAAAACCAAATGGAGTATGCCGCAAAACGATAACCCTAAAGGAAGAATCCTGAACGAATTCAGCTACTGCTGGCCGATTTTTTCGGCTCGACATCCAACCGTTCCTTATCCCAGCGTGGAAGTGAAGAAGCTTGCGCCGCATATCGGCGGAAGAACCTCTTCTTCAGGACAAATCACATTCAATGTATTGTTGGGCGACATATCCACTGATAGCATCCGCCATGTGATTTTCCACGAACTATGCCACCTGATTCATCACAACCACAGCCGCGAATTCTACAACACTCTCGACAAACTGGACCCGCTGCATCAAAAGCGGAATGGTGCATACTTGGAGAAAAAGTTGCAGAATCTGGAGAATTTGATAGAAACCATTAACATACAATAAGATGAATCTCAGCAAAATCAACATCAAACAATTAGAGAATATTTTAAGCGTGATGCCCTCCAGCCAGAACATCATGCTCGTGGGCAAACACGGCATCGGCAAATCAGAAATCCTCACCCACTATTTCGCCGACAAGGGAATCCCCGTGGTGGCGCTCTTCCTCGGACAGATGAGCGACCCCGGCGACCTTATCGGGCTGCCGCGCCTGAACGAAGAAACCGGCATCACCGAATTTATGCCACCCTATTGGTTCCCTGTCGATGGAAAGCCCGTGGTGCTGTTTTTGGACGAGTTGAACCGCGCCCGTCCCGAAATCCTGCAGACCATTATGGAACTTGCCCTTAACCGTACTCTTGCAGGACATGCACTTCCCGAAGGCAGCCGTGTGATTTCAGCCGTAAATGACGGCGATGAGTACCAGCTTACCGACCTCGACCCCGCCCTCGTGTCGCGTTTCAACATCTACGAGTTCCGTCCCTCGGTGCAGGAGTGGATACGCTGGGCCAGTCAAAACCATCTTGACGAGCGCGTGGTACAGTTCATACAAAGCCACACCGACATGCTCGATGGAAAATACAGTGGCGACGAGGCGGCAGGTCTCACTAAAACTCCCGACCGACGGGCGTGGAAAAAACTGTCGGACTGCATCAAAGGGCAGAACAACATGGAGGATTTGAAGATTATGTGTACGGGTATCGTTGGAGCACCCGCCACTGCCGCCTTCTACCAATTCCTGACATCATTCAACCAACTATCTGCCAAGAAAATACTGCTGAACTACGACGCCTGTCAAGCACGCCTCGCCCGCTACAAACTACACGAATTGTCAACGTTGAACGAAGATATTTTCCGTTTCCTTGACATGCAGGAATGGGAGGCTGAAGAGGAGGCCACCATAGTGGCCAATTTCGACCAATACTGGCGAATGCTGCGGGGCAAGAAGAGCAAAGAAGCCTTTGCGCATCTAGTATCTGTTTTTGAATCAGGAAATTATCCAAGGGCTATTTCCCTGATTATGGGGCGCAACGTTGATTTCTATCACCAGATAAGGAGTTTTGTAAATGAGTTATAGCATTAAAGAAAGGATTACACACATTACGGAGCGCTGGTGGCTCACAGAGCCTACCTTCTTCGCCGTCTATTGTAGTCACTTGCTGTCAGAAAACGAGCAAATGAAGTGCGTGATGCGCACAGGCGAACGGCGTATAGAATATAACCCTGCTTTAGCCGGGATGTTAAGTGATGAGGCGTTGGAAGAGTATCTTAAGGTGGAGTGCTTGCATATCTTGCTTAAGCACCCATACGAACGGCAACCCGAGTGCTGTAAGCCGGAATCCATCGCCATTGCGGGAAATTTCGTGGTGGACCAGAACTATCGGCTCTGCCATTTCGAATGCCCGAAAGCGCACGAATTTCAGCTTCCAATTGGAGAGAGCTTCGAGTGGTACGCATTGAAACTGAACAACTTGATTGGTAAAAGCGGAGACAATTCGGATGATAGCTGGATTCCCTCTGACGGCAAACAAACGCTAGAGGGCGACAATGACGAAGGACCGAGCCCCAAAGATAGTGATTATAAGAGTGACCAGCGGTGGGCCGATTATAGCGGACTGTGGGAGGAGGATATGCTGGCCCAGGAAGAGACCAACGAACTGATACGGAAATTGGAGGCCTCGCAGTCGTGGGGCACCATTCCGGGACATTTCGCGGAAATGGTGGTGGCCACACTCAAGGTGAAACTCAACTACAAGGCCATCCTGCGAAGTTTCCACACCAGCATCCTATGCAGCAGGCGGCGGCTCACACGAATGAGGCCCAACCGGCGCAGCGGTTTTCAGCAGATGGGAAGTCGTTACGAGCTGGCATCCAACATTTTAGTATGCGTGGATGTGAGCGGTTCTGTCTCTTCAGACGCACTGTCCACCTTCTATTCGGCCACTGCCCGTTTTTTCAAATACGGAGTGGAAACAATCTATGTACTGCCATTCGATGCGGGTTTGAAGGAACTCATCACACTCAAAAAAGCGCCAAAGGAGGTGAAGATTGAGGGGCGCGGCGGCACAAACTTCCAAATACTGTTCGACTATATTGCGAAGCACCCGCATTATGACGGCATGATCATTTTCACCGACGGCCATGCCTCCGAACCCAAAGTACCACAACCGATGCAAACTAAAGTGCTCTGGATTTGCGACTGTGAGCAAAACTACGAACGGCACCGGGAATGGATGCGAAAGAGTGGAAAAGCAGCATTTATTCGAGAATAAACAAGTGTATTATAATTTTTGAAAAATAAAAAAAATGGAAAACGAGAATTATTTTGACAAACTGAAACGCATTCATACTGACGACATCCACGAAGCAAAAGAACATTTTTTCTTGAACCATTGGATATATGCCAGGAGTCGCAGTAAAATGGCCGTTGAGCTTCCTGCCAACAATATTCCCTACACTAACCCCAACCATGATCCATTAAAAATCCAGTTCCGGCTTTCTAATATAAAGGTCACTTGCGAGGAGTACTATGGTATCTACGATGTTGTGGTCTATAATTCACAGGGAAAAGCAGACTTGGACTTAAGTCTCCATTTACACTATCCACTTGCATTGTCTTCACTGCTTGACTATAATGCCAAACTTCCCAAACTGTTTGAAGAGTGGAACTCCATTGAACAACAAGTATATGATGTGTGCGAACAGAATTTCAAGAAGAACTGGGAAAGATTTGCCATGGAATTAACTGCGAGATCACCAAATGATTCACGATGGATCTTGAAACAAGTTTTCGAAAAAATACTAGAGCACAAAATCCAAACATGGCCGAAAGAATTCCGGCAGCATGACAATATTCTATCAGAGTTACGAAGACAAGGATGTTCTTTCCGCAAAGAAGAGAATGGCACCGACTATTTCTGTAAACTCGGAGAAGTGAAAATCTCCTACACAAGACGCATGTTCAGCGCCCTTATTGAATACAAGGGGATTGATTGCTACACTAACAGAGAATTGACCGTAGAGAGAGTCCGTGCATTGGCGGAAATCGTACCAGCTCTGTACAATCAAACTTGTATGATTACTGATGAAGCGATAAAGAGAACAAAACTCTGCAGTATTAATAAAAAAACGATGGAGAACCTGCTGGAAACCAAAATGCAGGAACTTTCGCTGGAATATGCCTTGTTCCAATGGTACGGAAATGAGGGTTGTCGCAGTGGGAAGGCGGCTGGCATTGAGCTTAAAATCAAGTGCAAAAACCGGCGGTGCCTGACCTTCCACGTCCGTTACGAAAAAATGGAGCAGTTCCTAAAAATCATCAACGAACTACCGAAGACCATCGAAACCATCAACAGTCTGCCGTTCAATGCGTTGGTTTCCATCTACGGGAATAATGTGAAGTGGAAGAAACCGGAATAAAATTATTAAATATACCTATGCATTCCTCTTTCCTTTATGATTCTTCGCAATCTCTTTCCCAATCCGCTCCATCTCCGAACGTAGGGAGGCGGGCTCAAGTACTTCCACGGTTTCGCCCATGGAGAGCAACTCTTGTACGAAGTCAAATGTGGGACGCAGATAATAGCTGAAAATGGTGTGCTCATCGGTGCGTTTCTCCTCTTTCTGTGAGTGATGCAGAGGAAGCGAACGAAGATAGTTTGCCTGATAGTCAGCCACTTTTAACTTGATACTCTGTGGTTCTTCATCGCCAAGGATAATGCCGAAACAGGTGGAGAAATAGGCGTTTGCGTTGAAGTCCTGGGGCATCGTAAAGTCTTCGAATTCGATGTCGATATTCAGAAAGCGATCGAGACAATAGAGTTTCAGCGGGGAGTTGCCATATTTGCCCAACAGATACCAGCGGCGTTTGAACACCTTCAAGGCGTATGGCTCCACATGGAACAAGCTTGACACTCGATCTCCTTCTGCCCAGAAAGGTTTGTAGTCGAAAGTTATCATCTTGCCGTCTCGCATCGCCTCCAGGATGGTAGATAGGAACTCACCACCAGAAGGATTGTCTTCCAGCAAGATACGGTCGTGCAACTGGGCACTCTCGTTAATATGGTTGTTTACGGCTAACGTCTCGAACATCCACCTGCGAAAACCCGACGAGTCGGAAATGTCCCCGCTATCCACAATATAGTAGCAATTGGAGTGCTTATGACAGCCTATTTCAATGCCGAAGATGTCCCAAATATCTTCTTTGTGGTTCATAAAAGTGCGTCTCGGATACTTCTCCTTACCAGACATTCGCCAGTTGCTTTCCCATTTTTCCGAAATCTCACGGAGTGTAATCCCCGATGAACCAGCTTGATAAATGGTATCTATCAGCCATATATACCTATTAATCAGATTTTTACCCATAATGCTTAATTTTATGCTGCAAAGATAAGCATTTACTATGAAAAAATATGGCACAGTAAAAAAAAAACACCCGCAACAAGGCGGGTGCTTATGAATATATATTCTGAATTCAGTTATTCAGAGGAGAAGCGGAGAATGATTAGGCAGCTGCGCCATCGCGATGGAACACCAACGGGAAGTTTATCGTAGTATTTTCATTCTCGGCATTAGCAAATTGCAGATAAATGGTAATCGTGTCGTTATTGTCATCATAAGTGAAGTCAATCTGATAGTTGATGGGGGCGCCATTCTCGTCGGTACCTACAGCGGTCAAAGTACCAGTATGGGTTGAACCGTTATAAGCATATACCAAATCCATCTGCTGGATCTCATCCATAGTATATCCACCTGCCACTTCGGCAACATTAATCATGCTGATGTTTCCGGAGAAAGTGATGTGTGCAAATTGAGGATCAAAATTGATGTGATAAACCATATTGGTATCAAAACCTTCTGGGAACTGGCAACCATAGTCATTGAGGCTCATGCCCGTCATAGCGTAAACTAAATCACCAAGAGAGAAATTAGCGGTCCAATTGGTACCGGAAAGGTCGGCGGTAGTCGTCACACGTGTGGTAGGAGTGGTACCTCCATTGATAATATCGTTTCCTTCACGAACAACATTTTCTTTCTGACAAGAGGACAGGCAAAGCACGAAAGCGGCTACTGCGATCAATAAAATACTTTTTTTCATACTGTTTTTGTTTTTTAATTTGATTATTTGATGAATTTGAATGTTTCTGTCATAAGAACGAAAAGAAAGGACAAAAAACTACAGCTGCGATATTTTTTTTCTTTGTCTGTTGAATTGCAGCTGATAATAGAAGTCATTGTCGCCTACACCCAAGCCAGTTCGTGAGATAATCATGGTGCTCATGGTTATCCAATTCACATCCCAATAACCGTTATTGGGCAGCAAATCGCTGTAAAGCTTGCCCTCATCCGTAAGAGTCCAAGTTGTGCTATCTGTAGCGACAGTCCCGTCCATGGCATTGAACGTCAGCAACAAATACCCGTTATCATTGAAAGTATAGTACATGGAGCCTCCGTTTTCCTCAGGGACATAGAGATCGCCTTCCAGAAGATGACCATCTGGAGCTATTTGGTTTGTCATCAAACTATTGAAATGCCATGTACCTATAATACTGTCTGTGGCCAGGTGTGCCATCGTGGAATAAGCCACACCAGTCCAAGTACCGGTGGAACTGTCATAAGAAACTTTTACCGTGTGTCCTTGCTCCTCCATCTCTTTCATCCAGGCTTTGATTTCGTCACGGCTGCTGGTGCTGATGGTTGTCGGACTCTTAGGAGCCTGAACTTTCTTCCCCGTATGGCAGCTTGTGGGACGCATGTTATAGAATATCACCTCGTTACCACTCTGTGCTTGGTCGCAAAGATGGTCCAACAGGGCATCCCACTCTGCCTCGGTGGCCACAGTCCGTTGGTTTTCACTGTGTCCCACCGTATAAATGATGGCACGTTCCACTTTATTATGATTGCCATCTCCCCCACCTCCATCAACATTAGTTTCCTGTTTTTTACATGCCGCAAGACACATCACCACAAGCGCCATCAGTGCGGTAATTTTCAATGTTCTTTTTATATATGCTTGTTTTTTCATCTCTATTTTTTCATTTTTTCAAGTTGATAATCCAGTAAAGCATCGTACTGTTCCTCGGTATTGAGGCGGTAGAACCCCACGGTACGACGGGCATGTGAAGCGACCACACGCAACACCGTTTTCCCGTTCCAATTGGTCCGCTTGGCAGGTTGTTTCAGTTCTCCCAACCAACTGTTGACCCCCTCATCGCCACGGATATCCAGTTCCTCCTTGAGCTGGTTCCAGGCGGACTCATTGTCGGCTACGACGAGCACCACGTCCACACGCACGGCGTCATTCAGCTTGAAGCCGTTCACCTGCGCCACGGTAAGGTCCTGTCGCGAAGCATAGTGTTTGTACAGTTCGCTCTGCGCCATTGCCGCTATCGGAAGCAGCAAAATCAAAAAAATCAGTAGTCGTTTCATTATTCCATCAGCATTTCTGCGGCCAAAGAAGCCCATTGCGCGTCGGTGGTGCCGACACGGTTACAATATACTTTCTTATAGTCACGGGGCTGTTGCAGCTGGGCAAAAAGCACCGCCACGGTCAGAACCACCACAGCCAACGATGCCGTCACCACGCCGGCGATGCGCTGCTGTTTCCGCCTCCAGACAGGATATTCAGCGGCCAGGCGTTGTCCATAGCCTTTCACCTCGGCCTGCTGCCACAATTTTTCAAATTCGTTTTCTGTCATATTGCCATTGATTTTCTAAGTTTCTCTTTTATTCTCACCAGTCTCACGCTCACATTCTTTTCCGTCATTCCCACCTGCTGGCCAATCTCCTCATAATTATAACCCTCCAGTTGCAGCCTCACGATAGAACGGTCGGGTTCATCCAGCAAGGCTATCCTTTCATGCAATTCGCGCAACAAGCTACGGTCCTCCTCAACCGTCTCGTATTCTTCCGGAAGCGACTCGGTCTCTTTCAGCCGCCGCAAGCAGTCTATCATGGCGTTGCGACCTATCTTCCAAGTCAGTGCCGCTTGTTGCACCGTGGGTAGCGAAAGCAATCTCTCCCGGTCGCGCCATAACGCCAGCGTGGCTTCCTGCAACAAATCCTCGGCCTCCAAGCCACGACGGCAGTAGTGTCGACACAGCGAGAACAGCAAGCCGCGGTAGCGGTGGAGCATAGCTTCGAAAGGATCCTGTAGTTTCACAATATTAATAACGTAAGAAAAAGACCGAAAACTACACCAAGTCTGAAATAATTACAAAAAATGTTCATGTTAACTTTTATCCTTAATCAAACCCTGTGGAGCGCACTGAAAAAAACATTACCGTTCCTCCAACCACTGCTCGATATCACGCAGCACCTCTTCGGAAATGGTGGTCTCAATTTGTCCATATTCTGTGGGCAGACCAGTTTCACAAGGCTGGAACAGATGATTCAGACGTTCGTATGCATGAGTGGACAAGTTGGTCTTTTTGGGCAGGTTTTGTTCCAAAACGGAAAAGTTACTCTCCCACTCCACCTGCAAATCATTCTTGCCGTTCAAGGCCAGCACAGGACACTTCACCTTTTTCAGATATTTGGGCTGGTTCAGCCGGAACAACTCATAAAACCAAGGCGAGCTTACCGTTCTCATAGTCTGAAAGATACCCGCCTGCGTCATATTCAGTTTTTGCTGTTGTTCCTCCGACATACCCCTGCTATAGTCCCGCAGCAACTGTCCGCAACGATCCGAAGCCTCCTTGACGCTCTTGGCCTGCTCTATGGTGGTATACAACGCTTCCGATATCCGCACAGACTCCGCTTTTTCCTCTGCGGAAAGGGTTGTATCTTGCTGATAAAGAGACTCTATCTGATACAACAAGGTCATTTTGGCGGAAGCCATCATGCCGGCCATAGAAATGATAAAAGCAACATTTTTGTTCTTCGCGGCCACCATCACCGCAATGGTGCCCCCTTCGCTATGACCGAGGATTCCCACTTCGGCCTGCTTGAAATGCTCATTAAAAAGCTTGAAATAGTCCACCACAAAAGAAGCCACATCAGCAAAATCGAGCGTGGTGCATTTAGCATACTGTGCCCGAGGAAGATCATCGTAACGGAAAACGGCATAACCTCGCCGGGTCAGATAATCGGCGATGACGGCAAAGGGTTTGTGACCCATGATGCTCTCGTCGCGGTCCTGCCAACCCGAGCCGGAGACCAAAATCAGCAGTTTATTGTTAAATTCATGTTTGCGAGAAGGATACGACAGCGTTCCCGTAATCGGAATCTGGCCCAAAGTGGCATGAGGAAACTGCAGTTTCACCTCCTCGGTCTCGTAGGGGAAAGGCTCCTGCGGGGTCTGCGGACGATTCAGTTTCCATCGCTCCGCCACCCGATACAAGGTCAAAGGCAGTTTTCCCCCACCCTGCTTGAAAACACCTTTAATTTTTTCATTTTCAGCATTATAAACTCCTTGAAAACTAGCGCCGACACCCTTTGACTTCAACTTCAGGGTATCGTTCTTGAAACTGATGCTATTGACTTCAATTCCAGCCGCATACTGGTCGGGACTGTCCATCTCGGCGTAAAGACTGTCACCATGCTGCTCCACCGCCAACACCAAACGCAGGGAATCTGTGCCCACAGGCAATTTACCCTCCCAAACACCCGCAATCTGTGAGAATGCAGCGAAAGGTATAAGAAGGGCAATGGCTATGAGCAGGAAGCGGCGCATGGTAATTTACAATTAATAATTAATAATTGATAGTTTATGGTTTATTAGTTTTGCTATATTTTCTTATTTTGGTTGGTGATAAAAGTGTGTTATAAAGTGATGTACAATGTAGGTGATCAGTCGTGCTGAAAGCACGCAATCCTATTAACCCCGCATAAGCGTAGCGCAATGTGGGGTATACGGCAAAACACTTTGCTCCTGCGTGCCGTAGGTACGCCACATTGGAGTATATGTAGCGTGCTTTCTGCACGCAGACAGGACCTGGTCATTATCCACCCCACACAACGAGTTGTGCGGGGTTAATAGGATATCGTGCCTTTGGCACGCCTCTGTATCTTTCAAATCAAAAAATCGAAAAATCATTATTTTGAATTTTGAATTATCTCAACCGGTTCAGTGCTTGGTGATAGGCAGCGGCATTGCGGTTGTGCTCCGCCAGCGTGGCAGCAAAGTTATGATAGCCCGACAAATCCTCTTTGGCACACATATACAGATAGTTATGATGCGTATAATGCAATACCGAATCCATGGTGGAAGCTTCGGGAATGCGAATGGGAGCAGGGGGAAGTCCTGGGTACAAATAAGTGTTATACGGGGAATCTATCGTTGTATGTACTAACAAAATACGCTTCAATGTCGGATCGCCCACGGCAAACTTCACCGTCGGGTCGGCCTGCAGCAACATGCCCTTGTTCAAACGGTTCATATACACCCCGGCAATCATCGCTTTTTCCACAGCCCGGTGGTTCTCCTCCTCCACGATAGAAGCCAGCACCGCCACTTCTGTGGGACTGAGGCCTATCTCCTTCGCCTGTTTCAAGCGCTCCTCGTTCCAGAACTTGTGATAATAGCTCATCATGCGTTCAAAGAAATCCTCCGCCGTGATGTCATAAAAAAACTCATAGCTATTGGGGATAAAAGCGGCCACACAAGTCGCCGTGTCAAAGCCATATTTTGACAGAAAATCATTGTCGTTCAAAAGATTGGACAATTCTTCAGGGGCAAAAAAGAAACGATGATCCACCTTGTCCACCAACTGCTTTTTGGTCCGTAAATTATTGAATGTGAACTGCACGCTATAATGCTGGCCCTGACGCAGCAGGCTTGTGAGTTCCAAGTTCGTCATGCCCGCTTTCAGCTCATAATGTCCCATACGAGGGGTTTTGAAACGCCGCAAGTCGCAGGTCCACAAGAAAGTACGCTCATTGATCAATACCTGATGAACCTTCAGCGAGTCCATCAACTGGTCGAAAGTGGCATTTTTCGGCACCGTTATCATTGCCGCCTCAACAGCCACATTATTATTCTTAAAGACAGTGTTATAGGCCATTGTGCCCCCCACCGCGATGATAATCACGACAACCAACAATATGGTTCTATTTCTCATTTTCATGTATCAACTGTAAAATCAAAACATCCAAAAAACCGTTCTTTCCCCGCATCCAATCCTTCTTTCTTCCTGTCAGCACAAAGCCGACATGCTGAAACAATTTCAAACTTATCTCATTGTCTTCCATTACATTACAATACACCTGATGCAATTGGAACACCGAAAACAAATACTGGCACACGCAACGTACCGCCTCTTCCGCGTAACCATTTTCGCGATACTCTTTGGCAATGAGAATACCTATTCCGGCGCGACGGTGAAAAGGCTCAAAATCAAACACATCCACGGCGCCCACCGTGTTTCCTTTCCAATCCTCCACCATCAGGCGCAGCTGCCGCGACGCATAGATATCCATTGTGGAAGTCTTGATGAACTCTTGCAAGGTGAACTTCGAGAAAGGCACCATGGTGTCGCTGACCTTCCACACCTCTGGGTCGTTTTCCCAACGGTAAAGGAGGTCTACATCACGGGGTTCCATGGCCCGGAGACGGACGTGTTCTGTCTGTAACGGGTTAACAGCATACATCTGCGAGGACGCAGATGCCTCCATAGAATTACCACCTGTCTTCATCTGCGGGGACGCAGATGGCACCATGCCTTTTTGAGAGGAATCTGCCATTACAACAAACGTTTGATAATTCGTAATTGATGGGAATACTTCCCTGTATCACAGTTAAAAATGCCGGTATCGTCAAGTTTGTCGATACGCACCTGGCCAGAAGCATGGATAATCTTGCCTGGAGCGCAAATCATGCCCACATGCACAATGCGGCCTTCTTCATTCTGGAAGAACGCCAAGTCGCCGATTTGACCTTCAGAAGCGAAATCCAATGGCTGTCCCAGCTCCACTTGCTGAGAAGCATCACGAGGAATCAGCATTCCTATGCTCTTGTATATCAACTGAGTAAAACCTGAGCAATCAATACCTGCAGGAGTCCGGCCACCCCAAAGGTAGGGAGCGCGGAGGAAGCGCATGGCAAACTCTAGCATAGTTGACAGTTGACAGTTGACAGTTGACAGTTGGGAGTCCTGCGATGCTACTGTTTTTGGATTTTGAATTTTGAATTCTGAATTCTCATCTGAGTCTGCTGACCAAGATGGCAAAGCGAAAGCGGCATCACCTAGCTTGAAATGGCCTTGGGCATCGGGTTTAGGGAAGGAAGTGCCGATGAAGACGGGGAAAACCGTTTGGGATTTTTCTTCGCAAATCAAAGTCTTGAAATCACTCACCAGCGACTGTGGAGCATTTTTCATCTCCTGAAACTGCTCATCAGTCAGTGCATGATGGTATTTCAAGTTCAGAAAGCCCTCGTATCTGCAATCTGATGTTTTGATTCTCAGCCAATTACCTTCTTCGGCAAGCAACTCGTAGGTATCACCGAAAAGCAGTTGCGACACCATTTCGGCCCGCTCGGAGGCCTCTGCACGCAAAGGCACCACCGACAAAATACAAACGCCGTAACTCATCGCTTAGAAAGGCAGGTCGTCACCGCCATTATCAGTGAAGGTATCCAAATCGTCAGAAGCCATGGGAGGCATCATCCCAGCAGCAGCAGTAGCTGCAGGGGTAGCGGGAGTAGCCTGATAAGCCGGAGCGGCGGCCTGCATCGGATTCTCTGTGGCCGGTTCTATCTTCCAAGCCTTCACATCAGTATACCATTTGCCGTTGAACTCACGAGACTCAATGGAGAACGACACCTTCACGGTATCGCCAATATTCACAGTATCAAGCATATCCAATTTGTCACCCCAAAGGTTGGCACACACTTTCTTGGGATACTGCTCGATGGTTTCAATCACAAATTCCTGTTTCTGCCAGCTGTTGCCTGTACGACCGATACCCGACTGAAGAGGCAGCTTCTGCAATAATTTTCCTATCATTTCCATATCACAATACTATTTTGAAACTGCAAAGATACGAAAATTTTTAATGTGGCACTCAGGTGAGAAGGTGAGAAGGTGAGAAGGTGAGAAGGTTATTTTTTGAAGAATCGGTAAAATTTTGTATTTTTGCCGCTGTTCTCAATACTTCAATAATATTTTTCAAATCATAAGATTATGAAGATACCCCATACTTTTACCATTGTCTTTTCCATCATTGTTTTATGCGCTGTGATGACCTGGATCATTCCGGGCGGAGAATTCGACCGGCAAGCCGTCACGGTGGACGGAAGCGAGCGCAATGTGGTGGTGTCAGATTCCTTCCATCAGGTTGATAGCCAACCGCAAACATGGCAGATCTTCACCTCTTTCTTTAAGGGTTTCGAGCGCACCGCCAATATCATCGTCTTCATTCTGATGATTGGCGGAGGCTTCTGGATTATGAACGAGACCAACGCCATCAATGTGGGCATTTACTCCTTCCTGAAAAAAACACAAAGGCTTCAGCAAAACAAGCTATTGGGCAAATTGGGGGTCAACAATTTGATCATCATTCTTATCATTTTGATGTTCAGTCTCTTCGGCTCTGTTTTTGGCATGAGCGAAGAGACCATTGCCTTCATTGTCATCTTTGTGCCCCTGGCTATCTCCATGGGCTACGACTCCATCACCGGAGTACTGATGTGCTATGTGGCAGCCCACGTCGGTTTTGCCGGCGCCATGCTCAACCCTTTCACCATCGGCATCGCCCAAGGCTTATCGGGTTTGGCTCCCTTCTCCGGCATCGAATACCGCTTTATCTGCTGGTGTGTTTTTACCTTGGTAGCCATCATCTTCACCCTACTCTATGCCGCCTATATCAAGAAAAATCCAAGCAAATCCATCACTTACGATATAGATGCATTCTGGCGTGACAAGCAAGCGGAGGAAACCTCTGTAGAAAGTCGCCCCTCCTCCATTGCCACTTGGGTAGTCTATGCCCTCATCGGAGTGGTGATGGTTTACTGCGCTATCCGCTTCCCGCGCACCGATATCAGCATCGGCAACGGACAGTATAACATTGTATTATGGCCCATCATCGCAGGCACCTACCTGCTCATCGGCTTCCTCGGTGCATGGAAATCAGTGCATTATTTTATCCTCACCATCCTGCTTTACACCATCATCACGCTGGTAACAGGCGTGTTAGGTTACGGCTGGTATGTGATGGAAATTGCCGGACTGTTCTTTGCCATGGGATTGGCCACAGGAGCGGCATACAGCCTGAAGCTCGACAAAACCATCCGCCTTTTCCTCGACGGCTGCAAAGACATCATGGTGGCCGCTTTGGTCGTGGGCATGGCTGGTGGCATCATCATTATTTTAGAAGATGGCAGAATCATCGACACCATCCTGCATGGCATCTCCCAAGCCATGACCGACACAGGAAAAGAAGGGGCTGTTGGGGCGATGTACGCCATCCAGACGGTGCTTAACATCTTCATTCCATCAGGTTCCGCCAAGGCTGCGCTCACCATCCCGATGATGGCAGAGTTTTCGGACATTATTGGCGTTTCGCGGCAATTGACCGTATTGGCCTTCCAGTTTGGCGACGGCATCACCAACATGATCACCCCTACCTCAGGCGTACTGATCGGGGTGTTGGGCGTGGCCCGTATCCCCTATGCCAAATGGGTGAAGTTTATCTGGCCCTTTATTATCGGACTGATTATCATCGGATTCCTGTTATTGCTTCCACCTCTGTTTTTGCATTTCAACGGATTTTGACGCAAAAAAAACACACTTACGTGCGGGGTTACAGATATGTCGTACCCTCGGTGCTTTGTACTGGTCACTTTCCACAAAACCCCACACTTACGTGCGGGGTTACTCAAATTCGACCTCTTCGAGGTCGTATAAATATCTTAAATTTGTTTTTTAGCGAACCACAAAAAAAGAGGCAACTTGAAAAAGCGCCTCTCTTTTTTACATTATTGTCTCCTAATACATTTTTAATCCTCGGGATCTCCATCAATTGGTTTTACAAAAGCGGTCGCACATACCACGATGGCTGCTATCAGATAAAAATATGAGCCAATTGCAAGACCCATACCACTTTGGGTGGCGAAAACCAAAATAAAAAGTACCATAACAATCAGCGGGATTGAAAACAGTATTTTTTTATTGTAATTAAAAATCCCTTTGATTTTCTGCAATGATTCACTATCTTTATACAAAGCCATAACAACGTATATGGGAGCAAGTAAAAGCAACAAAATAATGAGAACTCTGAAAAAGCCAGGGTTAAGCTCTGAACTTGTGATGAATTTCAACATCGTAAATTTCACTTTTCCCATCACATCAATAGCAGGAATTGCCAACCAAGTGATGATCATTAAAGCTGATGAAATAATAACAGCCCATTTCAAATGATTTTTTGTCAATTTGTCCATAATAACTAATTTTAAAGGTGATTAAATTATTGAATAAGGTTAGGTATTTCAAACAAAAATATAAGATGACTTTGTTGGATAAGATCCGATGGATAAATATGTTTTTTCGTATCCACCATATCCAAATCATGATTTCCTACTTTGGATAATGTTTTTACGATAAACTCTGTACAATATAATTTATCATTGCTGGAAAAATTGAAATCTTCATCAAAAACAACTTTCTGAAACAACATCGAATCCAGTACAGAACTCAATCTATCCGCATCCACGCACGAGGGCAAGCGATAAAAGGCAAGCTGGGTTACATTGCTTTTTGTAATATAACTATTCAAAGATTCCTGCGCGATACATTTGTCATCGGCAGACATGTGGCACATCAATCCGGTACTATCAGACGCTTTCACGACAAAACCGACATGAGAGAATGTACTTTGGTCAGAGGACAAAAATCTCACCGCAGCACTTTTAGCCGAATGTCCAACACAGAATACAAGGTCGCCAGTTTGAAGCGCAGCCCATTCATCAGCATCAGGCAGACGACAAAGCGAAACCTCCCTCTTGCATGAGACAGGCAAAACCGCGAGCATACAAAAGACTAAAATACAGGCATTTAATCGCAACCGCGACATCTTTATCGTTTTAATTCCGCAAAAATAGAAAATATATAAGAAAAAAGCAAATTTTTATGCACCCTTTAGTGCGTTCACAACAGCTTCTTCAATCGCTTCTTTGCGGAGGTCTCGGGCAAGGATAGTGCCATCGGCGCCGATGAGAATAATCTGTGGAATACCGTTCACACCGTATGCTTCGGTGGCATTTTTGGTGGGATCTGTCAGCTGAATCCAGTTCATATTCAATTCCTGAATGGCTTCTGCCTGTGACTCGGGCTTATCCCATACATTCAGGCTGATCACCACGATCTTGTCACCATATTTCTTATAAATATTGGCGATATTGGGAATTTCGCCACGGCAAGGTCTGCACCAGGACGCCCAAAAATCCACCAAAGCAATCTTTCCTGCCACATAATCGCTCAATTTGGCAGCATTACCAGTCTGGAAATCAATCACATCAATATCAGCATAGGGCTGACCAACCCTGGTAGCTTCCAGTTTTTTCAGCATCTCCATCTTCATCTGCACGCTGGGATGGTTCACCACTTCGGGAGCGGCACCTTGCAACAATGTCTCCAGTTGATCATAAGTCACTTCCATCATATTATTAAGGAAATAAACACCCAGGATATTGGTCTTATTCTCGTTATAATACTGATTGATAAGCTTGTTATCTTCGGCCATAGCCTCATCATACCTCACCTGGAACTCTTGCATGGCAGCTTTCTGTTCCTCCTCATCCTCTATCATCATCAAGGAATAGTAGTCTTCTTCCAAGCCTGCGCCCAACTCATTCTCTTTCACCAAGAAACTGTGCAGCACATCGTTCAAAGCGGTGCCAGACAATGAATCGGTCACCAAATCAGCATAAATTGTTCCCGGTTCCAATACGGCCAACAGATTGTAATTCATATCCTCCTCGTTGGTTCGGATGGTTACCATTTTGGGAGAACTGACAGTGTCCTTGAAAGTGAAAACGCCATTGGTGATGGTAGTGGAATCCATTACCGTACCCATAAAAGCGTCGTACAGGTACACCATCTTGCCTTCAAAAGCGGCATCATCCAAATGACCGTTGAGGGTATATTCATTCTGATGTTTGTTGCAAGCGGCCAACACCAGTAAGGCCGAACATAATAATAATGTGATTTTTTTCATTATGGTTTATTTTTTTGCTAATTGTTTCTAGGGGTTAGAGGGTTAGGAGGGTTAGGAGGGTTAGGAGGGTTAGAAAGGTGAGAAGGTGAGAAGCTATGGTTAATGGATTATGGATTATGGATTTTGAATTTTGAATTAAATTTACGTCACTACCCCGCCCTTCGGGCACCCCTTCTAGAAGAAGGGGAATTTTATCTCTGCACTCGCTCATTCGTCAAATCTAGAAGATGGGGAATTGAATTTTGAATTCTGAATTTTGAATTCTTATTTCTTCACTTCCTTCACGACCTCTGCGACAACTTCTTTGATGATTTCCTCTGGAAATTCGGGAATAAGGCCTTTTTCTTGCAGCAAGTTGCTCATCTCATGGGCTTTGTCAATATCTTTCTTAGCTTGCTGATACACTTCGTCCCAGGTTAGATTTTTGATAGCGACACCGTCCTTGATGGCCTGCATGGCCACATCGGCAGCCACTTTGGGGAAGAGGGCACTCTCGAGCATGTTAGGCATGATATTGTCCACGCTGATACCCCGCTCTTCGGCGAAGTCGGCGATGGAATGGGCAGCACAGATGGCCATCTCGTCAGTAATCTTACGTGCGGAAACCAACAAAGTTCCCTTTAAAATAGCAGGGAAACACACTGAATTGTTTACCTGGTTGGGGAAGTCGCCACGACCGGTAGCCACGATGTACGCTCCAGCTTCTTTCGCCTTGTAGGGATAGATTTCCGGAACGGGGTTGGCACACACGAAGACGATAGCCTTATCCGCCATCAGCTTAATCCACTCGGGCTTGATGGTATCGGGACCCGGTTTGGACAGCGCCACCAACAAATCGGCATCTTTGAAAGCTTCTTCTTCGGTCTTAATATGCTCAGGATTAGTAATTTTACACAGTTCCCACTGACGATAGTAACGAGCATCACCGCTGTAACGTTCCCGTTGGTCGTGCAGGGCCTCCTTACTATCGAACATTATCATCTTCTTGGGGTCGGCACCATCACTAATCATCAGGCGAGCGATACAAGTATTGGCGGCACCTGAACCATACAACACCGTTTTAATCTCCGACAACTTTTTGCCTGTCAGCTTCAAAGCGTTGAGGATACCTGCCAAGGTCACGCAGGCGGTACCCTGAGCATCGTCGTGCCAAACGGGAATATTGCACTGCTCACGCAATTCGTCCAGCACCTTGAAGCAATTGGGCTGGGAAATATCCTCCAAGTTGATAGCTCCGAACGATGGCTGCACCATCTTCACAAAGTCTATCAACTTATCTGCCTGATGCTCACCCTTTTCATCACGGCTATCCACACAGAGGGCGATGGCATCCACGCCGCCAAGATATTTCATCAACATAGCCTTGCCTTCCATCACACCAAGACCTCCGGGAGGGGTGCAGTCGCCGTCACCCAGCACGCGGGTACTGTCGCTCACCACCGCCACCAGATTCTTGCGATTGCTCAGCTCAAACGAGCGGTCGTTATCGTCACGAATGGCAGTGGAAACCGCCGACACCCCCGGGGTGTACCATACATTGAACCAGTTGAAGCCATAAATTGGAGCCAACGGAACGGTTTGGATTTTACCACCATAAAACCGGTGGGCTTTCAGGGCTAAATTCTTGAAGAATAAAGTTTTGGCTTTTGCTTTTTGTTCTTCAGTAAAATCTGAAGGAAAGAAGGTTTCTACGTTGTCAAGTGTCTTCATTATCTTGCTTTAAAATAAGTTGCAAAAATAATAAAAATGCACCAATCTAGTATTGTTTTTTTTATGAAAACGAAAGAATAAAAATGAAATAAATTTTCACCTGTCAAATCATATATTCAATATTTTTATGTAAATTTGCATTTTTAAATGTACGTTGAATCTAACACGATATGCAAACCTTAATCTTCAGCTTCTTCATCCTCTACACCATCCTGTTGTTTGTCATCACGGGCATCACCTCGCACAAGGCCAACAACAAGACCTACTTCACCGGCAACCGCAAATCTCCTTGGTTTGTAGTGGCTTACGGCATGATCGGCGCTTCGCTGTCGGGAGTCACCTTCATGTCGGTACCTGGCGATGTGGCCACCACCCAGTTCACTTATTTCGGAGTGGTGCTTGGCTATATCCTCGGCTACCTCACCATCGCCTACGTGCTGCTGCCCATCTACTATAAATACAATCTCACCTCCATATACGAATTCCTTGGCCAGCGCATCGACAATACCGCACAGAAAACCGGATCTGCCCTGTTCATCCTCTCGAGACTGCTGGGATCTGCTCTTCGCATGTATCTGGTTATCTTTGTGTTGCAGACCTTTGTCTTCGATGCCTGGGGCATTCCTATATGGGTTAGCGCCTGTGTGATGATTATCATCATTCTTTTGTACACTTTCAAAGGCGGATTGAAGACCGTGGTATGGACCGACACCCTGCAGACCACCTTTATGCTGACCGCTTTGATCATCACTTTGATTGTGATTTTCAAGTCGTTAGGCTACAATCTCAGCGACATGTGGCGTGAAATGGACCAGGCCGGATACACCAAAACATTCAATACCGACTGGCATTCCAACACCCATTTCCTCAAACAGATTTTCGGCGGCATGTTCATTACCATTGTCATGACCGGTTTGGATCAGGATATGATGCAGAAAAACCTGTCCTGCAAAACTTTGAAAGACTCGCAACGCAACATGATGTCGTTTACCGGTATTTTGGTGATTGTCAATGTTTTGTTCCTACTTTTAGGCGGAAGCATGCTGGTTTACGCCCAGCAGAAAGGCATCGACCTTAGTGCTTTGATCGCTGCTGGCAAGACCGACCAGATTTTCCCCGAACTGGCCTTCAACCATTTGGACAAAGTCGCTGCCATCTTCTTTGTAATAGGCTTGATTTCAGCAGGATATTCCAGTGCAGACGGCACTTTTACCGCCCTCACCACCACCATCTGCTACGACATGCTGAACATTGAGAAACGCTTCCCCGACGAGAAAAAACAGACCACCGTCAGACGCCTCGTGCATGTGTTTATCTCCCTGATATTCGTGGCCATTATCATCATTTTCTCGAATCACCACAACGATGCCATCATCCGCACCATTTTCATGGTGGCCAGTTACACCTACGGACCCATCCTCGGACTGTTTGTGTTCAGCATCTTCACCCAACGCACCATCCGCCAAACCTGGGCTATTCCGTTTATTGCCGTATTAGTTCCCTGCATCTGCTACATGCTGTCCAAAAACTCCCAACAGCTCTTCAACGGCTACAAATTCGGCTTCGAACTGCTGATTCTGAACGGCGCATTGGTATTTTTATGTCTGCTGGCCATCAGCAAAAAAGAACCCTTAAAATCATAACAGCCGATGTATCAGATTCTCATATTCACACTCGCATTGGTTCCCATCCTGCTTTTCGTGGTAGTCGTCATCCTGATGGATGCGTTTTCGCTTACGGACAAAAAGAGATTGGCATTCTGTCTGATCAGTGGCGGGCTGTGTTTTATGCTGACGTGGGTACTTGGAGAGCTGACCATTGAATCGGCCGCAATGCCCTATATCACCGCTATTGTGGCCGAATTTCTGAAGGGTTTGCCCCTGCTCTATCTTGTACAGAGACGGAAGATTGTGATGTTGGGCGACGCCACCATCTACGGTTCTGCGGTAGGGGCTGGCTTTGCTATCTTCGAGAATATCCTTATAGTGTTGAGTGATTATTTCAGTCACGACATGGCGGTAATGCTGGGTTTCGAGGCGGCGGTAATGCATATTGGCTGCACCTCGCTGTTGGCCTACGGACTGATCATCGCCAAACAAGAGACATCCAACAGGTCGTTCACCGTCAGAAACTTAGGAGTAGGGGCCGCCTTTGCGGCAGCTATGGTGGTGCATATCATTCATAATGTGGCGCCTATCAATCCCATTATTCTGACCTCCATCCTAGTGGTTTACTTTTTGGTCAGCAAACGACATATTTTCAAGAAAAACGAAAAAGCCATCCATTCGTGGATTGACCAATGCCTCAACAATGACGTGGCTTTGTTGGGTTCCATCCGGAAGGGAGAACTTTCCAATACCAACGCGGGAAAATACCTCTTGTCCATCAAAGACGCCTTTGAGCCGGAGACGTTCTTCGATATTTGCTGCTATATCTCTGAATATCTGGAACTTTCTATCACCGCCAAAAGCAATTTGCTGTTAAAGGAATCCGGTTTTCCTGTAATACATAGTGAAGAGACCAAAGCGCGCATCAACGAGCTGACCGCATTGAGAAAACGTATCGGCAAAGCAGGTGTGACCGCCGTGCAGCCCATTGTAAACATCAATGATGTGGACCGCTGGGTGGTGAATGCACTGCTGTGACAGTTGACAGTTGATAATTGACAGTTGATAATTGAGGGGTTAGGAGTTAGGAGTTAGGTTTTGGGGATTAGGGTTTAGGGGGTAGAATTAAGAGTTTAAGGTTTAGAGTTTAGAGTTTAGGGAAAGAAAGAATATAAAAAACAATATAACATGTACACCAAACGTTTTGAGCCTATTAAGGACAAGTGCAATGAAATCATAGAATATGTGATGGCATCACCAGATATACCGTCACAGGATGATTTGATTTTCAAAATCAGGCTTTCCATTGAGGAAGTCATTGAGAACATTGTGCAATACGCCTACGACAACGGCTCCGGATTTCTGGAAGTCGGCACCCAGCAGGAAGATGGCATATTGTACATTCACTTCATTGATGCGGGCACGCCGTTCAACCCCTTGGACAAACCTGATCCGGATATCAGTCTGTCCGCGGAAGACCGCCCCATTGGCGGCTTGGGTATCTTCATCAGCAAGCAAATGATGGATAAGATTGAATACGAATACAAAGACGGTTGCAACGTGCTCACCATGTCAAAAAGAGTCATACCTGCTTAAAAGACTTTTCCATGAGAAAATCAAAATCATTTTCAGCCCGTCTCAGCAGCACCATACTGCTCATCACCTCCATGCTGTTCATTGTCTCCATGTTGGTGGTGATGTTTTTCTCCCACAAGATCATTGCGGAAGAGGCGGAAAAGAACGCGGCGGAAATGCTCTCCATCACCTCCCTCAACATTGCCCATACCCTTGCCGAAACGGAGTCAACCGTAAAGAACATGGCATGGTTGGTGGAAGAACGGCTCGAAGACACCACTTACATGTACAGCATCACATCAGCGGTGGTGGTTATTAATGAAGAAATCGTTGGCAGCTGTGTCGCCTTCCGTCCCGATTATTTCAAAGGCAAGCACTATTTTGCTCCATACGCTTACGATTCAGAAGGAGACACTCTAAAGACAAAGCAATTGGGAAATGACCATTATAACTACTTCAAGAAGGACTGGTTTACGATACCCTACCTGACCAAGCAGCCGCATTGGTGCAATCCTTATTTTGATGAAGACGGCGGCCAAATCATGATGACCACCTACTCCTATCCTGTCATGAACGACAAAAACGAGGTGATTGCCGTTATCACTGCCGATATCAGTATCGACTGGCTCACCTCCAAATTATGCGACCTCAATCTCAATGAAGATTCCAAAATTCTTCTTATTGGAGACAGAGGACAATATATCTCGGGAAATCTTCCTGACATGGGCTTTCAGGACGACATTGCAACATACGAGCAAGCCAAAAAGAGTCCTGCTTTCCAGCGTCTGATAAAGAAAATGACCTCCCAGGAAACGGGAACCATGACCCTGAGAACCGACAACCACTTTTCGTTTGCCGTCTATGGGCCCTTGCTGAACGGATGGTCCACTGCCATCATCAGTCCTTACAGATACATATTCGCCAAACTGGATAGCATGCAATTCATCATCGCCATCGTGTCAGTTATTGGTCTGCTACTGCTCTTTTTATCATGCATGAGAATCATCAAGACCCTCACCCGGCCTGTCACTGAATTCTCCAAGGCGGCATTGGTGATGGCCAAAGGAGATTTTCACGCCCAGCTTCCCCAGATAAAAACGGAAGACGAAATCAAAGACCTGCACGACTCATTCGAGTACATGCAGCAATCCATCACTCATTATATCCAGGAACTGCAAACCACAACTGCCACCAAGGAACGTTTTGAAAGTGAGCTGAATATTGCCCGCCAAATCCAGCTGAGTATGGTACCCACGGACTTCCCCGACAACGAGAAATTGTCCATTCATGCCCTTCTGCAACCCGCCAGAGAGGTGGGAGGCGATTTTTACGACTTTCAGGAAAAAGGCGACAATGTGTTTTTCGTCATCGGCGACGTGTCGGGCAAGGGAGTTCCTGCGTCTTTGGTGATGGCGATTACCAAGGCATCTTTCCGTTTCCTCAGCGGTCTGGGGTTGTCCATCGACAAAATGGTAGAAAAAATCAACAACACCCTTAGCGCGAGTAATGAGAATAATATGTTTGTCACGCTGTTTGTCGGCAAAATCAATCTGACCACCGGTGAGATGTACTATTGCAATGCGGGGCATAATCCTATTGTCATCCGACATGCCGATGGTCACGCCGAATACCTTAAGGCCAAGAACAACATCGTTGTGGGCGCATTCGAGAATTTCAACTACCAACCCGAAACTACCCAACTGGAGAAAGGCAGTCGCCTGATTCTTTATACCGATGGGGTCACAGAGGCCGAAGATGTGACAGAAGCTCAATTCGGAGAGCAAAGACTCCTTGATTTTGCCAACAGAATTGATGATCATGACAGTTCAAAAGACATCGTCGACAAACTGATTACCGAAGTCAAAAATTTTACTGGTGAGGCCACGCAAAATGACGACATCACCATTCTGACCATTTCTTATAAAAAAGATTAACCAAAAAAAATTACGAATATGAATGTAACTATCAATCAAGAAGGAAACAAGTACAACGTGATCTTGGATGGACGCGTTGACACTTCTAACGCCGCTCAATTTGAGCAAGACCTGAAACCTTTAATGGAAGCGTCAAACGCTGAAATCCAAATAGACTGCACAGGCATGACCTATACCTCTTCCCAAGGTTTACGTTACTTTCTCATGCTTCAAAAACATGTGATGTCTCACCAGGGAAGCTTGGTGCTCTGCAACATGCAACCTCAGGTCAAGGAAGTGTTTGACATTACCGGTTTTTCCAATATCATCAAAATCGTATAGGAAAAATCGAAAATATTTTTTTCAACGGCAGGGGAAACCATGTCGTACTTTTGCATTTTCAATCAGAAATTTAAAAATAAAAACATGAAACGATTAATTCTTTTCAGCTTGATGCTGGCACTGGCGATATTCACCAACAATGCCTTCTCCCAAAAACAAGTCTATCCCCTACCCTTGGACAGCACCATCAAACTCAGTGCCAACCACTTCTATTATCAGATGCCCACCACCGCCATCAAGGTGAATGTGACCGTGACCAAGGTGCGCGAAATTAAAGGCTATTATGCCGACCATGCTGAGAAATTGTTGGGACTGACCAATATCATCTCCGACAACCGCACTTTTTACAAGCTGAAAAATGTCAGCATTGAAACCATTAGGGTTCCTGACGCCAAATTTGCCTTTGCCGTAGAGCCGTCATCGCAGCAAGTGAAAGAGCAAGCCTATGCCAAGGCCTTGTTAAAATCGCAAGCGGTTCAGAATGATGTATTTGAAGAAACCTACAGCATCCAGACAAAAGGCATTCCTGATTTCTTCCAGAACTATTCCAACGTGAACTATACCGAGACCGAGGATGCCTTTGTGGAGACCAAAATCATCAATGGCGTGGTGACACAAGTGCCCGCCAACCGCACACGACTGGTCAACAAAAGTGCCGAACAGAAAG
This sequence comes from Bacteroidales bacterium, assembly GCA_017964255.1. Taxonomy (GTDB): domain Bacteria; phylum Bacteroidota; class Bacteroidia; order Bacteroidales; family WCHB1-69; genus RUG11690. The sequence goes on along the minus strand of JAGCSI010000019.1, from coordinate 42,367 downwards.
TGCAGGAGGCAGCAGACCGCATCATACAAATCCGCAAAGAGCGCAACAGCCTGATTGCCGGCGAACAGGAAGTAGCCTACAACAAAGAGGCTCTGGAACTGATGATTACGCAGTTGAACCAAGCTGAAAACGACTATCTTGACCTGTTCCGCGGTATTGTGCTGGAAGACGAAATCCACTACACCCTGTATGTGATTCCTGAAAAAGACGACACTACCCTGCCGCTGTTCAGCCTCGACCAGAATACAGGATTCATTCCCACCAACTCAGTCACAGCAGCCAACTACAGCTTATTGCTCACTCCTTTCAACAAAACAAAAGCAATTAAAAACCAAGACGTTAAAAGCAAAAACAAAGGTTTCTGCATACGTCATCCTCAAGCAGTGTATATCGACCTGCAGCACAACTATGAGACAGTGCATCACTTCGGTATATACCAGTTACTGCAAAGGGGCGAAATTGAAACGCTGCCCGTCAATTTGGATCCGGAGTTGGAGGAAGTGGGATTCGTTTTTTAAGTTGACAGTTGAAAGTTAAAAACTGAAAGTTCATAGTTTAAGAATTCAAAATCCAAAATCCAAAATCATCTCATAGCTCATGGCTCACAGCTCATGGCTCACAGCAAAATAAAAATTTGAACCAATATGAAAAAAATAGGATTTGTTTTTTGTTTGATAGTCCTGATGGGCGGGTGTCGTCAAAAAGCTGAAGTGGATGTGTTTCAGCAGAAAATGCATCAATGTGCCGAGACGTATGTGAAGACGGAGTTGAATGTGACTGATGCCGATTCGGTGGTGGTTACCAAAATAGACACCCTCACGCAAATGTCGTACGCAAAACTGATGCTGGAGATGTTGGAGAACCTGGAATTCCAGTACAAGCAACTGTACGACGAAGCTACCCTGGCAGACGATGATGCCAAAATAACATCCCTTGACCGTTCGCTGCGCCAGATTTCGGTCCAAACGGACTATTTCAGAGCCATTGAAGACGGTGAATCGGCTGACAATCAACAACTTTTACTCTATTGGATTTCGGCCAGCTACTACAAAAACGGACAGCAGGAAGATTTCATGTGCTTCGCCACCCCCGACTTCAACCTGCACATACTCGACCCCTTTGCGGACAACCTGATGGACAGTTGACAATTGACAATTGATAGTTGACAGTTGATAGTTGATGGAATAGAATTCAAAATCCAAAATCCATAATCCATAACCTTCTCACCTTCTAACCTTCCTAACCTCAAACTATCCCCCTGCAACCTTCTCACCTTCTCACCTCCTAACCTTCCTAACCCCTAAACACTAAACTCTAAACATTAAACGATTCATCAAAAAAAAAACATATAATAACAAAAGCTCACAGCTGATAGCTCATAGCTCACAACAAAAAACGACAATATGAAAAAAGCACTTCTTTTTATCGCAATAGCCCTTTGTTTTGCGGCATGCAACAAGATTGAAGGTCCCTATCTCACAATGTCACAGCAAGAGTCTGTGGATGTGGATTTCCCGGACTTGGACCCCAGCGCAGTGTACCGCAAAGTCCTGTTTGACGAATATACCGGCCATACCTGCATCGGCTGTCCCGAAGGGCACACCATCTTGGACCAGTTACTGTCGCAATACGGTGACACCCTGGTGGCGGTGGGCATTCATGCCAACTGGTTTGCGGAGCCCGAAGCAGGAGTTTTCTCATACGATTTCCGCACTCCCACCGGCGAACAGCTGTATACTGATTACCATATCAGCAACAATCCCCAAGCCATTATCAACAGAAGCGGAGCCCCTCTGGACAAAAGTTTCTGGAGCAGCGAGATGCAAAATGCCGACCGCACCCTTCATGCCGCCATTCAGATTATCAACCAATATAACACGGCAAATCAATCCTTGAAAATCAACACCAAAACCACCCTGCTGGAAGACTATGACCAAACGGTGATGCTGTCGTTACTGCTGGTAGAGGATAACATTGTTAAGCCTCAGAAATTCAGCGACCATGTGGACACCTTCTACGTTCACAACCATGTGCTAAGAGCCGGTATCAACGGCAACTACGGCGAGCGTATTTCCACTGGCGGTTTGGTCAGCAAGGATTCCTCTTATCTGTATGGCTATTCCATTGATTTCAACGGAACAGACTGGGTACCTGAAAATTGCAGCGTCATTGCCATTTTATTGGACGAAAGCAGCAAGGAAGTACTTCAGGTAGAAAAGGCAAAAGTGAAATAATCGTTCCTTCAATTTCAAAGTGTGCACTGTAAATTTGTTAAAAATTGCAAATTAATACAAGGAAATAAATATATAAATATGTTTTTTTAGAAAAAAAATGTAATTTTGCCTTTTTTTAACGCAAATGGCAAAATTTATACGTTTTATTATAGTTTATTTATTACCATCATTTTTTTTGCTGCTCACATTGAGCAACAAAATGTATGGTCAATGCACCCCTCATCCGTGCACCCCGACGCCCTGTCCACCTCCTGACTCCGCTACAATTGCTGCGGGAGATTTGCGGATTCATCATTTTAACTCCATGCTCTTCAGGGACTCCTATCTTGAGTATGACACGAATGGAATACCCCACATCACCTATTTCATGGGAGACACATTACGCATCCAATGCGGCATGATATACCGATTCTATGTGGAGGCCAACGGCATCTATGAATGGAATACCGATATCAGCTATGGCAACGTACCCACTCACGGCAACGACCAACTTCGTACTAAAATCACCCTTTTTTACGATGATTTCCAGACCTCTGCCGTTGTTTCAGACCGTGCGGTCAACTCTACCGTACCCGGCAATGCGGCAGCAGGACTTTCATGGAGAGCCAATTACACGGGTGTGGTAGGTATTATGGTCAACCGTGGCGACCGATACCTGAACAGCGAGGACTTTTGTGCCTGCACGCCCGACACCATTCTGTTAAGATTCAATCAAAGGCGAAGAGCTGATGACGATGCGTACATTGTATGGGGCCGATATGGTGTTGTTCGAAATCTGGTATGTAACGACGACAACCATTTCATATACGACTCCGGTACAAACTCACAGCAAGACGATGCCAGCGGTGACTACTCGAACAACGAAAACGGATATTTAGTACTGTATCCTGGTGACCTTCGTTCAAAACTGAAAATATGGGGTAACAGCTTGATGGAATGCGGGGATACGCTGTTCATATACAATGGCGACATCACCCTCGACTCCACCCTGGTTCCATACGACACCATCACGGGTCCAGGCTCGCACCAATTAGGCAATGAAGACGAGCCTGAATTTATGTCAGCGACCCCTGGCCAACCCATTACCTTGCGTATGCAATCCGACTCGACCTGTACCTCCGGTGGTTTTGAGTTGCAGGCCAAGTGCTGTCAAACTCCCGGTTTGCCATTAAACCTTTACGGATACATGAACAGTGACACCACTGCGTTCATCAACTGGATTCCCGGAGAAGGCAATGATCTGACTTACAATTATGATATATACACGGCATCAGACAGTACGCCAATCTTTTCGGGAAGTACTATCGACACTTTTCAAATTATCAACGGATTGAATCCCAACGAGTGTTATTTCTATACCATTTCCGTCTATTCGAATTGCACCAATGAAAACGCCACTGATTCGTCAACCAGCTTGGATGTGGTGTACAGTAACGTATTCTGCTATTCCTATTTTGTAACATTAGGGGACAGTGTTCAGGATTTTATTGTGATGACCGATTCGGTGTATATCCCCAGTGGAGCCTATATTGACTCCACCAATGCATGCGGTTGCGCTGAACCCGGCACCAATACCAACATCATTATACACGAGACCAATCAAAGGGTTTGCTATGGTGATTCTTTCTATTTCTGTTATAACTTTTCCATCAACGCAGACATACAACCCGTTCAAAAGAGGTTGGTATGGCAATCTCCATACATCCTGCACATCCCCAACATAGAGTTAGACAGCTCTTACATTGTCAACGATACCAACACATATATAATGAGCATTCCCGGGGAATACAGTTCCGGTTGTTACACCACCGGTCCCATTACCGAGGACGGTTTTCTCATGCTCACCGCTTATACCGAGGGGCATTCTGTAACCCGCGCCATTATTCATTTCCATGTGGACACACTGCCCGACGTGACACTGTGGGTAAACGACATGGACACCTCCTGGCTAATCACATGCGAGGGAGAACCTTTGGATTTGACGGCACACAACAACCTTACCTACAATTGGACAGCCCTCCATGACACCCTTTCTTCCCCCATTACTCATCAGGATGAAATTACCATTTTCACGCCGACTAGAAATGACAGGGTTTACTTACGAGGTACCGATGACAATGGGTGTGTCAGCTACGACACCCTGAAAATATCTATCAATCCTATGGCTGACCTGAACTATGTAAGTGAATACACGCTATGTTACGGTGACAGTCTTTTAATGCGGGCATCAGGACTTGACCATTATATATGGCAAAAAATAGACACACTTCGATGGGACAGCACCTATACCCGCGTGATTCAGGGTATAAACGGTTCTGAAATATGCTCCACGATACGCAATATCAATTCTGAAAACGGCATCGTTTTAGTACAGCAAACGCAGCCGAATTTAAACAGAATCGACACTTTCTATGTGGACGAACTTCATGACCCTGGCTTTCGATGTCCCGAATCTTATTCCGGCTTCTCCAAACGATTCAAAGTAACAATTATTCAGACCGACCATTTAATTGATTTTGAATATACTACCCTACAAGACGGGGCCGCTGACTCGCTTTGGGTACAACCTTTACAAGATGCTGATTACCGAGTTTTGGGTACGGACAGCAATGGTTGCCGCAATCGTACAAACGCTTTTATCCATGTCAGTGTGCTTCCGAAGCCCAAAATTTCGGATATTTATAGCACTTCCTACATTTGTGAGCAGGACACAGCCTTTTTCAAGGTAAACATGATTGACGAGGAGACAAACTATAGCTTTGAATGGCAAGAGGTTGGGACTGACAACATCATTGGTAGGGAAGCCATGTTCAGCATTATCCCAGACAGTTCCTGCACCTATCAACTGAGGGTGATTCATCCTAACGGTTGCGACACCATTCTGTATTTCCCCGTTCATTTATATCCCCAGCCCGAAATAGAAATCACGGCAGAGCCCGGTGTCATTTGTCCCCGTTCCAGCAGTACACTCCATGCTTCAGGCGCCACAATTGTAAGTTGGCTATGGGATGACAGCACCACTACTAATATCAGAATTGTAGAGCCACAAACAGCTATGGAATATTTCGTTACCGGAATTGATGGAAACGGGTGCTCTGCTAAAAGAAGTGTGCCTCTTACCATCCTTCCCTCGCCAGAACACGAGATATTGAGCAATGACAGTATCTGCGCCAATAGTTCCAAAACGCTGGTGCTTTCCGGACGTGCTTTGAATTACCAATGGCACAATCCAGATGTTGAAGTTTCTGTGTCGGGAGACACGGCCATAGTAACACCTTCCACAACAACCGTATATACGGTGAGCTACGAGAATGAATATGGCTGCACCGATACCACACGTGTAACCATTGCGGTATTTGAATTTCCTACGCCAACACTTTCCCCAGATATTACCATTTGTCGAAACGACAGTACGGTATTACAGGCTTCCGGTGGTCTGTTTTTCCTTTGGGACGACCCCGACCACAGCACTACCGACAGCATCGTGGTGGCGCCTGTCGACACCACTACGTATCATGTTTTTGTGTATGATTATATAGGCTGTGGTTCCTATGGAGAGGTGACAGTTAATGTAATTCCCTATTTCCCCATGAATATTGTCGCCAGTGCCGACAGTATCTGTCCCAATAGCGAAGTGACATTTACAGCATACGGAGGAAGTACATTCGAATGGAATCAAAATCCGTTGTTCAATAGTAATTCCATCACAATGACCTCGGACAGTACCACCAGCGAAACAAATCTTGTGGTATCCTTGTTTGTATTGAATGCCTCTACCAACTGCTCAATGCTTATTTATGACACTGTGGTGGTAATGCCTTATCCTATCATCAACATTGTGTCCGAACAGGACACCCTCTGTGTGGGTGATAACACAGTATTGACAGTGGAAGGCGATGCCCGTCATTTTGTGTGGACGACTGGCGATACGAACCGCAGCATTCAAATCAGTCCCGAAAACAGCACTGTTTATCAGGTCAATGCCTATTCCGACTTCAACTGTATGAGTTCTGCAAGTCATAACATTGTGGTTAATGGATTACCCCCCGTATTTGACATTGAATTAACTGATACCAGTTTGTGCTATGACGGGACCGTTAATGTAACCATCTATCCGTCATTCAGCAATATGGAATATTATTGGAGTTATCCCGGCTTGGGGACCTCGACTCCGCAGTTCACCTATCATCCCTTGCAAGATATTCCATATTCTTATACGGATACCCTTACTGTTGATCTGGTGAATCTATATGGATGTCACCGGCAAGGGCAGGCTTTGATTACGGTACATCCCATGCCACGCGAGGAAATAACCGCTCCTTCAGACCTTTGTGTCACCGACACCATCATGATGACCCTGTCAGGCAACTACATATACCATTGGTATCAGCCTATCACACAAGAACAGTCATCCAACGACACAGTATGGACCACCCAGCTGCAAAACACCACCTATCGTGTCAAAGCCACCACCGAATATGGTTGTTATTTGGAAATAAGCAAAACAGTGGAGACCCATCCACTGCCCACTGTCTCTATTCGCAGTGAGCATAATAGCAATTATTTTTGTGATAACGAAAGCTATACCCTGATAGCTTCCGGTGCGCAAGACTATGTATGGAGCAACGGACAAGTTGGAGACCATCTGCAGATTACGCCACCTCTTAGTCAAAACTATCAGGTTATAGGCACCGATGAACACGGCTGCAGGAACAGCACTAGCTATAGCCTGAATATCAACCCTTCGCCGAGCATTGAACTGAGGCTGTCTGCAGACACCGTTTGTGCAGGCGGCAATGTCACCATATCGGCGATAGGAGACTTCGAGAGCATTGTATGGAGCAATGGCAGCACTACCTATTCCATTGTCACACCATATTTGTACCAGTCACAACAATACAGTGTACTCGTGGGGAATACTGCCCACAATGTAAGTTGCTACACCCGCGATACAGTGGATGTCATCGTCATGGTAGTCCCCACCCTGTCGGTGCAAAACAGCAGTTCGCCCATCTGTGCCAACGACACGGGATTCATCATGGTAACGGGTGCGGACAGTTACGAATGGGTTCCCAACGCCATTCTCTCAGGCAACAGTGACGGTTCCGCCACCGTTCACCCTGTAAGCAGTGTTCAAGACCATACGGAAATATTTACCGTTACAGGTTTCTTAAATGAGTTCGGTTGCAATACTTCTTTGCAAATACCATATATCATCCATGCTCTTCCCGATATCAACATTGCAGCCACTTCTGAAGGAGGGCATATTTGTTTGGGAGACTCTTTAAGTTTAATGGCCAGCGGGGGCATTTCTTACAGCTGGTACGAGGATGGTACAACTAACAGCATAGGGAATGTCAATGTCATCACAATCTCACCCACACAAACCACCGACTATACCATACAAGCCATGAATCCGCACGGGTGCTACGACACTGAAGTTTACACCGTTACCGTGCATGAGCATCCTGAAGTCAACATCATCGTCTCTGATTCCGCCATTTGCCGAGGAGATACCGTTCAACTCAATATCAGCAGTAATGGTCATCAATACGCATGGGACAACTTTTTCTCTCTGAGTGCCATCAATATTGCCAATCCTTTGGCATCACCCCAAACCACCTGTTTATATACGGTTCAGGTTACAGATACAACAACTCATTGTAAAACAGTAGATTCTGTTAAAATTACCGTACATCAGCTTCCCGTTCTCCATTCCAATGCCCCCCATAGCATGTGTTTAGGTGACAGCCTTATCATTGACATGTCAGGAGCTGTTGAATATCAGTGGTTCAACAATGATAAGACCTGTTTGATCTATACTGGTAATCCCTATCCAACCCTGCCGGAAGAACTGCCTTCCGCACGTTATCAGGTTGTAGGTACTGATGAATTTGGTTGTAAAAGTGACCTGCCAATAGAAGTGATGGTTTATCCTCTTCCGCAATTGGATGTGAATGTATCCTATCCGGGATTCCTATGTAATAATGGTTCCAACTTCTTGGGTATCACTGTGCAAAGTAATATTTTCAGCACCAACTACCAATGGAGTTCGGTTCCTGCCGACAATACGATAGTGAGCGATGGACAGGTTACCTTTGTCTCACCCGACACCAACACGACCTATTATATCAGGGGTTACTATGCCATTGACGGAGTGGTTTGCAGTGCCATTGACACAGAGTTCGTCCAGGTGTTCCCTGTTCCGGTGATTCATGCTTCCGTCGAGCCCGAAATTGTCTGTCTTCACAGCGAAGCAGAGCTGTCCGCCACCGGAGCCCGTCGCTACATGTGGTTCCTCAACAACCAGATGTTAGGCAATAGCCAAACCATTACCCATGTGGCAGAACAAGGGCAACAGTATATTGTCATGGGTATTGACACCAACAATTGCATTGGCACCGACACACTGAATATCCAGGTCATTGACATCATGCCGCAAGACAGTGTGCGCGGTCCCAGAAGTACCTGTGCCAACGTGCCTGTAACGGTGCGTACCAGCGGCCTCAACCAATGCGATTGGTATCCTAACGTCGGATTGTCAGAGATCTCAGACTCTTCCGTCACCATTACGCTGTCGGAAAGCCAGACCTATACGATCCGTCTTACCAATGAATACGGATGTGTGGATTCCATGTCCTTCCACATGAATGTTTATCCCGTACCTGAACTCAGCATGCCGCATGAAGTGGAAATCTGTCAAGGCAACGATTTCTCCTTCAGGGTATCAGGAGCATCTTCCTATATCTGGGAAGATGGTTCCACCAACGATTTCAGGACAGTAACTCCCGATACAACAAGTGTTTATACCGTCACCTCGTACAACCAGTATCACTGTCAGACCATTGACAGTCTGAAAGTAATAGTATTCCCCATGTTTGATATCAACATCATCGCCTCTCGCGACAGTTTCTGTCTGGAAAACAATGCCATCACACTCATGGCATACGGAGCGGGCGACACCTACGAATGGAGTACTGGAAGCAGAGACTCGGTCATCACGGTATATCCGACCGAAAGCACCGTTTACACACTGACCGCCATAAACACTAGTGTCAATTGTGTTACTACCGCTGAATATCCGATAGTAAGGATGCCTGATCCTGTTTTCAACATACTTCCTTACCAGGAATACATCTGCAAAGACGACAGCATTGTGTTGTATGTCTCTAACCAGAATTACACAAACATCTTATGGAGCACACTTGACACCACCGACATCATCAAGGTATCACCTTTGGTTCCGACCACTTACACGGCCACTCTCACCAATGTGTACGGTTGTCATTTCCAAGCGGAAAGATTTGTTGATGTGAAGCCTCGGCCTCAGGTTTCCATTCTGGCCGATGAGACCGTGGTGTGTCTTGGAGAACAAATCCGTTTGAAAGCGGTTGGCAATGCCGCATCCTACCAGTGGAGCACAGGCCATGTGGGCGACAGCTTGATTATCAACCAATTAACTAACGGACAATACAAAGTTACCGCTTATACTGAATTTTTGTGTACTGCCAGCGACAGCATAGATATCGCCATTTATCCTATTCCGGATTATTCAATCGGAGTGCCCCCTCAAACCCTTTGTGTAGGCGACACCGCCCAAATCAGCATCAGCGGACAAAACGACTGGACCTGGTCACCGATGACCGGCATCATTTATCACGATAACAATAGAACTTTGGTTCAGCCCGAGGTAACCACCGACTATGTCGGACGGATTGTCAACCAGTACGGTTGTATTGACTCGGTAACTGTACATATTAATGTATATCCACCTCTTCCTATGCAAATCACTCCCGACACTGCCCTCTGTTTGGGAGAAAGCCTGACTTTAACCGTTTCGGGAGCCTGGAATTACTTGTGGAGCAATGGTGAGACCAGCAGCAGCTTTACCATTACACCCACCGAAAACACGACCTACTCCGTAAGCTCCATCGATGAGCACGGCTGTGTCACTACCAAACACACGGAAGTTCAGGTGAAGCCTGATTTCAATCTGAATTTAATGGTTACCAAAGATACCATTTGCGTAGGTGACAGTACCACACTGTGGTATTACGGCTCGGCAGACCAGTACACATGGAGCACGGGCAGCACGGGCACCCACATTGTGGAACACCCTGCCACCACCAGTGTTTATTCCTTGCATGCTTACAACAGCCAGACCGGATGCGCCAAGAATGCCACTACAACTATTGTGGTGCTGCCGTATCCTCAAATCCTTTTGCAGTCGCCCCAGTTAGTCTGTCCCAACGACACCATACATCTTGCCGTAAGCAGCATCCATCCATTTAGCTATCAATGGTCTTCGAATCCCGATGGAAGCATTATTTCTGCCACAGACAGTGCTGTAATCACAGCGACACCACCACAATCGAGTCACTACATTCTGACTTCCAGCAACCAATTCTGCGAAGTACAGGACAGCATATTGGTAGAGACCAGCGAATTACCTGGTATTTCAATCAACAACATTCATGATGAGACCTGCGAAGGACGCAATGGCAGTATCGGCATAGACGTACAAACCGACTTTCCCCCTGTAACACTACTATGGTCCAATGGCTACAATACCAACGAAAACCAGATTTACAACCTTTCTGCAGGCAACTATCATGTCACCGCAACCGACCAAATGGGCTGTAGCCAGACCCTATACGATATCACCGTGGACAATATCACTCCTCCGGAAATCGAAATCACCAATATCGAAGCCATGCTCAACATGCATGACGGAGCGGTTACCCTGCAAGTGAACCATTTTTACGGGAACTATACCATTGAATGGTTCGCAGATCCATATCTAACCATACGTTTGGACGAATACACCAATCAACTGATTGTCTATGGACTTGACGCTGGTGATTACTGGATTTTGATTACCGATGAAGCCTGCTCCACCCTTCAGGAAGTACACATACCACGTGTAAATGGCGGTGAAGGCACCTTCTATGTACCCAATTCATTCACTCCCAGCAATAAAGACGGCATCAACGATTATTTCTCCATCTATTTCAGTGGAGAAATCCAATTCCAGGAGATTGTAATCTATTCAAGATGGGGAGAACTTGTATTCCAGTCCAATGACTCCCATTTCAAATGGGATGGCTCTTATAACGGAAAAATGACAAAATACAGCATCTACAACTACGTGATCTTTTACACCGACGGAACAGGAAATGAAAACAAGAAAAAAGGGACTGTCACCGTCTTTTAACCTACGGACAGCCCCTTTGTATTGGATCAGGAACTAATACTGATGCTATTCCCGGAATGGTGTTTTATGATATTTCCCTCTATTTTTGAGGATTGGCCAGGGCCAAAATCAGGCCAAGGGCGACACCTAACAGCGCGGCGAACAGTACCTGCAAATTCGGCGGCAGGATGAAAGTGATGGTATGGGCAGGATACCAGAACAAGGGAATGGTTTTCTTGAAGACCAGGCCCCACTGGACATCCCAGTTGATGCTGCCCAACATGCGCTTCATATCCATAGGTTTCAGCAGACCGGCTACCGTGCCACCTGTCTCCAAAATATGAATATCAGTACATTTGTGGAAGGTCATCATCACCGGTGCGAAGATGGTGTTCATGGCTACACTGACACAGAAAGCGATACCCACCTTGCCCCAGGTAAGGGTTGGTGAATTGAACACATCCATCAGCGAGGCATAGTCGCAAGACGCCACCTTGGACATGAAAAACGGAGTTCCCGACTTGAAGATCATCATCGCCATAGTGATGCACATGCCCAGGAAGCCCCAGACCATCATGCGGGGCAACACCCCAAAGCCCTTTTCGGTATAAACACCTTTTCGGATACGCAAAGCCAGCATCTCGCCCAAAGTAGCCAGGATAGCAAATTTGAAGAAAGCCATGATAAAGGGATGGGTAGCCGTAGCGTTGTTAAACCATGCGAAAAAGCCCGTAGCGGGAATAAAGAACGGTGTCAGCACGATCACGACACCCAAAATAAGCAACCAGTCTTGTTTTTTCATTTTTTTCAGATATAAAATGCAAAAATACATTTTTTTGTTGAATTGTTTATCTATTAAATTGTTTACATCACAATTCACCCCAAACTCCCGCCTGGGTTATTTAGATTTGGCATCTTCAATGCCGTGTCGTATCGGACTGCAAACATCTACCTCCTCGTAATGTAGGGCCGTCACATCGTGGCAGCCGCACCACGACATCCACACGGTATGTAGGGACGCATCGCATGCGTCCATATCCACATACACCCGTATCCGTACCACACGAATATCAACCTGTGTGCCAAAGGCACACCATCCTATTAACCCCGCACGTAAGTGTGGGGTGAGAAACATGTCATCTCATATAGCGTGTCGAAGACACGCCACTACAATGACACCCTATGAAGTAGCGTACCTTCGGCACGCTGTATTCCCGCCAAGAGCATCGCCACCCCAAACTGCGGCCTTCGGCCTTGTTAGGGGTTAATAGAATATCGTGCCTTCGACACGTAAGAGCAAAGTACTTGCCATTGTACCCCACACAATAAGTTGTGCGGGGGTAATAGAATATCGTGTCTTCGACACTCTTGGTAAAAACAAATTTTTTATCTTTGCATTTGAAAAATCAGAATAAAAATAATCAATTATAATTTACAGCAACATGAAGAAAAGAAGCCTCTTAACCCTGTTATTCAGCATTTTTGTATTATTTTCTTTCGCCCAGGAAGATGAATTGGTGGGCGCCAACTGCACCTCCATCATGGTAGGCCGCAAGGCATCTGCCGACGGCTCGGTCATCACCTCGCACACATGCGACAGCAAATACCGCACTTGGGTGACCATGGAACCCGCCGCCGACCACAAGGAAGGCACTATGCACAAGGTTTACAAAGGCACCATGCACACACAGACCCCCAACAGCATGGAAGGCATGGAGCTGGTGGGCGAGATTCCCGAAGCACCCCACACCTACGCTTATATGAACACCTCCTACCCCTGCATGAACGAGAAGCAGCTGGCTATGGGCGAGAGCACCTTCTCCGGTCCCGACACCCTGGTGAACGAAAAAGGCATGTTTCTGATTGAGGAGCTGCAACGCATTGCCCTGCAACGCTGCGACAATGCCCGTGACGCCATCCTGCTGATTGGCAAACTGATTAAGGAATATGGCTACGGTGACGGCGGCGAGTGCATCACCATTGCCGACAAACGCGAAGTGTGGCAGATGGAGATTTTGGGCGAGGGTCCTGACAAAATTGGTGGCATCTGGGTGGCCCAGCGTGTGCCCGACGACGAGGTGGCCGTGAGCTGCAATGTGGCCCGTATCGGCAAAATCAACCGCAAAGACAAAGACCATTTCCTCGCCTCCGACAACATCGAAGCAGTGGCCAAAAAATACGGTTTATGGGATGGCAAAGGTGATTTCATCTGGTGGAAAGCCTTCCCCTCAAGCTATTCGGGCAACAAGAACTTCAAAGAGCGCGAATGGTACATTTTCAATGAATTGAATCCCGACCTGCATTTGGATTTCGAGGCCGACGAACTGCCTTTCTCCATCAAGCCTGCCGAGAAAGTGGATGTGCGCAAGGTGATGGAGCTGTTCCGTGCCAACTACGAGGGCTCCGAGCTGCTGGATCAGACTGCCCAGCTGAAGATTGAGCGCAAGCGCAAGCAGAAAGACGGCAGTACCCTCATCGACACCATCGTGTGCCCCAACGCCAACCCCTGGATGGACGGCAACGAACGTGCCCTGTATAACGCCCTGAAGCCCGGCACCATAACCTTCTACCGCGGCGTGGCCATGTCGTGGTGCTCTTACTCCACCATCATCCAGTGCCGCGAATGGCTACCCGACGAAGTGGGTGGTCTGTGCTGGTTCTCCTTGGAAAACCCGGGACAGAGTCCCCGTATTCCCATCTATGCCGGCGAGACCAAACTGCCCGCAGGCTTCAACATCTGCGGTCATTTCGGCTACAACGACAACGCCGTGTTGTGGCATTACCGCAAGGCCAACAAGCTGGCCCAGGTAAGATGGGGCCGCACCAAAGACATTATGCTGAGCAGCATTCTCCGCTACGAGGACAAAGCCTTTGAGGAGCTACCCGCATTGGAAGACAAGGCCGTAAAGATGCTCCAAGATGGAAAGAAAGAAGACGCTGTAAAACTGCTGAACAACTACACCTCAGACTTTGCCGGTGCCACCCGCCAAACCTGGCAGGAGCTGGAACACAAATTCTGGGAGATGTTCTGGACAGGATTCTAAACAGTTGACAGTTGACAATTAGGACTATCTTTCGCATCGGCACTCAGGTTACGGCCTCTGAAGAGGCCGAATCTCAGTAACTCCTCACGGAAGTGTGGGGACTGGAATGTTTGATCTACTCTCCTTGCGGCACGTTATGTAGAGTCTCTGATGATGGCACTCTCTTACCGCAAGAGAGAGAGTTACTCTTCTATGTTGATGCCAAAGATTTCCCACAATAGCGATATAAAAATTTATCCACCCTAAAGATAATTCAGGGAATTGTTGTAACTTTGCATCATCATTTTGATTAGCAACCAAATTATTGAAACTATAGAAGATTAAACGAAGATAAAATATAACAACTGAGCTTTACGCTCTTATTCTCACTTGGTAAAATCTGGTAAATTTTAATGACGAGAGAATAAGCATAGCGAGAAGGTTCACGTTTCAGGCGTGAGACATTTCGTGCTTATTATCGTCATAGGTTTACCAGAGCCCACCAAGTTAATAAGCAGACAATGAAATGGCGAACGCCTTTTTTGTTGCTTTGAGGTAAGGGTAAAAGTTCCCAACGGAACAGAACAATGGACCACAAAGAGACCTCTACAGACACCTTTCACATCGGACAAGCCATCAAGGCGGAGCTCATGAAGCAAGGAAGAAGCATCACTTGGTTAGCGCAACAGATTGGCTATACCCGTGAGAACCTCTACAAAATCATGCGCCGCAAATGGATCTACACCGATGTCTTGTTCAAGATATGCGATGCCTTGGACTACGACTTCTTCAAGGCCTGCTCCGACTGGCGCAACTCCCCTTCCTATCCAAAATCTGTGAACAAAAACGCCAATCCATAGCAACGATTTTTCCAATGGATTGTAACGGATAGTTACGATTGGAAATGGTTTGCAGACAGGGGAAATTGTAATTTTGCATCAAAAGAAATTAAAAGAATAAAAGCACAAATAAACAATCAAACTCAAAGTAAAAATGAAAACCACCATTAAATCTTTCATTATAGCAATTTTATGCCTGATGGCATTTTCTGTGAATGCTCAACGTTACGCAGTATTGGATTTCAATGCAGGTTCCGGTATCATCTCACAAGCTGATTTGAATGGGAGCTACGCCATATTCATCACCTATTTCCGTCCTACAGGATATACGACGGTGGAACGAACACAAATAGATAAAGTAATTAAAGAACAGGGATTTCAACGTTCACAGATGACACAAGCTCAGATGGTTCGTGTAGGTAAGATATTGAATGTGTCGAAAATTGTAGTAGGTGAAATTAATTTTATTTCTGTTTCCGATCAATATCAAGTGTATGCGCGTGTGATCAATGTGGAAACAGGTACCATAGCGGCCACGGAAGGGGCAACGTTTGCCACCTCGTCTTTTCGTAGTAGTATGCAAAGCGTGGCACAGAAATTGGCAAGCAAGATTGCCATATCGCCAGGAAGTACAGTGCCAGCACAAACATCTTCATCTTCTACTCCCAAAACACGAACATCTGTTGAAACATTATGGGGGTATTTGAAAATTTTTCCAATGGAATTGGGTACTTTTTCATCAGAGCCAACTTCTGTTATCAGTAATATCAATGCCCAGGCTCAGTATGGTTATAACAATTGGCGCATTCCTACTAATGAGGAATTGTCGCTATTGCGTGCCAATAATTACCTTGGCTCAGGGGAATATATGAGCAAAGAAATCAAGCGAGGTACCGTTTTATTAGTTACCGATGGTGATGATTACCAGACAGTACAAGCCAAGGAACTAGAAAGACAACGAAAAATAGAAGAAGAAAGGCGGGCAAGAATTAAAGCGGAGCAAGAACAGAAAGCAAAAGAAGAACGTCTGGCTCAACTAAAAGATGAAGGTTGGATAGATTTAGGTCTTCCAAGCGGAACTTTATGGAAAATATATAGAGAAGGCAACTCATCAAATAAAAGAGTTGGACTATATACTTATGACGAAGCAATAATGAAATTTGGGAATAGTTTACCAACGGCAGAACAGGCTAAAGAGTTAATTGATAATTGTAAGTGGGAGGATCTTGGTTATCTGGGAGGTGGTAATAAAGCGACTGGACCCAATGGAAATGTCCTTAAATTTCGTAAAAATGATGACGGATCTACTCATTATAAGTGTAGCGATGGGATATATTATCATAATTCTGAGTTAACTTTTTGGACAGCCACACAAGACGGTATGGATAAAGCTAAGTGTTTTAAAGTTGATAGTTCATGGATGGACATTTATAATAAGTTATACAGTCACCCACGTTGCGACAAACATTATGTTTGGCTTGTTATTAAGCCATGATAATCAAATAAATAGCACAAAATAACCACAAAACAGCATCATTAGTTTTTCAAAAAGAGTATATTTTCGTACAAGAAGATTTACTATTTTACATGGTTAGGTTAAAGAGTTGTTTGTTGTAAACAGATTCCCAACACATCATCGAGAGGTCACCTAGAGATCACATAATAATAAGCTCACTTCATGAAGAGTGGGCAGACTTTAGTATATTCCACCTCAGGGGGATTCGACCAAAGAAATACAAAAAATTTAACACCTGCATGATATTTTGAGAAAAAAATTTGACGACCCCTGTTATTCCCGAAACATCGCTTCCCGTGCCGCACACTTTATCCACAAACAAGGCTTGCTGAGAAGGTCTACCTCCAGCAGAAGGCGGCCATCACAGACCAAATCCAAGTCGTAAACATCAGCACCGGCGAGATTGAGGGTGATGTGACGATGGGATGGCAAAGAGATTGAGCAATAAATCATCATCTCGGGAGAGATGCTACGCACGCAGTGCAATTAACACCATACAAGCCGTCAGGCGCAGTGTGGTGGATGAGGTACTCCGCTATACAGGCATCTTGGAGAGATGCGACAGTCTATGCAAGACGGTGGTATAATGTCGCATATCTCCGATATGCACTATACACACATTCCCGGCTCTCACCACACTGCGCGGCTATGCCGCTTGTATGGTGTTAATTGCGCCTAACGGCGCGTCTCATGCCTCCGGCATGTCATAATAGCCTACAACGAGGATACAGAACTGATTAATTCACCTCTAACTCCAAGTCGTGAACATCAACACCAGCAAGATTGAAGGTGATGTGACGGTGAATTGGTAAAAGCGTGCGAAATGCCTCACGTAGCATATCTCCACAGCAAAAGATTATACGCTTCTACGCAAACAAATCATCCATGGTGATGGTTTGCTGGATGCGTCCGCTGTATTCGTTGTAGCGGAGACCGAATGTGGTGATAAGAGTGAGGTGGATGTTCCTCTTGTTTTTGGTCAATTCTCTGATTCTTTCGGCACGACACCGGAGTTTTTCCTCGTAAATTTTGTCAATGACGAATTCCTGGTTGCAATATTTGATTTCGCAGAGATTGATTACCCTGTCAGCACGGTCAATGAGCATATCAATCTGCATCCCGGATTGGTGTTCATCTTTGGCGATAATGAGAGACGATATATTCGTCTGAATTCCAGCGATACCAAGTGCAGCTTTTATTTGACGAGGATGTGCAAAACAGACTTCCTCAAAAGCGAACCCTTGCCATGAGGTGATTGCTGGCGACAATGCAGAATGTTGCCAAAACGACTCATCATTAGATCGTTTCTTTTCAATAAAATTCAAATAGAAAAGGCAGAAATTGTCCGTCAACTTGTAATAGGTCTCTTTTCGCTTATCTAATGGTACGTATGAGGTGATAAAATCACTATTGGTTAGCGCTGATAGTGTTTTGGTCAGCGTTCCACCAGAAGTCATGTTCAGTTTATCTGCAATCTCTTTTCTGCTAAAACCATATCGGCGAGAGGCTAACAATTTCACAATTGCCTTGGAGTCCTCAGGATTTCCAAAAAGCGAGGCGAATAATCGTTCGAACTCACCACGCAACGGTGCGTTTTTCGCAAAATAAATACGGTCAATATTCTGCGCAAGGGAAAAACCAGACCGGAAATAATTCAAGTAATACGGAATCCCCCCTACCGCCATATAGCTCTGAACAATGTCGTAACGATCCAGTTCAACTCTTTTGTCTTTCAAGAACTCTTCACACTCAAGCAAGGAGAAAGGAGTTAGTTTCAAATGATAAGTCACCCGTCCATATAGACCGCCTTTGTTATTCAGAAGTGTGTCTTTCATCCATGAAGTGGCTGAACCGCAGACAATCAATAAAAGATCAGAACGAGAGGAAGCCCATCCGTTCCAAAAGTGCTCGAAAGCGGTAATAAAACCCGACCGTGGTGTATCCATCCATGGAAATTCATCTAAAAATACGACTTTTTTACCCTCACCTCTCTGTTTCTCAACAAGTTGTCTCAACATTCTAAACGCTTCTGGCCAAGTTGTCGGACAAGTTATGTCCTTCAGACCATACTCACGCAATGAAACATAAAATTCCTCCAACTGACGCTTGGTCAACTGATTCCCTTTGATTTCGAGAGGAGACACCCCAGTATGGTAAAATACAAACTGATTTTGGAAAAATTCTCTGATCAGAAATGTTTTTCCAACCCGACGACGGCCATATACGGCAACCAATTCTGGTGAATCACTTTCTTTAAGATGTTGTAATTCAGACTGTTCATATTTTCTTCCGATAATTTTCCGCCTCATACCACTATAATTTTATTCAGCCGCAAATATATAAAAAATATTTGATTTGGCTGAATTAAATATACTTATTCAGCCAAAAATATGTTTTTATTGTAAAATTTGGCTGACTTGATTATTCTTATTTAGCCAAATTTATGTTTATAGTATATGTTTTGGCTGATTTAATCATTCTCTTATAAAACAGCATTTGGCCTTGATTTCATACCAAAGCATCTCGGGAGAGATGCTACGCACGAAGTGCAATTAACACCATACAAGCCGTCAGGCGCAGTGTGGTGAATGAAGTACTCTCGCTATACAAGCATCTCGGAGAGATGCGACAGTCTATGCAAGACGGTGGTATGATGTCGCATATCTCCGATATGCTCTATACACACAGTCCCGGTTCTCACCACACTGCGCGGCTCCGCCGCTTGTATGGTGTTAATTGCGCCTGACGGCGCGTCTCATGCCTTCGGCATGTCGTCATAGCCGACAACAAGGATAAAGAACTGATTAATTCACCTCTAACCCCAAGTCGTGAACGCCAGCACCAGCGAGATTGAGGGGGATGTGATGGTGTATCGGTAAAGGTAGTGAACAGATATAGTTTTGGCTCCTGTTTATTTGCCAAACAGATCCGCATGAGATCCTGTTCTGACTAACTTCAGCAACTGTAAGGTATCTTCTTTTTTGTAAATAAGTAGCCAGTTGGGCATAATGTGACATTCCCTTTTTCCTGCAAACTCTCCTTTCATGGCATGATCCTTATATTCTGCGGGCAATGGCTCATTAAGAGCTAATTTATCGACTATCTGGAATAGCAGGTTTATGTCAAGCCCACGTTTCTTCGAAAGCTTGACATCTTTTTCAAATTGAACAGTTGCAGTAATATTATAACGCATACATCCGTGCCTTAAAATCATCCATATCCTTGTAATGAATCAGATGTACTTTATCGGCATCATCGCATGCTTTTAATGTAGCATCAATACCTTTTTTTTCGTTTTCCTTAATCAAACCCAATCCTTTAAGAAAAAGCAGCAGTTGTTTTCCAAAGGTGGTGCGTTCGTTAATTGTAATGCTATAAGTTGCCATATTGTTATCTTTTTTTATACGCCTGTCATACGCCAGACAACATTGCAAGACTCAAATTTGTTTGCGTTGCAAAGATAGTATTTTTTCTTTTTATTAAATTCAAAAGAGAAATTTTTTACCAGAACTTCGCGGTGATATCCACCGGATTGCCGTTCTGGTTGCGGTAGAGGCGCTGGTTGGTGGTGCGGGATTTCAAACCTCCCTTACTCGGCTGGTATGAGCCGACCTTTACGTAATCAAAAGCAGGGAAACTTTTAGGCAATTGGGCATTGCCAGAATACCAGGCCACTTTCAGGCGGCTTTTCTGACGGACATACGCTGCCAAATGCTCCACCTCCTGCGGTGCTGCATCTCCGCCCATAAAACAAAAACAGGTAATCTGCTTGCCATATTTCTTCAACAGTGCATCCACCTCCGCCTCATTCAGGGCATGGCCAATATCATTGTGCAAGTGCGGACTGTGACAGTTCTCACAGCGATGGGGACAATTCGTGATGTTGACCGCCAAAGTCACTTCATCAGGAATTTCCTGGAAAACAATATCGAAATTATAATACTTAAGGGCCACTGGTGTCATTTTTTTCGTCAAGACGTGAAAGCGTGGAGACGTGGAGACGAAATTATGCTTTATCGTCTTAACGCCTCCACGTCTTAACGTCTTAACGCATCTTACATATTCCCGTAATATCTGCGGCTGGCTTCCTCCTGGCGGGCTTGCGAGAAGCTGCTCACACGTTTCATATAACCGATCACGCGGGTCAGGTAATCCACATTCTTGCTGTGACATTCAGGGCATTCGTGCAGATAACGCTTGTCGATATGACCGCAGTCGTTGCAAACCGTGTTCGGAATATTGAAGGTGAAATAGTTGCAACCTTCCTGGGCAGCCACACGCAACAGCTGGCGATACTGGGCCTGTGACAGGTGTTCTTCCAAATTGGCATGAAGAGCTGAACCACCCGTCAAATGGGCAATATAGCGGGAACCATGCAATCTGAATTTGTCAATCAGGTTCAGAGAATCATCCTCTACTTTATAGAAATAGCTGTTGTAGCAGTCGCGAGGTACCTCATAGCCGTCCTCACGATCCCATTTGGCATGTTTCACGCCTACATTCTCTGCGGGAATCATTTCGCAGTTGAACATCAGCTCTTTCGTTCTGTATTGATGATTATACTGCTCTACCAAACCCAAAATACCTTCAATAAAATGCTGATATTCTTCATTATCATTGATCGGAATGCCCAGATATTCGGCGGCTTCCACCAAACCATTCACACCGATGGTCAGGTACTGACGATTGATGGCAATGTAACCAGCATCGAACAACGGCAGCATACCCTTGCTCTGCAAATATTTAAGATTCTCATTATAAGCCGTCTGCACCTTATGCATCAAATCTATCACCTCGCCCACAAACTGCAAATGAGGAATATTGTTCCGATGTTCGTACTGGATACAGCGGTTGATATTGATGGTGAGTACACTCTTGGAGCCGGTGGACACACCGCCCGCACCCAAGGTATAGCTGAAGCCATTGTCCTGAATCTCGTTGCGCAAGCGGCAACAGCTACTCAATGAGTCGGCATTGTCGCTAACGTAGGTAAAGAACGAATGACCGGCGGCATACATTTCAGCTGTGAAATCAGCGTATTCGGTGTCCATGATATCGCCATCCTTGGACAGCAGCGCCATCGTTTCTACCGGGAAAGTCAGGACGGAACGGGTACGCTCGGCATTGAACCAGCGCATGAAGCGTTTCTGCAACCAGCTAAGCGACTCCCAGATAGGCTGGGTGGCATCGGGGAAGCGGAACTCGCCAAAGAGGCTCTCGAAATAGTAGCGGTCGTAATAGGCCACATTCCAGAACACCGACTGGAAGTTACGGGCGCCCGTAGGCTGGTTGATAGAATACACCACCTGCTCGAAGCAGTCGGTAATCACCTTGTCGATAGAGCGTTGTCTCAGCGACAAATCCACAACCTTATCAGCATTCAAATAATAGTCATCACCATATTCCTTGCGGATGAAATAATCCATGTACATCAGGAATTCGGGAGTAGCGCAGGCGCCGCTCAACATGCTGGAGACCATAAATACCATGTTGACGAAACCGCCGCAATACGATTTCAGGTTGGTGGGAGCGGAGGCATTGCCGCCGATGCTCTTGGTACCGCCCAGCAGCCAGGGATACATGGTGATACTGGCGCAGTAATTGGCGATACTGGTTTCATCATTCTTATATATAAAATGATGATTCAATAAATACATATATTTATCGGCCAGTTCCTTGCCATACAAATCCTTGATTTTGTCGCACAGCATTCGACGGTTGAGACGGATGAAATTCGACTTCGGCAATTCTCCTATCAAAGTGGCGATATTTTTCTTCTCCACATTGGCGTTGGCGTCGTATTTGCTTCCGGTAGCGGCGTTGGAAGCATTGCAATAGTTGATGAGGAAGTCCAGTTTCTCCTTCACCTCACGGTCTTCATAATGACGCTGGCGGTACAAAATGTATGACTTCGCCACCTCGTAGTAGCGTTCGGCCATCAGGGCCACCTCCACCTGGTTCTGAATCTCCTCCACCGAAATACCGTCATAAATCTTCAGGCGGCTCATCACGTCGATGAGCACCTCTTGCGTGGCAAAACTGTCCACGGACAAGAATGCCTTGGAGATAGCGTTTTTGATTTTGTCTGCGGAAAAAGGCTCCCGCTTACCGTTTCTTTTAATAATGTACAACTGGTCCATCATCATGTTGATAATAAGATTTTTAAAGCCGCTTAGGGAGAAATTGCACGTTCTCAACCGTCCTCAATTGCTCTTAATCCCGAAAGCATGAACACTACGTTGGGGCAGGTCTTCTGGCTCGTTCCCATTTCCACGTCTTCCCAACCGGATGGTCAGTGACCTAGTGTGAAAATGTCATTTTCAGAACTTACAGCTACGGGTATAGCCACTGATTTTCACAGCGTTCCCTATTATTCTTTTCAGAACCCTAACAGTTGCAAAAATAAGACATCATTTTGGATTTAAGATGCATAAAATCCAAAATTTATAAACATTCTTATCAACAAAAGAGATTTTTGGAAACAGGCAGTTTTGCCCTGAAAAAGTGGAATTTTTTGTCTATCCCATTTCAATTTCTTCCAACACCTTCAGCACATGCTGAATCTTATCTTCGAAACAGATTTCGGCTTTGATTACCCGCAACACCGGATGCCCCTGCCACACGGCCAGGATTCGGTCGTCCACATCGCGGGCCACCTCAACCGACTCGGAGCGGCACTTATTATTATATAAGGTATAGAAGTCCTCAGCACCTTTGGCGGCGGTGCATATATGCAGCACCGCATCGTAACGCTCATTGCGCAGCTGCTGTTCGTTCATACCGATGTCCTCTTTGATATGCTGCCACACCTCCTTCGGCATATAGGCAGCGGTGTCCATGGTGCCCCTGTCGCAAATCAGCAGGGCCGGCTTGCCGCAATTCTCCGCTATATGCATCATGCTGTCTTCCATCTGCAGCTGGAATTGCAACTTTGATTCCTCTGTAATATACGACAAATGAGCGTCTTTGGTCAGGAAATCAGCCCCAGCCTCAATGAAGAGCGTGGCCGCCTCGGGCAGCAAATAAACCGCATAGCCTTTCGTCTCGAATTTCTCTCTGATGCGTTTCAGTATGGTTGATTTTCCCGCACAGGGACCTCCGGTGAGTGCGATTCTTGTGACCATGCGTGTTCTTTTTTTTGCGGTTATTCAGACAACATTTTCTTGGCCAATTCCGTGTTGGCGAAATGTCCAGGATGGCTGGCATACACCTTGCCTTTCAGTGGTTTACCCAGCAGGTACAGGTCACCCACAAGGTCGAGGAGCTTATGCCGTGCCGGCTCGTTGGAATGATGCAGCTCCACATTGTCCAGCACACCGTTCTCTGTGACCTTCAGATTCTTACGGTTGAAGAAAGCACTCAGCTGGTCCAGCACTTTCTGTTCAGGCATCTGGGCCACAAAAACAATGGCATTGTCCACATCGCCGCCTTTCACCAGGTTGTTGGCAATCAGGAATTGCAATTCATGCAGAAAGACAAAGGTACGGCAATTGTATATCTCCGGATAAAAACGGGTGATGTCGTTCAGTTCAGCCGTTTGGGTAGCCAACACCGCGGTGCCATAATCCACATCCACCTTGATGTCGAAGCCATCGTAAGGTTCCACTCGTATCTCTATCTGTTTTTCAGGCAAGGAGAAACTGTACGGTTTCGTCACCACAAAGTATTCTCTTTCCTGCTGCTGCTCCACGATGCCAGCTTTTTGCAGGGCCTCCACATAATAGCGGGCGCTGCCGTCCAGAATCGGAGTCTCCTCGGCATCGATATCCACGATGACATTGTCAATCTGCAAACCAGCCAATGCCGCCATCAGATGCTCTACCGTGCGCACCTCGGCATTGTTCTCCTTGATGGAAGTGCCTCGCGAGGTGTCGAACACATTGGTGGCAATAGCATGAACCATGGGCTGTCCAGGCAAATCAACGCGACGGAACAGGATGCCCGTGTGTTCAGGGGCGGGATTAAAGGTGACCGTTACATTTTTTCCGGTATGCAGGCCTCGGCCTGACAGGCTGACGGGAGAGGAGATGGTGTGGGTGTTCATGAGGTTTTAGGGGTTAGGGATTAGGGGTTAGAGGGTGAGAAGGTGAGAAGGTGAGAAGGTGAGAAGGTTACAGGTTTCAGGTTACAGGTTTCAGGTTACAGGTTTCAGGTTACAGAGATTAGAGTTTAGGGTTTAGTGTTTAGTTGGGGGAGTTTCGCACTTCGTGCTCAAGGGGAGTCTCGCTTCACTCGAGGGGAGTGCTACGCAGGGGGAGTCTAAATTCCCCTTCTTCTAGATTCGACGAACGAGCGAGTGCAAAGTCATGCTTGCTTGAGCTCTGCCGAGCGAGGAGGTGAAGGAGGCGTAGCCTCCAACGGGTGTCCGAAGACCGGGGTAGTGATTCTGAATTTTGAATTTTGAATTCTAACCACTATTCCCTAATCCCTATCCCCTAAAACCTATCTCTTGATAGCTTTCATAGCGCACCATCTGTTTTTCGCTTTGTGCGACTGGTATTCAATGCCAAATTCTGCTGCGCGCTGTTTGATGATCTCCAGGTCGTTGTCTTCGTAAAAGCCGCTGAACAAGATAGTTCCGCCAGGCAACAGGGCTTCGGCGTATGCGGGCATATCGTTGACCAGAATGTTGCGGTTGATATTGGCGATGATGAACTCAAACTTCCTGTCTTTCAGGGCGGAAGCGTCACCTAATACCACCTCCATGTCCTCGCAGTGGTTGCGGGCGATGTTTTCGAGGTTGTTGTTATAAGCCCATTCGTCATTGTCGATGGCGGTCACGGGGCGAGCACCACGTTTATAGGCCAGGATGGCCAGCACGCCAGTACCAGCGCCCATGTCCAACACACTCTTGCCTTCCAGGTCTTCTTCCAGCAGGTATTCAATCATCTGCGATGTGGTCTCATGGTGGGCGGTGCCAAACGACATTTTGGGTTCAATCAGAATTTCATATTCCACACCTTCCATGGCAGGATGGAAAGGGGCGCGGATATAGCATCGGTCGGCAACCAGCACGGGGGTATAGTTCGACTCCCAAACGGCATTCCAATCCTGTTGCTCTATTTCTTGGGTCTCATATTTGATATCCACATCCAGACCGTGATTTTCCAGTATGTTTTTGATGTTATCGGCATCATAAAGATTGTCGGGAATGTAGCAAAGCAGGTCATTGTCGGTGTCGCCGTCCATGAAACTTTCGCAGCCGGCATCGGCTAAAAATGAGCTGAAAATCTCCTTCCACGGTTCAGCGGCGGAGAAATGGATTTTAATTTCGATGTAATTCATTTTGTTATAAATGCTTGATGATACTGCTATATTCAATTGCGGCCATGTCTTTTGGGGGACATGGCCGCAGCTGTTTTCTTATTCAACGAACTTGCCCGAGGTGGTGAACCATAGCTCTTGCTCCACCTTGGTTTTTTTGTCGGCAATGATGACCTTGTAAAAGTTCTTCTTGTCCACAATCTTCTTTACCGCATAATATTCAACAACTTTGTTGTTTTTGTAGTTCTGTTTGATGTAGCTGGAGATGCTGCTCAACAGATTGTCGGGGTTACCCAAGGTCATGGTCTCGGTGATGGTGCCGTAGCTGTTGATGATGCAGATTTCCTTGCCGCGGGTACCGTAATAGCTGGCGCTGTAGCTGCCGTCGCTGGTTTCTGCCCAGGTCACACCAGTTACATGGGGATATTTAGCTTTGAATGCGTTCAGCACATCCTTGGGAATATTATTATTGTCGTCCGATTTGTTCGACATGTTCATCTTCTCGTAATACTTCTCCAGAGATTCGTCCTCGGCACTTTCTTTGGTCTGTCCTCCCAATTCGTAATTCGGGTCGACTGTACGCAGCAGTTTGCCGGTTTTGTCGAAGTAGAAGGTGGTGACCAGCTTCTGCTTCCAGTTGTCCTTCTCGTAGATTTCCACCATAACGACATCTTTTTTGTCGGCGCGGGTTTCCTTGATGGCGTTCTTGAAACGGTAACCTTTGTAATAGGTCTGCAGATGTTTGGCCATGTTGCCGCTGACGGATACTTCGGGGAGGACTGTGTAGGTCTTTACCCAAGTTCCCGATGGACCGATGAACACTTCGTTTTTCTGTTCGCGGGCGATGAAGTTGGCCACATAGAAGGTGTCCACCTTGAACCAGTGTAACTCTTCGGGGCGTTGAATCTTCTTGGATAGGGTTGTCTTTACTGCAGCAGGCACACTGTTGACGTCAATGGCCTTGTTGCCTCTTTCGTCATACACAGGTTCCTCTTCTTTTTCTTTTTTAGGTTTGTTGTTGCTGGCAGTGGCATTTTTGTTGCTGGAGTTGGCCGCCGGAGAGGCAGGCTTGTTAGCTGATTGGCTGCTGGCGGGCTTTCCTGTTGTAGAGGTAGCTTTACCAGCGGTGCTGGCGGTACTGCTGGTGTTGGTGGCCGGTTTCCCAGTGTTGGCAGCGGTTTTGCTTGCGCTTGAGCTAGATTGAGCCGGTTTACCAGCTGACTGGCTGCTGGCGGGCTTGCCAGTGGTAGAGGTGGTTTTGCCAGCGTTGCTAGCAGTGCTGCTGGTGGCTGGTTTTCCAGTGTTGGTAGCAGGTTTCCCTGCGCTTGAGCTGGATTGTGTAGGCTTGCTAGCCGACTGGCTGCTTGTGGCAGGCTTTCCTGTATTGGTGGCTGTCTTGCCTGTGTTGTTGGAAGCCGTGGTCTTGCCAGCATTGGCATTCGTATTGTTGTTGGCAGCGGGTGCGGGTTTCGCTGCTTTGGGATCCACCACCGACTTGGCCTCTTTGTCGAAGTTGGCGGGGTCATGGCGATCTTTCAAGGCACCTACCTCATTGAAGGTGAGGATAGAGGGTTCATAACCCACACCTTCCGGCTTGGCTTCAATATAATAATGTATGCGCACGTTGGGCATTTCCTGCAGCTGTGAAACCGCAATGGTGTAGTTGGTGAAATTCTGTTTCACATAGTCCGTGATGGCGGAGGGCAGCTCGGTGCGAGGCACAGGATATACGGTCTTTTGCCATTGCCCGTCTTTGGTGATATAGCATTTGCCAGGTGAGTTATCCTCTTTGAAGTTGGCGATGTAAACACCGTCGCTCAATTCCCAGTACAGAATCTTGACATTGGAGTATTCGAAATCCATCGTCTGTTTGACTTCTTCCGGAACGGCGTCGGGTTTCAGCTTCTGGCCGTGCAAGGGGGTGATAGCCGCCAGCAGGAATGCCATCAAAGCAATGATTGAAAGACGTATTGTTTTCATAAATGTAGGATTTATTCTGCTAATACTAATATGTTATTATGAAGCACTTCGGCGGTGCCTCCGTTAATCTCAAAGAACTCGGTGCTGCCATCGCTCTGTTGTACTTTGACTTTTCCTTTTTTGAGGGCAGCCACCATCGGAGCATGGTTTTCCAGAATTTCAAACAAACCGTCCAGTCCTGGCAACTGTACCAAGCTGGCTTCTCCTGAGAAAAGTTGTTTGTCGGGAGTGGTGATGTCTAATTTCATGGCTTTGTTTTTGAGATTTATTTAGCGGTCTGTGCCAGTTCTTTCTCACCTTTTTCAATAGCTTCCTCAATAGTACCCACCAAGTTGAAAGCGGTTTCGGGCAGGTAGTCCAAATCGCCGTTCAGAATCATGTTGAAGCCTTTGATGGTGTCTTCGATGTTGACGAACTTGCCTTCCAAGCCTGTGAACTGTTCGGCCACATGGAAAGGCTGAGACATGAAACGCTGTACACGTCTTGCGCGGTGTACCACCTTGCGGTCTTCTTCCGACAATTCCTCCATACCCAAGATAGCGATGATATCCTGCAATTCGGTGTAGCGTTGCAGGGTTTCTTTCACACGCTGGGCGGTGTTGTAGTGTTCTTCACCTACAATGTCGGGAGTCAGAATTCTTGAGGTGGAATCCAATGGATCCACAGCGGGATAGATACCGAGGGAGGCAATCTTACGGCTCAATACGGTCTGGGCATCCAAGTGCGAGAAGGTAGTGGCGGGAGCCGGGTCAGTCAAGTCGTCGGCGGGCACGTAGATGGCCTGTACGGAGGTGATGGAACCTCTCTTGGTGGAGGTGATACGCTCCTGCAGCACACCCATTTCAGTGGCCAGGGTGGGCTGGTAACCTACAGCCGAGGGCATACGTCCCAGCAAAGCGGAAACCTCTGAACCTGCCTGGGTGAAACGGAAGATGTTGTCCACGAAGAACAGAATGTCCTTGCCACCGGACTGCTCGTCACCGTCGCGGTAGTATTCGGCAACGGTCAGACCTGACAGGGCCACACGGGCACGTGCTCCAGGGGGTTCGTTCATCTGTCCGAAAACAAGTGTGGCCTGAGACTTGGCCAGTTCATCCTTGTCCACTTTGCTCAGGTCCCAGCCGCCTTCTGCCATACTTTTCTTGAATTCCTCGCCGTAGCGGATTACGCCAGACTCAATCATTTCTCGCAGCAGGTCGTTACCTTCACGGGTACGTTCACCCACACCGGCAAATACGGACATACCGGAGTATTTCTTGGCGATATTGTTGATTAACTCCATGATTAACACGGTCTTGCCTACACCGGCGCCACCGAACAGACCGATTTTACCACCTTTGGCATAGGGTTCAATCAAGTCGATAACTTTGATACCGGTATAGAGTACCTCTTGCGAGGTGGACAGATTCTCGAAAGTGGGCGGGTCGCGGTGGATATCCTTGCGCTCTTTGGACTCCAGTTTGTCAATACCGTCGATAGCCTCTCCGATGACGTTGAGCAGACGGCCGTTGATATTGCCGGTGGGCATGCTGATCATTCGTCCGGTAGCGACTACCTCCATGCCGCGGCTCAAACCGTCGGTGGAGTCCATGGCGATGCAGCGCATGGTGTCCTCACCAATGTCTTGTTCGCATTCCATAATCAGTTTTTCGCCGTTAGGACGGATAACCTCCAACGCATCGTAGATGTTGGGCAGAGTGGTGCCCTCGCTGAACTGTACGTCAACAACGGCTCCGATAATCTGTTTGATTTTTCCTTTGATTTGTTCTGACATTTCTTTATTTGTTTTTTTGTTTTATTATATGCTGATGTTATGTTTGCGGTTCTACCGCAATATAATTATCAATTGTCAATTAGTACGTCGAATACGCCACTTCCACACGCAATTTCTTGTCTTCTGAAACAATGTCAGGGGTGCTGCTGTGGAATTCCAGGCGTGTGGCATGTATACCGGAGCCCTTTACAATAAGGTATATATAGTCGGCATAATTGCCTTGGTTCAAAATCAGTTGTTGCAGATACTGGGTGATTCTGATACGGTATTCTCCCTTGCTGGCATCGTAAGTTCCGCCGAAATAACCGTCGGCGCTGAGCAGGTCATCATCGGGAATGTAATAAAGTGAACCATCTTTCATGACAGCTTGAATGCTTAATCCTGTGGGATAGGTAAAGATAGCTTCGGAAGGATTGCAGTTGCTGATTACCAGCTCGGCGCGATTGATGACCACTTTGTTGTTAAAGACGGCGAATCTCTCCCGTATGCCGGGGAATCCTATTCTTGCGCGCACGCCAGCCATGGACTGCAAATACACGCGGCTGATATTGGTTGTGTCATGATTGATGATTTGCCGTCTCAAGTCCTGATTCGCATCGGCATAATCATAATGGTTATAATTATTGTAGGAGATTCCTGATTCTGAAGGACGGAAGGTGTAGTTGAAACCTTCACCAGCCGTATTGTGGTAATATATGGTAAGACCCGATAGAGAGCTGGTCATGTTGCAAGAGAAAATACATCCGGTCGGGTGGTTGCTGCTGACGGTGATGTACAATCCTTTGAAATCCTCCAGCAGGTCTTCATCGGTGTACCAGTCGGGGCTTTCATCTATCAGTCTTTGTCCGAAGTCGGGTCTCAGGCGGATGCGCAAATGAGGGGACAGAATCTCGCTGTTGATCGTTAGCGGGGTGTTAGGCCGTATGTGGTATCCAGTGCCGGGAGAATTGAGCAGATTGTCATAGCTGTGTCCCGTGGTGCTGTAATTGTAATATTTGTCGTCCGTGGTGGATAGATCCTCGTTCAATTCATAGACCTCGAATCTCAACGCAGCGGCGGTGTCACCGTAATAATTCGCTGTCTGGAGTGTGAGCACGATGGAGTCAATGACCGGATTCTCGCCAAAATAAGGGGTGGAACCTGACTGCAGGAATTGTGCATAGACGGAGGCGGTGGTTTTGCCGAAAACAGGGTCGTGCAACTCGCCTAGTTGCTGACTGGACATGTTGGTGGTGTTGATTGTGTCGTGCAAAACAGACCATGCTTTGACATCGAAAGTCTCCATGGTGGTGCCCAACAGGTCATCGGCCATATTCAAACCTATGGAGTTGTATTCTTTCTTGCATGAAAGCAGACAAACAATCAGCGCAAGCAGAAATGCGGCTTTTTTTAGATGTGTCATTGTGGAAGCGGTGATTAGTGGGCTAACAGTTGGTCGTAAAAATTGTCATATTGTTCAACATAGTCTTCACTGTCGGGGTGAACGAGCAGAGGAAGTCCCGATTTCTCCATGTAGGTCTGGATGGTTTTCTTGGCTTTCGGATGGCCGATGACCACACCGTCGGAGAAGTCGATAGCCGCTTTGCAGATGGTGTCATAGCCGGGAGACCTGAACTTGGCCGCATATTCTTTGGGAATGCCGGTCAGTTTCAGTTTCTTGGCGAAATCTGAAGAGAACTTTTCGGGGAATTGGTCGTTATAGACGGAGAAAACCATCTTCATGTCCTGGAACAAGGGATTATCTTTGTAGCAGGTTTTGATGAAAATGGGGACCAATGCGGTAATCCAGCCGTGGCAGTGGATGACATCGGGCGCCCAGCCTAACTTCCTGACTGTCTCAATCACGCCTTTGGCGAAAAAGATGGCGCGCGAGTCGTTGTCATCGAAAAACTTGCCCTCCTCGTCGCGGAAGATGGCTTTGCGTTTGAAGAAATCCTCGCTGTCGATGAAATAAATCTGCATTCTCACCGCCTGCAAAGAGGCCACTTTGATGATCAAAGGATGGTCAGTATCTTCGATGATGATGTTCTGTCCCGACAAACGGATGACCTCGTGCAACAGATTCTTCCGTTCGTTAACACATCCGTATTTAGGCATGAAGGTGCGGATTTCGTTTTCCCTTTCCTGAATGCCCTGCGGCAGATAGCGGCAGATATGAGAGATGTAATTCTCTTCCAGATACGGATAAATCTCCGGCGTAACGTATAAAATTTTCTTTCCCATTTACACTAAAATATTTCAAAATGCAAAATTATAAAAAAAAATTCAATACAAAAGCACCTGAAGCGAAATTTTTTTCAGAAAGTTTGTTCAATGAGCAAATTTGCAAATTTACTTTTTTGATTTGAAAGACAAGGAGGCGTGCCAAAGGCACGATATATTATTAACCCCGCACAATTTATTGTGTGGGGTGGATGATGACAACCCACGTCTGCGTGCTGAAAGTACGCTACATCCTCTCCAAAGTAGCGTACCTACGGCACGCTTGATCAGAGTAGTTTGCCGCATACCCCACATTGCGCTACGCTTATGCGGGGTTAATAGGATTGCGTGCTTTCAGCACGACTAATCGCTTACATTGCATACCATTTGATAACGCACTTTGATCACCAATCTAAAAACGCAATATAATTTTTGAATTCTGAATTTTGAATTTTGAATTCCATTAGCACATTAGCACATTGTCACATTAACTAATTTGCTAATTTTCTCATTTGCTAATTATTTTTTGTATATTTGCGCTCCTGAATTTTACGGAAATAATATAACTAAAATATTGATTTATAAAGATTTACAAATGAAAAAAATTGCTTTTCCGCTTATGATTTGCGCCATTTTATGTCTTCTTAGCAGCTGCAAGTCCAAACAAAAAGGTGAAGAGGTGACCCTTACCTCAGGTATTGACTTGGCTAATTTGGATACCACGGCATCACCGAACGATGATTTTTATCAGTTCGCCTGCGGCGGTTGGATGAAGAACAATCCGCTGAAACCCGAATATTCCCGTTACGGCAGCTTCGACGTGTTGGGAGAAAACAATCAACTGCAGCTGAAGGAAATCATTACCGAAACCGCAGCCCAGCAGAACGAGCAGGGTACGGTGGCCCAGAAAATTGGTGACCTCTATAATATGGGTATGGACAGCTTGACCATTGAGCAACAGGGTGCAGAGCCCATTCAGGAAGAGCTGAAGACCATCGCTGACATGAAAGACCTGAAAGGTCTGACCGCTATGCTGGCAGACATGAGCATGAACGGTTTGAATCCCTTCTTAGGTATCTTCGGAGAGGCCGATCCTGACAATAGCAGTATGAATATCGCCTGGTTGTGGCAGAGTGGCCTCGGCATCGGTGACCGCGATTATTATCTGAAACCCGACCAGCAGAACACCCGCGACAAATACGTGGAGATGATGGCCGAAATGTTCAAACTCTCAGGATACAGCAAGCTCGTGAATATGGAAGGTCGTGAAAACGAAATGGCCGCCGCTGTGCTGAAACTCGAAACCGCTATGGCTGAGAAGTTTATGGATAAGAACACCATGCGTGATCCTTTCAAAACCCACAACATCAGAACTATCGATCAGCTCCAGAAAATGCTGCCGGCTATCAATGTGAAGGAATATCTGGAAGCTCAGGGTCTGGGCAGTCTGGAAAGCGTGAATGTGGGTCAAGTTGACTATGTTTCCGCTTTGAGCCAGATTCTGAAAACCACCGATCTGAACACCATCAAGGCTTATTTGGCTTGGCAAGTGATTGACGCCGCAGCTCCTTATCTGAGCAGCGACTTTGTGGATGCCAGCTTTAATTTCTACGGCAAAGTGCTGTCTGGTAAAGAAGAAAACAAACCCCGCTGGAAACGTGTGGTGGGTACTGTTGACGGTTGCCTCGGCGAAGCTGTGGGCCAGCTGTATGTGGAGAAATACTTCCCTGCTGCCGCCAAAGAGCGTATGCTGAAACTGGTTGACAACCTGAAGATTTCTTTGGGCGAGCGTATTCAGGATGCCAACTGGATGAGCGATTCCACCAAGATGCGCGCCAAAGAAAAACTGGACGCTATCATTGTGAAAATTGGTTATCCTGACAAATGGAGAGATTATGGCAAGTTGGAAATCAAGAATGACAGCTATTATGCCAATGTGCTGCGTGCCCGTCGCTTTGAGAACGAGTACCAGATGTCGAAGATTGGTAAACCCGTTGACCCGACTGAATGGCAGATGACTCCTCAGACCGTGAACGCATACTATAATCCTACCACCAACGAAATCTGCTTCCCCGCAGGTATTCTTCAGCCCCCGTTCTTCGATATGAATGCTGACGATGCTGTTAACTATGGTGCTATCGGTGTGGTAATCGGCCACGAGATGACTCACGGTTTCGACGATCAGGGCCGTAACTACGACAAGATGGGCAACTTGGCTAACTGGTGGACCGAAGAGGATAGCAAGAACTTCGAGGCTCGCGCCCAGGTGCTGGTGGACTATTTCAACAAGATTGAGGTGGCTCCCGGCCTGTATGCCAATGGTCAGTTCACCCTCGGTGAAAACATTGCCGACAATGGTGGTTTGAACATTTCCTTCCAGGCTTTGCAGAAAGCCAAAGCTGAAGGCGGTATTCAGGATGTTATGGACGGTTTCACTGCCGACCAGCGTTTCTTCCTGGCATACGCCAACGTGTGGGCCAACAATATCCGTGATGAGGAAATCGTTCGTCGTACGACCGAAGATCCCCACTCACTGGGCAAATATCGTGTGAACGCCACACTGCCGCATATCGACGGTTTCATCGAAGCCTTCAATATCAAACCTGGCGACAAGATGTATGTGGCTCCCGAAGAAAGAGCTCATATCTGGTAATCGGATACTTTTAACATCTAATATTTTCATTGAGGACGGCGTTTGTTCGTCCTCATTGATTTCTTTTTTCAGAGAAAAAGTCAAGAAAAATTAATCACAAAAACAAAACACAAGACATGTCAAAACTCGCAGTAGTAGCTTTCGGCGGAAATGCCTTGCTCAGAAGTAAACAAAAAGGAACTTACAAGGAACAAATCGACAATGTGACCAACACTTGTCGCTCCCTCATCAATATCGTCAAACAGGGTTATAATCTTGTCATCGGACACGGAAATGGTCCGCAGGTAGGTAATGTGATGTTGCAGCATGAAGCTGGCAAGCAGGTGTTTGACCTGGAGCCGATGCCCATGGACTTCTGTGTTTCCGAAACCCAGGGCTCTATCGGTTATCTCATCGAGCAGGGCTTCAGAAACGTATTTGCCCAAGAAAATATCCAGCGCAATGTGGTGACATTGGTCACCAGCGTGGTGGTGGACAAGGAAGACCCCATGTTTATCAATCCCACCAAGCCGGTGGGACCGTACTACAGCCGCGAGGAGGCTGACGAATATGCCGAGGCTACAGGCTCTATCTTCAAAGAAGACCCCAAAGGCAATGGCTGGCGTAAAGTTGTGGCTTCTCCCAAGCCGCTGAAGGTTACCAATATTGAAGTGGTGAAACAGCTGGCCGACCAGGGCAATGTGGTGGTCACCGTTGGTGGTGGCGGCATCCCTGTGGTGGAAGAGAACGGCATGATGCGTGGTGTGGAAGCTGTGATCGACAAGGACTTGGCCTCCGCTTTGACTGCCTCTGAAATCGGTGCCGACGAGTTCTACATCCTCACCGATGTGCCCAAGGTATATATCAACTTCAAGAAAGAAAACGAAAAGGCTCTCGATGTGATTACCATTGCAGAAGCCAAGCAATATCTGGCCGAAGGTCATTTCACGGAAGGCTCCATGGCGCCCAAGGTGCGTGCCGCCATCTATTACATTGAGCATGGTGGCCACGAATGCATCATCACCGAAGCCGGTCAGCTGGACAATCCCGCTTGCGGCACAAGAATTGTAAAATAAATTTTTTCCGTGACTTTTCTCATGATAGAAAAGTCACCAAAAAATCAAGCCGACGGTAAGTGCAGCTGCACAGGCTCATACGCCCCTACCGTCGGCTTTTGCCTTTACACGCAGCGTTAGGGCTTCACACGCTTTTTTTTCGTTTAGGATTCATCATCTCCAATTGTTCCAGTTTCCATTCCGCCACCTCGTCGCCGGCAGCAGCAGCTTCTTCGTACCAGTGTCGGGCTCTGGCCATATTCTTTTTGATGTAGCAGATGTTGCTCTCGTAGAGGTATCCCTTCAGGTAATAGGCGGCAGGGTGTTTCTGCTTGGAGAAAAACTCGGCCACCGCTTTGATAGCTTCTTCCTCATCCTCGGGGAACAGCTCATCATCAAAATACTCTTCTCCGTCATTCTCAACAATGCCTTCCACGGTGTGTATCATTTGCCAGGCTGCCATTACCATTGCACGAGGGTCGGGTGTACAACGCCACAAACTCACAGCTTTGGCCAGATTCCCGTTCAGCATTTCCAAATAATTCTCCGGAAAGTTGGTGGAAGTTTTGCTCAGCAACCTTGCGGGCAAACCACGCTACCTTATTAGCAGCACCCTGTGGAGATATGAAACGTAGCCCAGGAAAAGTGCATAGGGTGTGTTTGTCCTCAAAAGTGCCGTCAGAAGAAAAATCAGGGAGACAACGAGCCACCAGCGAACCACCTTCGCTGTCAGAAAAGCAACCCCGAACAGCTTTGATGGTTTCCTCCACAAACGCCTCATCACACTCGGGAAGCAGAGCCGAACGAAGGGCTTCCTCGTTAAGGTCCGACTGCGCAACATATTGAAGCCTGAATGGGAAGGGTTGTATATTGGGGTTGTCCAACAGCGGTCTGTTTTGGTCAGCCATTTGACGCATGGCGTTATTCAACGGTTTGTTCTCAATGCTTTCCACATAGTAGATGAGATTACACGCTAATGGAATCTCCATTTCGCAGTCTCTCACATGCATACAATTTTCATTATCAGAATTATACGGTTCTATATACATACTTTTTTGCATTTTAGAGTTTACAATTTGCAAATATAGTAAAACAAAAACAAAAAAGCAAACGAAATTCACCGCTTATCGGTTACCAGTAGGGCAGTTCCCGAACTAAAAACTATATCACTGTTTCTCTGCTCACAAGCACATTCTTCCCACACTTTTCCTCAATCTCGATGTGTTCTACTTTCAGGATACGCACCCTGTCGGCGTTGAAGACGGCAAAGTTGCGCAGGCCGTCGGGTTTCGTCTGCGCTTGCGGCCATACATTGTATATCACGCCGATGGAGTCGAAAAACTCCGCTGCAGACTTCTCCTCTGCAAATCCGGCTTTCTTGGCGCCCGTGAGCATCGTTCCTACCCACTTGCGGAACTCCTTGCCCAAGAGCGTCTTCTCAGCCGGAACTGATTTCCCAAGTTTCGCTTCCGTCCGTTTGACGATGGCCTCGTGAACGGGACGTGAGGAGAAGAGGTGGTTGTCCTCGTTCAGGTCGGGGATCTCCACAGTGTAGAGGTAGTGGTCCTTCATTGGGGGCAGGTTGCGTGGCTGCGAGTAATGCACCGCGCTTGCCTCCGACTCGGTCAGGTAAACACCGAATCCGAATTTTACGCCCGTTCCCTCACCGGCCTTGCTGAGGTCAAATTTCTTGAACAGTTCCGGAGAGCCATGATACAGTGTATTCATATCTTGTAAAGGTCAAGAGATTAATAAATAAGATGTTTGGTAAAATCTAACGCGCCTTCGGGCAGCGTGTATTCCAGTTTGCCATTGTCTCGCAACTCCATCAGCAGGCGGCCCAGCAGATTCGGCCCCACATACTCCTCTCCGCAAAGCACCGCACCCCAGGTGTCGGCGTCCTTGCCTTTCCTCCGCTTGGTCTCATCCTCCACAATGAACATTCCGCTACTGCGTTCTAGCTCATTCCGAAAAAGCTCGCACTGCTCATACTTGAGCATCAGGCAAAACTTCATCGCATCAACAATCATCGAAGGCCAGTGGTCGTGAAACCACTCTGGGTGTGCTTTGCAGAGGTTCTTAAGGTGCATCTTCATACCCAAGCCCGCATGAAAATTCATCATATCCAGCACTCCCTCCTTCGCATTGGCCTTCAGCTTCATCATGTGGAAGAGGCGCTCGGTGCAGTCGAAAGTTACGCCTCCAGCCATGATAGGGGTCATATAGAAGTTGCCCAGCACGCCCCATTCCTCCTTCGTCGTGCGTACACATATGGTGATGTTGGTAGGGTAGTGCTCAATGCTGTAATATTCGGGGTAGTTGTCCCTGATCATCTCGTGGATCTTCATAACGGTATTATGTTGTCATCAGGCAAAGCTGCGTGCGCGCTCGCAGCTTTCCAAGCCTTCTTTGACGTATTGAATGATTAATCTGTTTCGGCTTCTACCGTAGTCCTCTCTGGAAGCATCAAGTCGGGTTCGGATTCAATGAAGAGGGTGTTGTCTAATTCGTTCAGCGATTTCTTTTTCTTGTTTTCGCTGGCACCGGCTTTCAACAGATTCTTGGCTGCTGTGATGATGCTGGGGCCGTTGTCGGCCGTGGTGATTTTCAGCTGCGATATCTTCTTCACGGTATCATTCACACTCGACTCCACATCCATAAACCGAATGCCGAAATCCTGTACGCGTTCAATCACCAAATGGGCGGCTTTCATCATGGCTTGCTGGTTCTGCAGTTGGCGTACCTGGGTCCACATCATCTCCAACACACGCAGGTTCATATACATGGTTTGCGGACCCAGAATCATCACGCCCTGGTCGTATGCCTCCCTCCACAGTGTGGCGTCGTTCAACAAAGCAAGATTCAGAGCACCTTCAATGGGGATATACATGATGGCAAACGTCAGTTTGTTATAGTTGTCGGGCAGAAAACGGGTGTAGTCTTTCTTTGCCAAACGATTCACCTGCGCCCTCACACTGGCGATGTGGGCTTTAAGATGCTCGCTTTTTTCGGACGATCCGTCCTCGTCGTTCATGTAACGTTCATAGTCTGTTAACGACATTTTCGAATCCACCACTACATGGCGGTTGTTGGGGAAGTGCAGAATGAAATCGGGAATCATACCCTTGCCGTCGTCGCCCTTCAGCGATTTTCCCCTCTTATCTTTCAATGTTGCCTGCGTATCGAATTGTTCTCCTTCCTTCAATTCTAAATCCTCCAACAACTGCTTCAGTTTCAGCTCGCCAAAGTTTCCCTGCACCTTTACCTCGCCTGTCAACGCCCGGGTCAGCCTGTCGGCAGTCTCCCCAATGGCAGCGCTCTT
This sequence comes from Bacteroidales bacterium, assembly GCA_017964255.1. Classification (GTDB taxonomy): domain Bacteria; phylum Bacteroidota; class Bacteroidia; order Bacteroidales; family WCHB1-69; genus RUG11690. The sequence continues at coordinate 3,333 of JAGCSI010000019.1, read as the reverse complement.
CTCCATGTTTTTATTGATGCTCTCGTCCAGTCGAATCAGTGCTTCCTCTTGTTGTTTCTTTGTTTTTTCGAGTGCATCTTGCATGTCTTTCAAACTTTTCTGCAAAGGATCCACTATCTTCGAAACCTGCTCTTTGTTTTGCTCACCAAGTTCTTCTTGTCGCACCTTGAGCACTTTTTCAGAGGTGGTTTGCATCTGTTCTTTAATCAGCTCCAGCTGGGTCTGCATCTGTTCCTTGTTCATGTTTTTCAGCTCTTCCATCTGGTTGTTTTGCTCTTTCTTCGTCTGTTCAAGCTGTTTCTCGTATGATGATTTCAGCTCCGCCAGACGCTTTTCATAATCCTCCTTCTGCGTTCCAAGCTGCTGCGCGTTGTTTTCCGCATTAGCCTTTTGAACATCGCGCTCAGCTGTGAGAGAGGTGATTAGATTCACCTTTTCGTTTATTACAGATTCCCGCTCCTCTTTCTCGCGTTTCAGCTCCGCAAGGTCTGTTTCCAACTTCTTCTTGTCGCCCTCCAACATTTTCTTTCCCCGATTTCCAACAAGATAACCGATTACCCCCATCAAGATAACCGCAACAATTGCTACTACATAATATATTTCCATAAAGTCGTTGTTTTTTGTAATTTAAATCTCCTTAAACACCTTTCTCTGCGTTGCAAAAATACGGAAAAAAAGAATGCGTTTCATCATTTCGTAAATCCAATTGTGCCGCCTTTGTTCTGGTTCATTTTCTCGCTTTTGCACCAGCTGTCGAGGGTGGCGAAGCTGGGGCGCTCTCCGTGCAAGACCTCTTCCATCAGCGTTTTGCGCACAATGTTGTCGATTTCGCCGCCCGAAAGGTCGTGACGCTCGGCCAGGCGTTGGGTCTCCTCGTCGCTCAGCCAACTGAGCTTGTTCTTCCAGATGGACTTCTTCGCCTCGGTGTCGGGTTTGCCAAAACTGATTTTGAACAAGAAGCGGCGGTCGAAGGCGCTGTCGAGGTTGGTGCTCAGATTGGTGGTGGCAATCAAAATGCCGTCGAGGGTTTCCATTTCCTCCAAAAGAATGTTCTGAAGGGCATTTTCTGTTTGGGCGCAGTTGCCAGCCTCCACGTCCTTGCGCCTGCTGAAGAGGGCATCGGCCTCGTTGAACAGCAGAATCGGCTTGCGCTCTTCGGTTTCGCACATCTTGCGATAGTCCACAAAAATCTTCTTGAACAGTTTCTCGCTTTCGCCAAACCAGAATGATTTGGAAGCGGCAATATCCACGTGATAGATACTGCGGCCGGTGGCTTTGGCAAGCGTGTTGGCAGCGGCGGTTTTGCCCGTACCTGGCAGACCGTGGAAGAGCATGGCCACTCCCTTGGGCAGCGAATGTTCGCTCATCCGCGCTTGCAGCTTTTCAAAATGGTCGTCCATCAAGCTCTCCTTTACAAAGTCGATTTCTTTGGCGAGGCTGGCATTGAAAAACATTTTGCGGGCCGGAATCTTGTCTGGGGTAATCAGCCGTTTGTCTGAAAGTCCTTTGTTGGAACACAAAAGATCGTAATCCTCTTCCAAAAACAGTTGTTTGCCTTTTTCGCTCAAACAGATTTCCGCATCGTTGAAGAATTTTGACGGCAGCAGCTCCGCCAATCCTTCGGAAATCAGCGGGTGCGTCTGGTCCATAATGGCTTTCGCATTGTTCAATCTGCTCCTCACGCTTTCGTAAATGTCGTTCAATGTGACCTCCACTCCCGTATGTCTGTTTCTGTCATGAATAAAATCATCGCAAATTTCGTAAAAGAACGTCCGGTTTTCAATGTCCGTCAGGATCTTTGGCAGATTCTTCACCATTTTCAGGTGTCCATTGCGAGTTTCCTCTGTTTCCACCAGCGAAAACAGCTCTGTGGTGTCGATGTCGCCATTGCTGCGCATCTCAATGAGGCTTGAGATGCCTGCACAGAAGGCATAGCGGTCCATTTTAGGGACGTTTCGTTTCTCAAAGGGTTTGTTGGTCATCAGTGCGTTCTCTGCCGCTCCGGTGATTCGATACTCACCCCCGTGTCGCTGGCTTGCTGTACGAATCACCCCTTTCTCCTCCAAAGATGAGATGCTGCTTTTAAGCGGCAGGAAGTCCAGTTCGCTGATGTTGAAAAAGCGGGTGATATCGCGGCAGTCGGCCTGACTTCCGTGCGACACCTGGTAAGCATAGATGGCCACGAAAATGATGGTTTCCATCGGTGTGGTTTTAAAGAACTTGCCAAGTTGCTGAATGTGGTCTTGAACCTGCTGTACCATAGCGGGAGTGGTCAACTTGCGGATATGCGACTTTCCGTCGAACGGGAGGTTAGCGAACGCTTCGTCGTAAAGACCGAGAACCTCGTTGTGAGAGTTGTCCAGCATGCGCGCCAGATTGATAAAGATGCCTGTGGCATTGATTTGATTTACAGCCTTTTTCATAATATAATGTTCTTTTTTAAATTTTTTGCAATAATCGTATTTTTTGAAATATGGAGGTGATTTCTGCTAATAGCAGAGTTTTTCTGTGACTTTTCCAGAGATGGAAAAGTCACCAAAAGATCTTTACCGACGGTAAGTGCAGTTTCTTTTCCGTGTCTTTTTGCTGTGATCAAAAAGTCACCAAAAAATCAAGCCGACGGTAAGTGCCACCGCACAGGCCCGTACGCCCCAACCGTCGGCATGGCCCCCGCACGCAGCGTTTTGTCTTCGTGCAGGTTGCTATTTTAACAAGCCCAGTATGGTTTCGGGGGCAATTTCCATCTCAATAACAGCACACATGCCTGCCCCCATGTCCTTTACGCTGGCGCCGAGGAAATGAACCTTGTCGTCGATGATCAGGAAACGGTCGTGATGACGATGTGGAAGTTGGATAAACTCAATCGAGGGGTATTGTTCGTTGTGTTTCTTGAGGTCGGTGAGGAACTGCTTGCTGTAGCGGGTGTGGATGGTGGCCGTAACGCCATCGGCGCGCTTGGTAAGCATGGATAGTACACGGTCGTCAACGAAGTTGTCAATCAAGATGATGCGCCGTGTGGCGCTGCGGACGAGGTCGGAAACGTAGGTCCAGGCGTCCCACACACAGCCTGTAGGGAAAACTGCTTCGGGAAGTTGCTTGGGCGAGTTTTGTTCCATTTTGTCGAGAATGACATCAATCTTTTCATCGGTTTCAATTTGATGTTTCTCCAAATATGCAATTCGAATCAACAGATTTGCGTTTTGGACGAGGAACCTACGCATTGCTACGAAAGCACGCATGATTTTCACACTTGCTACTATGGCAGTTTCGCTTTTCAGAACTGAAGCAAGCATTGCCACTCCTTGTTCCGTAAAAGCATAAGGAGCGCGCCGT
>JAGCSI010000018.1 GCA_017964255.1 Bacteroidales bacterium | reverse complement strand
TACCCACTATTATACGGGCACGGATGAGTATACAAGCCTTACCACTCTGAAGGAGATCAAGGAGTTAATAGGTGAGGACTGTGTTCAGGTGGGCCGTAGCCTTTTGGTGATGCGACATGCCATTCAGGAGCAGAACGGAGCTTACATCACCCTGCGCAATCCGTCCAACCCCGGTGAGCCTATTGTATTGTCAGTGAAATAAGAGTTTGAGTCCAAGGATTGAATTATTCAATCGTATGCAGGTGTAATCTTGAATTCGTACTTTAAATCTCACCTCTTCACCACAAACTTTCGCTCGGTGTTGCCCGTGCGGGTATTGATGTGGGCGATGTAGGTGCCGGCAGGCAGGTCGCGCACGCTGATATCGGCATGCGTGGCATCAACAATACGGACACCTAAAAACTGACCCGCAAGGTTGGTAATTGCCACCCCGTCGATGGGAAGGTCTTCTGGACTTTCAATGGTGATACGGTCGGTGGCGGGGTTCGGGTAGAGGCGGATACGATCCAAACGCTCATCATACTTTTTCACCTCGACTGGTTCCTCCGGATATGGTTCCAAAATGGACGGGTCGTATTTAAGGGCTATAATTGCACAGCTACGGTTATCGTTGTACAAATCCAAGGTCATATCATGACCAAAAGTCAAATCCTGGCTGTTCATCATGTCACATAAGATATAGCCCTCATCGCTCACTACAACACCACCTGATTTATGCCAATCGTCAATGGTATAAGATATGGTGTCAGCACCCATAAACTGACCATTGGTATTGAAATAGCATAAAAGTGTACTCGTTTGCTGCACTCCAAGTCCTACAACTTGAAACAACAGATGGTTATTAATAACTGTCGGCCTGATTCTGTTAGAAACACTTGTTTGTCCTGGCATGATACCATAATTTACAAACTGACCTGTTTGTTTGTCGAATTTAACAAAATACACCTGCTGCCCATCAAAATTAGGTAATTGATTTTCCTCGCCGTCAAAATAATACATTGTCTGGTAGCCGGGGATATTGGTTTTACGACCTATAAGATAAACCCCATCATCATTTATGCAGTTGTCAAACCAGTTCGTGGACAAAGAAACTGAATTACTCTCATTCCTAACGTATGCTTGATTGGACCAGAGAACATTTCCGTCGGAATCATATTTGACAATGTAAGGAGTATAATATGCCATTCCATAGTTAAGCACAGTAGCATAATGCACACTATCCCAGTATATATGCATAGGGTACTGGTTGTGTTCATCCATCATCATCATGTCCGTCAAATAACCTGACAGATATAATTTGTCATTATCATCAATACTCAATCCTCCAGAAACAGCCACATAACAGGGGTTGATTGTATCTCGTGGAAGATACGGGGACAAGCCTTCCGCATGATCAACAATACGGCGCACCCATTCCAATTCCCAGTCGGATGAGAATTTATAGAGTAAGGTGTTATTAATAGGAGACCATACACCATTCATGTAGCAACAGTTTTCCGGAAAGTACACGTCAAAACTCATTCTGTTAGTATCCTTGTCAACAACTATAGTGTAAGGCATGGTGTCGGGTCCAGTGTATGTCACATCCACAGCAATGTATGTGCTTCCTCTACTGTCAATACATATGGATCCCTTATTCCCCAGGAAACTATTGCCCCGCATACCAATGCTCTCATAAAACTCCCTAGATAAAGTATGAACAATAGAAGTTGCCAATCTGTTCCCATCCAAGTCAAAGGTCACAAAATAGGTAAAGTTTCCAACAGCGTACGGAGGATGTTGTTCTTCCCAAGGAATACCCGCAACTTGCTGGTTATAGATAAGCGTGTCAAAAAACCATAGCTGTTCCATGGCTTGAAATTGATAATTACCTGCGATTACAATTTTGTCACCATCAAAAAACATATCATAGGGATCGGTGTCTGCTCCCAATCCTGAATTTTTTATAAGTCGACTCCACAACAAATTGCCATTTCGGTCAAACTTGACCAATACTGACCCCCTTGTGCGGGCGGTCAGAACTATCGGATTGTTCGACAAATGCACAGCGGTTTGCTGGTCAACCACCTGGGCAGTTCCCCCACAGGACCCAAAAGCATAAATATTCCCCTCGTCATCAAATGCCGTTTTGACCACATAATTATACGCATTGGTGCTGCTGAGCGGGTCATCGTTGCCTGTCCAGAAATTGGCCCATTGCCACTCGCTTTGGGCGTATGTGTCAAAGAAAACAGTTTGCAAAAGGATTAAGCAAACGGCGAATGGAAAAAAACGGCGCAGTTTCAGAGCGGAAACACTAAAATAATGGCGTTGCATTTCTTTCATAATTGTCTATGTGTTAAAAAATTATAAAATCCAAGGAGATAAACACGCACTATACCCTTATATAAGCATGACGCATTAAATTACCGAAACGTTACACCTCAGTCTCAAAAATATCTTAAATCCCATCCATATTTCGTCAAGTTTTCGGCCAGAATTCGTCCCAACTCAATAGGATTCAGTGGTTTGAGCGGCTGCAAAAATGTCTTCTCTCACAGTGAAAAATGTGGCGAAATTCGCTATACAGGGGTGAAATTCTTCTCTGTGGACGAAAAATGGACGAACAGAACCACAAAAAAAATATTTGTGAAATGAACATTTTTATTATTTTTGCAATGTTGTTATGCCATACAGCGCAGGCATGTAAAATTACCAGCGACAACGATTTTGGTAATTTCAATCACTATAACCCACATCTTTGTTTATCTTGGTGTAGGTTTTTAGATAAAGATACACACAGATACATAGAAATTCAGCCAAAATCATAAAAAAAATAACATTTTGGCTGAATTTCTATCGTGTGTAAAAAAAATTACTTATCTTTGCAGCAATAAATTAGCATCATTATGAACCCTTCATCAGTTATCGGAAGAGAAGAGGAATTAGACACTATCTCACGGCTTTACGAATCAGGCCGTTCCGAATTCCTGGCCATTTACGGTCGTCGTCGTGTCGGCAAGTCGTTTCTCATCGAGGAAGCCCTTGAGAACAAGTTCTCTTTCATGGCCGTTGGACTGTACCAAAAAATCGACGAGGACAATTCCGAAAAGGTTGAGTCGTACCGAAAAAAACAACTGGCACACTTCTATAACAGCCTTCAAGAATATGGTCTCAAAAAAGATGGGAATCCTGCTCCAAAAAACTGGATGGAAGCCTTGGAGCTTCTGAAGAAGTTGCTGCAAAGCAAGCGATCCAGACGCAAAGTGGTCTTCATTGATGAATTACCCTGGCTAGCCGGTCCTCAATCGGCAGAATTGCTTGAAGAGCTCGGCCACTTCTGGAATTCATGGGCTAGAAAGCGCAAGGACATCTTCCTTATCGTGTGCGGATCGGCTACCAGCTGGATGGTTGATAATGTCATGCGCGATTACGGAGGCCTCTACGGAAGGATTACCGAATCCATCTTCCTTAAGCCTTTCACACTTTCAGAATGCGAGGAGTACTGGACCAAACGCGGCTTCCATCTGTCGAGATACGAAATTGCCCTAACCTATATGGTCATTGGAGGAGTGCCATTTTATATGGACAGTATCCGTCCCGACCGGACAATGGCCGACAACCTCAACACTATATACTTCGACAAGGACAAGGCCCGACAGGAATTCAAGGACGTCTACACAGGCCTCTATTCAAGTTCCGAAATCTACATCAACGTCATCCGTCAGTTGGGCAAACGATTCTATGGGATGACTCGGTCAGAGTTGCTCAAAGCAGTTGGCAAAAAAGGAGGCGGTTCCTTCTCAGATGTTCTTGAAAACCTAATTGACTCCGGCATCATCAGAAGCTATTCCCTTTATGGCGGACAAAGAAAGCAAACCTTCTATCAATTGGTTGATTTTTTCACCTTGTTCTATCTTCGCTTCGTCGAGAGTCCCGAATTTACTTCCTGGCGTTCGGTGCAGCGGAGCAAGCCCTTCTTTACCTGGGCAGGCAACACCTTCGAACTTCTTGTCATTGAACATATAGCGCAACTTGCCGATGCACTGCGCATAAAGGAATATGCCACACCTTTCAGTTGGAGGGGAGAAACGCCTGACGGCGAGGGAGTCCAAGTGGACCTCATCATTCCTGCTACTGCCGAGCGAGCCGACTATATTTGCGAAATGAAATTCTCTGAAGGCAAATACGTTCTTTCTAACGAAGACGCCGAAGAAATCACTAGACAAATATCAGCCGTAATGAACTCTAAAATCCACAAACCCAGCCACTCAATTTACGTCGCCTTGGTGACATCGTTCGGGACAAGTGATTCAAAGCATAAAATACATATAAATGATGTAGTTACATTAGATTCACTGTTCTAGAAATTCAGCCAAAATCAACATTTTTTATTGGTTTTGGCTGAATCTCTAAGAATGATTAATCATACTCCACAATTTTGATCTTGCTGATATCCTTCGGCCATAACCACATCGATTCGCGCCTGTCGTTCAGGTGCTCAATATCTTCTATCGGCTGAAAACCTCCTCTCCACCACCTTCCTCACCACACTTACACCTCGGTTGAAGTTGATTTTCACGAGGTAAGTGTCGTGAGAGACAAGGACATAGCAGACGTTATTCCAAACGCTCTCTTATTCTCTGCCAAACCTCCAAAGGCAGCAACTGGATGGCGGATCGTCTTTGGTTTACCTCGCGCGGTTTGTACAGTGGGACATCAGACTTGAAGGATTTTTGCCCATAGTAGGATTTGCCGAAGAGGCGGAAATAGACATCATCGTATAGCTCGGCATAGTCAAAAAGATGGTAGTTGCCCAGTTTGACTTGCTCGATTAGCCATTCGAAAAAGAGTTGATAGTTCTTGCGAGACAGCGTTCTGGCTTTGTCAGAAATGAGCTTCGGAATATGCCCGTTCCACGCATCGAATGTATATCGGGGGTAAAAGCCATTGTCCAATACCTTCACGAGGGTATCAAACGAGGTGATGGACT
>JAGCSI010000017.1 GCA_017964255.1 Bacteroidales bacterium | reverse complement strand
TTGACACGCAGTTCCAACAACTCGTTAATTTTTTCTTGCATTGTCATAAGTAGATGAAATTTAATGATTTATATTTGATTGATTTTATGGATTTTCAGTTCTATACAATATATGTAATAAAGGTGCAAATATAGGAAAAATATGAAAGCCAAACAATACTTTTTTCAAAAAATAACAGCTTGAAAATGTCAATAATTTTCAGTATCTTTGCCATCTTTTTGAGGATAATTCAATTGTATATTAATCTATTGATTATCAATGTTCTAAAATAATAAAAAACAATATAAACTATGGAAAAAAGAAAAGTTGAGTTTTGTCTTGTTTATCGCGACATGTGGCAGTCATCCGGAAAGTATGTTCCTCGTGTGGACCAATTGCTTGAGATTGCCCCTGTGATTATCGAAATGGGTTGTTTCAGCCGTGTGGAGACCAATGGCGGTGCCTCCGAGCAGGTAAACCTGCTGTATGGCGAGAATCCTAACAAGGCGGTGCGCCAGTGGTGCAAGCCTTTCAATGACGCGGGCATCAAGACCCAGATGCTGGAACGCGCCCTCAACGGCTTGCGTATGTATCCGGTTCCCAAGGATGTGCGTCGACTGATGTTTAAGGTGAAGAAAGCCCAGGGCGTGGACATTGCCCGTTCGTTCTGCGGTTTGAACGACCATCGCAACCTCGAGTGGTCTATCAAATACGCCAAAGAGGCTGGCATGATTTCTCAGGCCGCTCTGAGTATTACCTATTCAGATATTCACACTGTGGAATATTACATGGGTGTGGTGGACAAATGTGTGGAATACGGCTGCGATGAAATCGGCCTGAAAGATATGGCCGGTGTGGGTCGTCCTGTGATGTTGGGTCAGCTGGTGAAGGCTATCAAGGAGAAATATCCCCATATCAAGGTGCAATATCATGGTCATACTGGCCCTGGTTTTTCAGTAGCTTCTATGCTGGAAGTGTGCAAAAACGGCGCTGACATCGTTGATGTGGCCATGGAACCGCTGTCATGGGGCATGGTGCATCCCGATGTGATTACCATCCAGGCCATGCTGAAAGACGCGGGCTTCGATGTGCCCGAAATCAATATGAATGCCTATATGCAGGCCCGTGCGCTGACGCAGAAATTCATGGATGATTTCTTGGGTTATTTCATCAATCCTAGGAATAAAATCATGACTTCTTTATTGGTGGGCTGCGGTCTGCCTGGCGGTATGATGGGATCCCTGATGGCCGATTTGCGCGGAGCGCAGAATGGTATCAACATGTTCCTGCGTAATGCCGGCAAGAAAGAGTTGTCAGAGGATGAGCTGATGGTGGAGATGTTCCAGGAAGTGCAGTATGTATGGCCGAAAGTGGGTAATCCGCCATTGGTAACGCCTTTCAGTCAGTATGTTAAGAATATTGCCCTGATGAATATCATGCAGATGGCCCAGGGTAAACCCCGCTTCTCGCAGATGGATAAGAACACTTGGGATATGATTTTGGGTAAGACCGGTCAGCTGCCGGGTACTTTGGCTCCCGAAATCGTGGATTTGGCCAAACAGAATGGCTATGAGTTCTATACAGGTGTTCCACAGGACAACTATCCCGATGAACTGCCTAAGTACATCAAGCTGATGGAAGAGCAGGGATGGGACAGAGGTCAGGACGACGAGGAACTGTTCGAGTACGCTATGCATGAGCGTCAGTATCTGGATTACCGCTCCGGTGTGGCCAAGCAGAAATTTGAAGTGGAACTGGAAGAGGCGAAGAAAAAATCTAATATTCAGATAGTTGTCAAAGAAATCAAGGCTCCGGAAGTAGTCCGTCAGGAGGTGATAGACCGAGTGCTGGCCAAGGAACCCGAAGCCAAGCAGGTGGTGGCTACCACCAATGGCCAGGTGGTCTGGGAGCTGTCTGTGAACGAGCCTTCGATGAGCAAACCTCTGGGTACCAGTTACAAAGAGGGTGAGCCTGTGTGCTGGATCAACGCTTTCTACGGTCTGGAAGAAGTGCCCGCTTTATACAGTGGCAAACTGATAGAGGTGGTGGTTCCCCAAGGCCAGAAAGTCCAGAAAGGCGACATCATCGCCTTCCTGAAATAAAACACTGATTTATTCAGCTTCCCAAGCCCTAACCCCTAACTACTATCCACTATCCACTATTCACTATTCCCTAATCACTAATCACTATCCCCTAATCACTAATCCCTAACCCCTAACCCCTAACCCCTATGTCCGATTCATTTCCCATGGTTAAATTACCCTTCTTCGAGGGCCAAAACCGCTTCGTGCAGATCCTCATCTTCTTGGCTCTGATTGTGGGCTGTATGATTGTGGCCTCTGTGCTGGGCGTTATCGTAGCCAGCATTTTCTATGGCTTCGGCATACCGACTGATAATCTTGACCAGGCGGCGTACTACCGTATTATCCAGTCTTTTGGCTCAGTGGGTACTTTCATGCTGCCAGCCCTGTTGTTCAGCTATTTGTCAGAACGTAATTTATTCAGTTACAACAAACTGGACAAGGCTCCTGGTTATCGGCTGAGCAATATCGTCATTGTGATGTCTCTGGTGTTGCTTCCTATTGTATGGATCTTGGCTGATTGGAACGAGGGTTGGAAACTGCCGGAAGCCTTTGCGGGCTTGGATGAATGGATGCGTCGTATGGACGAGCAGAACAGTGAGTTGGTAAAACTGATGAGTCGGGATTCCCGCATCGGCATTCTGTTGATCAACATCTTCGTGATGGCGATGCTGCCAGCGGTAGGGGAGGAGTTGATGTTCCGTGGCACCGTGCAGCCTTTCTTACAGAAATGGACGAAGAGTCCACATTGGGCCATCTGGATTACCGCCTTCATTTTCAGTGCGATACATTTCCAAATTTCCGGTTTTATTCCCCGTATGCTGATCGGCGCTTATTTGGGTTACCTGTGCTATTGGAGCGGCTCGTTGTGGCTGCCAATTTTGGCACATTTCATGCACAACAGCATGAGTATTCTTACCGATTTTATCATGTTGCGCCGTGGTTTTGATGTGGAGAACATGAACTATACCGATATTCATGGATGGAAGTACATTCTTGGCGTGGCAATTATCTTGGCAATAGGAGGAATTTATCTCTTGTGGAGAAACCGCAGAATACCTGAAAATACAGAGGCATGAACGTAAAAGATACCATTTGTTCTATTTCCACACCCCAGGGGATTGGGGCGATTGCGCTTATTCGCTTGTCAGGCCCACAAGCCTTTGCGATAGCACAGTCGTTGTTTGCTTTTGATTTTGCCCAGCTGAAGCCTTCGGTGGCAAAATTCGCTGAGTTGAAAGAGCAAGACCAATTGATTGACCAGGTGGTAGTGGTGAAATATGTCTCACCACATTCATATACGGGCGAGGATATGGTGGAGATTTCCTGTCATGGTTCGACTTACATCCAGCAGAAAATTCTGGAATTACTGATTGAGCATGGCTGCCGTATGGCAAATCCGGGCGAATATACCATGAGGGCGTTCATGAACGGAAAGATGGATTTGCCTCAGGCAGAAGCCGTTGGCGATTTGATAGATTCCCAGTCGGAGGCATCGCATCATCTGGCAGTCAACCAGTTGAAAGGCGTTTTCTCCGCCAAAATGAAAGCCTTGCGAGCCCAGTTCGTGGAGTTCGCTTCCCTGTTGGAGCTGGAGTTGGATTTCAGCGGCGAGGATGTGGAATTCGCCAACCGCGACCGCTTGTCCCAACTGCTTAGTGAGCTAAAGACAGAGGTTAACAATCTGATTGACAGTTTTAAGGCGGGCAATGCCATCAAGAGCGGGGTGCCGGTAGTCATTATTGGCAAGCCCAATGTGGGAAAGTCCACTTTGCTGAACACCTTGTTGCACGACGAGCGTGCCATTGTGTCCAACATCCCCGGTACAACCCGTGACACCATCGAGGATGTGCTGAATATTGGCGGCGTCACCTTCCGTTTTATCGATACGGCCGGACTCCGGAACTCTGATGATGAGATTGAGCAATTCGGCATTGAACGGACGTATCAGGCGGTGGCCAAAGCGGATATTATCCTTTATATGGTAGATGCCACGACGACCTCTGTCGAGGAAATTCAGGAGGAAATCAATTTCCTGAAAGAGGAAGTGGATATGTCGGCCAAGAAACTGATTCTTGTGGCCAATAAAATTGACGGTTTGACAGAGATGCCCCGTCATCTGAAGCAGCTGAAGGAGTATGAGCCGGTATTTGTCTCCGCCAAAAGAAATGTGAATATCGAAAGCATTACGGACCAGCTGCTTGCCATGGCGGCTCATCACCGCTTGTCGGATCAAACCCTGCTGACCAATGTGCGTCATTATGACAATTTCTTGAAAATCAGAGAGTCTATCACGAAAATTGAGCAAGGCTTGTCCGAGGGAATCCCCACTGATTTGGTGGCGATTGATGTGCGTGAAGCTTTGCATTACCTGGGTGTCGTAACTGGCGAAATCGCAACGGACGAAATCCTGAATACCGTCTTCGGCCACTTCTGCATCGGAAAATAACCGATTGGAATTAGCAAATTAGTTAATTAGTTAATTAGCAAATTAATGTGCTAATGTGCCAATGTGCTAATGAGTTAATTCAGAATTCAAAATTCAAAATCCATAATCCAAAATCCAAAATCCCTAAACTCTAAACATTAACCCTCTAACCTCCTAACCTTTCTAACCTTCTAACCCTATATCTTCATGACCATCGCAATATTCGATGATATGACCCAATGCACTGAAGCTGAAGTCCAGCGTCTGCTGCCCTTGGTGAGTGTGCAGCGGCGGGAGCAGGCATTGCGTTTCAGGCATCTGTTTGGGCGTTTTACCTGTCTGAAATCATACGAGATGCTCCAACAGTGCGTTGAGGAGGTGTGTTCAAATGTTTCGGAAGAGTCGGATTATAAACAACGCATACAACAATGGAATGGTTTGTTCGTTTATAATGAGCATGGCAAGCCTTTTTTGCAAAGCGAAAAAAGTGGAGAGAGGATTGAAAAGCTTGATTTCAGCATCAGTCATTGCAAAGAAGGGATAGCGGTGGCCCTGGCTCCTCATCCCATCGGGGTGGACATAGAGAGTTTCAGGCAGTATTCCGAAAGTCTGCTGCGGAAAACCATGAATGAGCAGGAGATATTGCTGATTCAGCAATCTGCTGAGCCTTCGGTGGAGTTCATCAAACTATGGACAAAAAAAGAAGCCATGCTAAAAATGCAGGGCACCGGTATTGTGGATGAACTGCCAGAAGTGCTTTGTTCTCAGAATACCACTTGCCATATCGAAACCCAAGTGAATACCGATAAGGGTTATGCCTATTCTATAGTGACTCCAAGGTAAACATCCATCTGTCTTATTTTGTTTCAGCCGTAATTCAGCATAAAAAAATCCCGAAGTACTCGCCCCGGGATTTTTTTTCCATATTGTATGGCTAACCTTCTAACCTTCTAACCTGTGGGTAGACTCGAGGGTTGGGTTAACCCAATTTTTTAGTATCCGAAAATTTCATCCAGCGTCAGCTTGGTAATCTTACCGTATTTCTCCAAGCCTTTGAAGTCCACTTCGTTTTCGTTACCCAAAACCACCACGGTGTGCTTCTGGCCTTTGATGTAGGTCTTGTTGAAGTTCACCACATCGTTGAGGGTCATCTTCTGGATGGCGTTGAAGTCTTCCTTATCGGTCGGAGCTTTCAAGCCTTTTTCTTCGCAGGTCAGATAGTAGTTGATGATGCTCATCTTACGGATGCGGTTGGTTCTGTATTCTGAAGTCAGCGCAGTCTTGGCAATGTCGAAGTTCAGTTCAGAAACCGGCATGTTGTCCAACAGATCGGTGAAAGCTTCCAAAGCGTCAATCAGTTTGTCGTTCTGGGTACCGATATGGGTCATGTTGTAGTTGTAACGGCCTTTTTCGCTGGGTTCAACATAGTAAGCGGCAGCGGTGTAAGCCAAAGAACGTTTTTCGCGGATTTCCTGGAATACGATGGAGTTCATGCTGCCACCGAAATATTCGTTGTACATCTCAATCTGAGGACTGAGGGTCCAGTTGGCGGGAATAGAGGTGTTCAGCTGGCGGCACAGGGACTGTTTGGCATCGTAGTGAGCGAAATACACTTTGTTGTCCTTGGTCTGCAGACGGTCGAAGTCGGGATTCTGCTTAGCAGGTTTTTTGGCGGGATGCACACTGTGCTTGTCGGTGATAACCTTCTGTAGGTCGGTAAGACTCATGTCGCCATAGTACATGATGCGCTGCGGCTGTGAGGTCATGGTCTTGATCTGGTTGATGATGTCCTGAGCTTTGATTTTCTGAACTTCCTCGTTGGTAACCAGATATTTGCGCATGTTGTCCTTGCCGTAGGAAGCGTAAGACAGCATTCTCTGGAAGATGGTGTTCTGGCGTGATTTGGCATCCTGGCGTTGTTTCAGCACGTTGCTGATGGAGTTCTGCACAGATTCTTCAGACATCTTGGGATGGTTCAGAATGTCTTCCACGATGGCGATAGCTTTCTCCATGTTCTCGCTCAAACCGGAGATGGACACGCGGGCGTATTTGTCACCGAAGCCGATGTTATATTCGCAGGCGAGGTCATACATTTCACGGTTGATTTGGCTGAGGGTGCGGTTCTCGCTTTCCAATTGGTCGAGGAAGTTGTTGGTGATGCCGGCTTTCTTGTCATACAGTGAACCATAGTTGTAGCGGTAAATCAGCTGGAAACGGCCGTTGTCAGTGTTCTGTACGTATAAAATCTCGTTGCCATTGGCTTTGCCTTTCTTCATGTCTTTGTTGAAATCCACAAATACAGGGCTGATGGGTTCCACTTTGATTTTCTTGATATCCTGGAGGAACTGGCTTTCCACATCGCGGTTGATAACTACCGGAGTGATTTCGGGTTTCTCCACTTTCTGCACATTGCGCTGCTCGCCCTGACGTTTGTAAACCACTACATAATTGTTGTTTTTGAAGGTACGTCTGGCGAAGTCGATCACGTCTTCTTTGGTCACTTGGCTCATGTTTTCGGTTTCGTTCAGCACATCCTGCCAGCTCATGTGGGCGAGGTAGGCCATAGCCATGGCCATGGCGCGGTTGTTGTTGTTCTCTACCTGAGTCATTTGGCTGAGCTTGCGGTTGTTGATGGCTGCGGTGAGCAGGTCTGCATCCCAGTCGCCTGATTTCAGAATATCAATCTGTCTCAGCAAGAGGTCTTTCAGTTCTTCGAGGCTTTGTCCCTGTTTGGGTCTGCCGGTCAAGCGGAAATAAGCGTAATCGTTCAGGTCGCTTACACCTGAAGAGGCATATTGGGCCAATTGTTTCTGGTTGATATTTTCGTCAATGATACCGCAGGCACCGTTCATCAGCACAGCGTCAGCCATCTCGGCCAAGAGCACGTCGCGTGAGCCGGTACCGGCATCGATACGGAAACCAATCTGCACGTTAGCGGCTTCCAAACCGTAAACGTCCACCACTTTCACTTCACGGATGGGATTTTCTTTCACGTAGGTGAAATCAGGAATGAAGCGAGGTTGAAGTTTTCCAAAATATTTATCAATCAGTTTGATAGCTTCTTCGGGATCGAAATCACCGGCCATGGCAATACAGTAGTTGTTGGGCACATAATAAGTTTTGTAATGCTTGTTGATGTTGGTCAGTGAGGGGTTCTTCAGGTGTTCAACAGTACCGATGGTAGTCTGTGTACCATAGGGATGATGCGGGAACAGGGCCTCGTTCATCTTCTCGTAAGCGGTACGGCTGTCGTTGGCCATGTTCATGTTTTTCTCTTCATAAACGGTTTCCAACTCGGTGTGGAACAAACGGAATACGGCGTTGGAGAAGCGGTCGCTCTCAATCATCAGCCAGCGTTCCAACTCATTGCTGGGGATGTTTTCCTGATATACAGTCATATCGTTGGAAGTGAAAGCGTTGGTTCCCTGTGAGCCGATAACTGACATCAGTTTGTCGTATTCATTGGGAATAGCATATTTGGAAGCCTCGTAGGAAACGGAGTCAATCAGATGGTAGATGGCTTTACGTTTGGCGGGGTCTGTTGTGTGATTGTACACTTCGTACAGTCTTTCGATTTCCTTCAGTTGCACTTGCTCTTTGGCCCAGTCGAGGGTACCGAATTTGCTGGTGCCCTTGAACATCAGGTGTTCGAGGTAGTGTGACAGACCGGTGGATTCTGCGGGGTCGTTTTTGCTACCTACGCGCACGGCGATGAGGGTTTGGATACGGGGTTCGTCCTTGTTGACGGACATGAAGACTTGCAGACCGTTGTCCAAAGTGTAATGGATGACGTTCATCGGGTCATTCTGGTAAGTCTCTTTTTTGTAATTTTGGGCGTTAAGACTGATGCCAGTGAGACAGAAAACGGCAATCAGCAGGCCCGAGATCAATTTTTGTTTCATTTTGTATATATTAAATTTGATGATTGAAAAATTTCCGCTGCAAAGGTAGTGAAAAAATCTTAATTAGCAAATTAGTTAATTAGCAAATTAGCAAATGATGAATCTGTAGGGATGCATCGCATGCGTCCGCATTATAAAAAAAAACGGGAACCTTGCGATTCCCGTTTTTTTTATCAGAAATGAATCCGATGATTAGTAGGCGATGCCCTGAGCGATCATAGCGTCAGCAACCTTGATGAAACCGGCGATGTTGGCACCTTTTACATAGTTGATGTAACCATTCTTTTCAGTACCATATTTCACACAGTTAGCGTGGATGCTGTTCATGATGCCGTGCAGTTTTTCGTCAACTTCTTCACGGGTCCATGACAGGTGCATTGCGTTCTGGCTCATTTCGAGACCTGAAGTAGCAACACCACCAGCGTTAGCAGCCTTGCCAGGAGCGAAGGAAACTTTCTTCTTCTGCAGAGCGGCAACTGCGTCAGCGGTGCAACCCATGTTAGAAACTTCAACAACGTATTTAACCTTGTTTTCAATCAGTTTCTTAGCGTCGTCACCATTCAGCTCGTTCTGGATAGCGCAAGTCATAGCGATTTCGCAAGGAACTTCCCAAACTTTTTTACCCTTCACGAACTTAGCTGATTTGAACTTCTTAGCGAAAGGTTCAACAACATTGTTACGTGTAGCGTTCAGTTCGTCCATGTAAGCGATCTTTTCGGGAGTGGTGATACCTTCCTCGTCGATGATGTAACCATCAGGACCTGATATAGCCACCAATTTAGCACCGAGTTCAGCCAGCTTCAGGGCAGTACCCCAAGCCACATTGCCGAAACCGGAGATGATGCAGCGTTTGCCTTTCAGTTTGTCTTTCTTAGCGGCCAACATGCCTTCCAAGAAATAAACAGCACCGAAACCGGTAGCTTCGGGACGGATCAGAGAGCC
>JAGCSI010000016.1 GCA_017964255.1 Bacteroidales bacterium | reverse complement strand
GTATCGCGATTTGATTATAGCCATCCCCATAGTTTATATCATCTTTCGTAGATAACGGAATATTTTGCATCATGGGTGCAGGATTCTCGGGAACTGAAACGGCAGTATTGTTTTTCAACTGGGTTGAACCTATCGCTTTGACAGAATCCACAAACGAAAGATCATTGATTTGCTGTACGATAGAGGCATCCGTGGAATAGATAGCAATCGTGTTCATCCATTTGGAAACCGCCAGAACCTGCATTTGCATATCCAAAGCCATAATCTGTTGCTTGTATTGCGGATTTACCGGCAAATCCTGCTCCGTGACCGGAATGTTGAAACGGCTTCGCTTGTCAATGGCACGTTGCGTAAGAAATTCCGAAGGATTATTGATAGAATAAGGATTGTTGTTTTTGTCGCTCAGATAGATACGGTAACAATTAGGGGTCTGTGCATGAAGGGAGACAAGCAAACCCATAACAATGTAAAGGAGAGATAAATGCTTCATATTCACAACAGTGGACATCTACTTATAAACTTTATGCGCCAGACTCTCAAACCCTGTGAAGTCCGCTGAACAAGATTTGAAATAATGGCATTGCAAATATACACATTTTCCCACAACTATATTTTATCTTGAAATCAAAAAAAACTCTATTGCCGAAGGAGTATGCCGTGCCAAAGAATGAGAGATGAAAAGTATTAAGAAAAAAGAGTTTTTTTGCAAAAAATATTGTCCCGAATAAATCTGCCATGCGATGGAAGAGTTAAAGAAAAAAATATAATATCAAACATCTCAATTATTATCAATATGAAAAAACTATTATTTTTACTGGCGGCCGTAATGCTGATGACAGCATGCGGAAACAAAGAAAAACAGCTGCAAGAACGTGCGGCAGAATTGTGCAAATATATCCCCGACCACAAGTTACTGGAGCAGTCGAAGGATTATTTGACTGAGGATTTTTACAATATACTCGACACAATGTTCAACCATCTGCCCCAGCATGAGGCCATGGACCACGAATGGCTTTATTATTTCGTGACCGGCAACGGCGGCACCATTGCCGACTACACAGTGGTCGGTGTGGAGCAAACCGAAGATGGTGCCGGCAATGAGGCCAGCGCCAAACGTATTTTCGACAATCACTACGACATCTATCAGAACATGCATTCCAATGAGGAGGTGCGAGAAGCCGTTCGCAAGGAGCAACTGCAAGAGTACGTCAAAAGCCATAACCTTGCTGTCCGCTATTATCAGGACTTCGGCTGGCCCGCTGTCGAATTATAATTATATCGCTTTTTTCCTCCAGTCGGCTTTCCAGATATAGAAGAAGGAAATAAGGCCGATGACGATATTGTAGAACCATTCGGCAGTCCATACACTAGCAATGGTGGAAATGCGGGTGGCCAGATAGACATAGAGCAAATAGCAGATAAGCACCCCGAACTCCAAAGCCATGGCGGCCGAGGTGTTGCCGGTGCCCGAAATCGCTTCGAAATAAATCACGCCAACGGAACCCAAAACCGTAGCGACACAGATAACATAAACCGATGGGATAGCGGCAGCCACCAGACTGAGATCATCGGTATAGATACGCAGAACCACATCAGGAAAGATGGCGGTGAGGATGACCAGCACCAAAGAGCAAAGCACTGCGTTTTTCACCACTTTGCGGAGCATCGCCATCACCTCATCGCTCTTGCCCTCACCAATGATGCGACTGGTGAGCGTGTTGGCTGTGGCCGCAAAAGCGAAAAACGGGATAATGAGAATCATATAGGTACTGCGAACCACCGAGGATACTCCAAGCGCCGTCTCGCCCATCTTTTCAATCAGGATAAAGAAAGCGAACCAAGCCCCGAAGGAGAATAGTCGCTGAATCATGCAGGGAAAAGCCACTTTCAGGATATTGCCCATCAGTGCAGGCTGCAACTTATGCCAGCGGAACATGCCGTATTCCTGGTGGGGAATGGTGATGAAAGTGTAAATCCAGAAGAAACAGAAAGCGGTCAACTCCGCCAGAAGCGAAGCCAAGGCCGCACCACCGATACCCATTTCAGGCAGACCACAATTCCCGAATATCAAGCCCCAGTCGAAGAAAATATTGACCACCGCCATGAGAAGGGTGGAATATGTGATGACCTTGGTATTGCTGATGCCCACATAAAACGAGCGGAAGAGGAAGTTAAACACCACAAAAACAATACCGAAACGCCTGATATCCAGGTATTTCATAGAAGCCGCATAAATATTATCCGACTCAATGATGATATTCATCAGTCCATCGCTGAGGAAAAACAGAAGGCTAAGCAACACGAGACCGAGCAGCAAGACGAAAAGCGCCCCATGCTGAAAGACCACGCCAATCTGTTTCAGATTGCCCTCGCCGAAACGCCGGGCAATGAAGATTTGGATGCCCACCGCAAAACCCATCGCCAGAGTGGTAAACACATAATAGAACAAGCCGGCCATCATTGACGCACTCAACTCAATTGTGCCCAAATGCCCCAGAAAGGCCGTGTCGGTAAAAGTGATGACAGTTTGCGCCAGATTGCCCAGCATGATAGGATAGGCAATGCGCCATATTTCCCGATTAGTAACAGAGGTTTTTATCATGGGGCAAAAATACAAAAAATAATTGTATCTTTGCACTTGTTTCCAAATGCGTATAAGCTATCAATTATCAATATAATATATTGATTTACAGAATGTTTTTAAAGAATAATAATGATTAATACTCATCCATGAAAATATTAAAATCAAACATCACGAAAACATTATTTAAAGCAACTTTAATACTGATATTTTTCTTGATAGAAACCACGGTATCAGCACAAAACCCAATAAACAAAAGCAAGGTGTCGGCATATCTGACAGAAATGGTCGTCAACACAGCGGCCAAAGACAGCCACAAGAGCGTCAGCGCCTTGGCCACACTGTCCATAGCCTGCGAGGCTCCCGCATTCTTTGAGCGGCACGGGTGCCGCCTCATCGATAACGTAGGGCGTATTTTTATTGTGAGCATCCCGCTCTGTGAGATATCCCCACTGTCGAACAACGATACCATTGAGCGTATTGAGGCAGAGCGTATGCCGCAGCCATCGATGGATGTCACCCCGCAACAGGTAAACGCCACAAGTGTCTATACTGGCACCAACCTCCCGCAAGCATACACAGGCGCAGGTGTAGTG
>JAGCSI010000015.1 GCA_017964255.1 Bacteroidales bacterium | reverse complement strand
TGAAAAGATTGTGAAGACAATCAACGCAGTGAAGGATGACAAAGTTGTCGTTGTGGGACCTATTCC
The DNA here is from genome assembly GCA_017964255.1 of Bacteroidales bacterium. Classification (GTDB taxonomy): domain Bacteria; phylum Bacteroidota; class Bacteroidia; order Bacteroidales; family WCHB1-69; genus RUG11690. The sequence continues at coordinate 30,763 of JAGCSI010000015.1, read as the reverse complement.
ACTTCCGACACACAAAAAGATTTTCACTGTAAACCGTTCAACTTTTGTCAACAAGAAATCAAGAGAGCAGTTCGAACTCTCCACTTACAAGAGACTGTTGGACATTTACGGTACAACCTCCAAGACCATCGACGCTTTGATGAAGCTGGAATTGCCCAGTGGCGTTGACGTAGAAATCAAAGTGTGATGACGATATCGGGATGCGACATATCGCGGTCCCCGTCTGACAAAAATCAACCTCGCTCATTTGGGCGAGGTTTTTTGTTTTATTTCAAAAAAACACGTAAATTTGCCGACCGTTTAATGACAATGATGACTGTACTGACCATAATCTATCTTTTCGGGATTCCACTTGCTGTAATGCTGATGGCCAAACGATGGCCTATCATTCAGAAAATCAGCCCTATGGTCATTCTGTACATCATCGGTTTGGCAGCAGGAAACACTTTCCTGGCCAGTGATACAGTCACCAAGCTATGCACCAACATCTCCAATGTGGTGGTATTGATGTCCATCCCCTTGATGCTCATGGGATGTAACTTCAAAATGTGGTCCACCAAAGCGGTGGCCAAGACCTTCCTGGTGGGCGTATTCAGTGTGCTGTGTGTCACCCTCATCGGGTTCTTTCTCTTTCGCACAATGGCACACAATGCCCACATAAGCAACACTAACTATGCCAAAATCAGCGCGGTAATGACTGGCATCTATATCGGAGGCATCCCTAACCTCGCGCCAATTTCAAAAGCGGTAGGACTGCCGCAACATCTCTTCCTCATGGTTTCAGGCTACGACCTGATTGTGACAGGCTTGTACTTGATTTTGATTGTTTTCTTCGGAGAACCGATAATACGCCGAGTATTCAAAATCAATCATGTAAAAACAGAAGAAGTAGAAACAGAGCTACCAAAAGATGAGACTTCCGTCAAGAATCAAAAATTAAGGCACGTCATCCTCAACAGAGCAATGGGCATTCTCACAGCCTTTCTAGTGGTAGCCATCTCCTACGCGCTATCGCTGATTATTCCACTTCAGAACTCCACAGCGGTCATCATCATAGTGCTCACCACGGTTTCCTTGTTGCTTTCGCTGACAAAACCCGTGAAGCGATTGGAAGGCACTTTCGATTTAGGCTTGTATTTCGTGTATGTTTTCTGCCTGGCTGTGGCCACCATGGTCAACATTCATGACATGGAATTTTCCAAACACCTCTTCATATTGTATTACATTGCCTTTGCCGTATTCGGTTCTTTAGCCCTACAAATTATCCTGGCCAAGATATTCAAAATCAACGGAGACCTTGTGTTGGTCAGCTCTATCGCATTGATCAACTCCCCGCCTTTTGTCCCCATGGTAGCCGCCGTGTTGAACAACAAAGACATTATCCTTCCGGGCATTGCTATTGGACTGCTGGGTTATGCCGTCGGCAATTACCTCGGAATAGGCATTTTCATGCTTTTGTCGTAAACAGATCTTTACAAACGGATTTTCACCCCATCCATTCTTCACTTTTTCTATTACCACAATGGTGTATTTCTTTAAAATATTTCAAATTAACATTCATTAACATTTTTATTTTATTGATATAAAGTGATTTTATTATTTTAATAAAAGTAAAAATGGAATATTACAAATAAAAAGAGTATTTTTGCAGCCGTTTTTGAAGAAAGAAAAAATTGCTGAATGAATAACATAAAAATGGAATGAACATGAAGATTCTTTTTGTTATTGAGACGTTTGACAACCACAATGGCACCAGCATTTCAGCCCAGCGCTATGCCGAGGAGCTGAGGAAACGAGGTCACGAAGTGAAAATACTGACAACCGGCAAACCCGATGCCAACCGTTTTGTGGTTCCGGTTTATCATCCGCCATTGGTTGACGGTCTCGCCCAGCGTCACGGCTTCCAATACGCTGAACCTGAAGAAAAAGTTATTCGGGAAGCGTTGGAATGGTGCGATGTGGCACACTGCTATATGCCATTCAGATTGGAGATTGCCACGAAACGCATGGCAGAAAAGATGGGCAAGCCCTGTACAGCAGCCTTCCACGTGCAGCCAGAGAATGTCACGGCTTCGTTCAAAATGCAAAACGTGAAATGGGTAAACTCCATCATCTACAGCAGTTTCAATAAGATGTTCTTCAAAGAATTCAAACGGATACACTGTCCCAGCCGTTTTATCGCCGACTACCTGCAAGAACACGGATACACCAGCAAAATGCATGTCATCAGCAATGGATGTCCTTCAGAGTTCCACTGGCACAAATGCAGCAAACCGTCATGGTGTGCCGACAAGTTTGTGGTACTGATGGTCGGCAGACTCTCACCAGAGAAACACCAAGAGATTATATTGGAGGCGGTGCAACATTCGGCATACGAGTCACATATCCAAGTGATTCTTATCGGTACAGGATTAAGCGAGCAGAAACTGCGCAAGAAAGCGGAAAAACTGACTAATCCTCCACGCATAGGCTTTATGTCAGACCAAGACCTTATGGCAGCCTTGGGCTATGCGGACCTGTATGTGCATGCGGGCGAAGTGGAGCTGGAGTCCCTTTCGTGTTTGGAGGCCATGAGCAGCGGTCTGGTACCGCTCATCTCTGACAGTCCGTTGAGCGCCACCCCACAGTTTGCCCTGGACAATCGCAGTCTGTTCAAGCATGGAGACCCCAAGGCTTTGGCCCAGAAGATAGACTATTGGATTGAGCATCCTGAAGCCAGAAAGAAGATGGGGAAAGCATACGCCCAAAATGCCAAGCAATACAGTTTGGCCAATTCCGTGTCACGTTTCGAAGAAATGTTAAAGGAAGAGATTGCAGAACATGAGACTTTATCCAAAAAGAATTAGCGGAAGTCTGATTATGCTGTTGCTGCTGTCGCCGATTATCCTGACAGCACAAACATCTCCTGCGAGCACCCCCGTGTACAACGAAGACGGCTCGGTGACTTTTATGATTAAAAATCCTGAAAGTCACCGGGTTAAACTATATTGTGACTGTGCCTTGCGGGAGCGTAAGTTTAACGTAAAACGGGAAAACATGCATTCGGCCAAAATGACACGCGGCCAAAACGGAATTTTCACCTACACCACCCCGCCCCTCGTTCCGGAAGTATACACTTACCAGTTCAAATCACGAAGGAAAAGACTGATTGACCCTGCCAATGCAGATTCAATACGGATTTCGGACGGAAAGCGGAGTGTGTTCATCATTCCCGGTTCATCCATAATCGACTTATGCCTCACGGACTCGCTAAACGGCAAAACGGAGCTATGCCAATACGTGGATGCGGTAAGCGGGAAAACGCGCCGCATACTGCTATACCTGCCCCCTCAATATGATAGCACAGACCATGATTATCCCGTACTCTACCTGCTACACGGCATAGACGGAAACGAGCAGTCCTGGCGCGAGCGAGGAAGAGCCATACAACTGGTGGATAATTTGATACAGCAAGGCAAAGCCGAGCCCCTGATTGTGGTGATGCCAGACGCCAACCCCAAAAAACTTATCGGACAAGACGAGCATGTGAGTCTGATGAAAAATCTGTTTCATTACCACACATGGTTTCATTACGACTTTGAACGGACATTCCCCACGATGGACAGCTTTTTATCCAGCCATTACCGCATATCCTCAAACATGAACAAAAGGGCTATTGCAGGATTGTCAGCTGGCTCCACCCAGTCGGCAACACTGGCCAAAATGTACGAGGACAGTTTTAAATATGTGGGCTTGTTTTCCCCCATCGTACACCGCAAACAACTACCCAGCAGCAAAAACACCATCTATTGGATCGGAAGCGGCAAAACAGACATCTTCCATCCGCAGAGCAAGAAATTTGTCAAAAGAATACAACAACGGCAAATCCCTTACATTTATTACGAGTCCAAAGGCGGCCACACCTGGCGCAATTGGAGGCTCTATCTATCTGAATTTCTGCAATTTGTTTTCAAAGACAATACCATATCAGATTAGTTGTTCCACTATCTTCCTTGCATTATCCACCCATTTATTAAATAGGGATTTACAGCATCAGAACGTTTAATCACTTCTCCGCCTCATACATGACACAGGTTCCGAAGGTAAACTTCTGGGCTTCAATATTTTGAAAACCAACAGAACGCAATATCGGCACGATGATATCCTCTTTGGGAAAAGCCAAAATGGATTTGGGCAAATAGCGATACGCCTCTTTATGACCGGAAACGAGGCCTCCAACAAAAGGCAGAAAATGCAAAGCATATAACTTATAGCACCACAGGATGAACGGATTATTGGGATAGGACAGCTCCAAAATGACCAGTTTGCCACCAGGACGCAACACGCGACACATCTCGGACAATCCCTGCTCCAAATGTTCAAAATTACGAATGCCAAAGGCCACGCTCACTCGGTCGAAACTGCCATCCTCAAAATCAAGATGTTCCACATCACCCTGCTGAAGGGTGATATTTACCATGGGAGTTGATTGATCAGAATTACATGTTGCCCTTACACCATTTTCACCTATATGCCCTCTCTCATCACTGGCGAATTGAATCAAGCGCAGACCATCACTTTTCATTACCTTTTGCGCCCCAATCTCCAGCATCTGCTCTGACAGGTCGACGCCTATAATCTCGCTCCCTGCGGGCAGCTTTTTGGCGATGGCAATGGCGAAATCGCCCGTACCCGTCGCCACATCCAGCACCCTCATAGGCTTCGTATTGTCAGCAATGGACCTCACTGCCTTTCGCCGCCACGAACGGTCGATGCCGAAGGACATAATATGATTCAGCCGGTCATAATCAGAAGCTATGGCGTCGAAAAGTTGTTCAATTTGTTGTTTTTCAGGCATCTTTTAAATATGCTAATATGGGTACATGAAGAAAGTCAAGTTGTCCTGCTGTTTAAAAACACGGAAGGCCAATGAAAATCATCAGCCCACGCCTTCGTCGAATCCGCAGAATCGACATGGCAAAAGTACATAAAATTTTAATACAAAATATCTCAGCAATAATTTTTTTTGAAATAAAACTATATCCCTGCGAGGATGGCGAAGGCGAAGGTGGAAATCACCAGCAGCGGCAGGGCGGGATCTAGGGCTTTGCCTGTGCGCTTCCATACCATGTTCATGTGAATCAGGAATAATGGCAAGGTGATGAAATACAAGAAATCCCACAAGGAAGTGTAGGTAATCAGAGTAAAAAACGTCATGCAAATCCAGCCCAGCGCAATCAGTACCGACTGGAAAATTTTGGCGTTGATTTCTCCTATCCTAAGTGGCAGGGTAATCCGGGTAGCCGCATCAGACTCCATATCACGGATATTGTTGACATTGAGCACTCCCACACTGAAGCACCCGATGGTAATCGCCGGCAGCAACAGCGACCACGAATCAATGGTATGGGCCACCACATAATATGCTCCCAGCACAGACACCAATCCAAAGAAGATGAAGACAAACACATCGCCAAGGCCCCTATAGCCATACGGATTCTTGCCCAAAGTATAGTGCATAGCCGCCCAAATGGCCGCCACACCCAACACCAAGAGCATCAACGGCTGCCATGCCAGGAAAGTGCCAAACGAGGTCCATACCATAGCTGCACCGAAAACACAGCACAAGACCACAAAAATAGCAATCAATATCTTGAAATCCCTGACACCAATAGCTCCTTGCGCCAAACTATACATTGGTCCCTCTCGCTGCTCACCATCGGTGCCGCGAAGAAAATCGCCCAGTTCATTACTCAAATTCGACAATATCTGCAAACACACAGTAGTCAGCAACAACCAAACAATCAACCATATAGAGGCCTCATGCGTTTTCATGGCCAGCATCAGACCCAATACAACACCAGACAATGACAATGGCAGCGTGCGCAAACGCATAGAAAAAATCGTGGCTTTGAATTTACTCATATCCTCCATTTTTAAAAATCATAGCCTACACCCAAATATATCCCCACACTATTGTTAGAGCTGTTCCAATGAATATTGGCCATCATCGGACCGAACTTTGATTTATAGGCAAACTGGATACCTGCAGCAAAATCTGCATGCTTACTCGTTAATAATTTTTTGTCAATCACATCCCCATCGTGAAAGGCAGCCATAAGAGCCGACAGATAGCAGTTTTTATACACCTTGAATCGTAAATTCAAATCGACAACACTCAACAAACGATTGCACATATACTCGCCATTGAAACCGATAAAAGGAATCTGATGGTCATAATACCGTCCTTCCATAGAACCGCCCACATAGTTTTCCATATATTCATAATAAGGAGTTGAATCTCCCATGACATATCGTCCCCTAAAAGAGGCTATGATGGCTAAAATACGTCCAGCCGGGATTGTACCAATAACACCTGTACCAAGATAATGGGTATTATGACAATTGTAGTCATAATTAAGATAGGTCCGCACCCCCTTATTGGGGAAATAACGGTCATCCTGATTGCTGAAAGTACAATGCAGAAATAGATACGGATAAAAAATATCCCACCTGTTATCCTGTTCATAACCTTCCGTAGAGAAATAGCGATAAAACGGCATTTGTTCAATACGGAAACCTCCCAACAGGTTAACCCGGCTCCAATGCGTGTCGGAAATATAAACGGTCGCCTCATTGTGAAGGGATTGTTCGATATACAGTTTGCCTTTGGAGAAGAAATCCGCCAAACCCATCAGCATACGATAATGCACCTTGAGGGAAGCACCAACTTTGGGTCCCTTGATAGGAGTATAGTTATAGTCAAGCTTCAGATAAGGAGAAGTGGACAGGCGCGCGATGATATCGAATTCCGAGCCGTATATCTTGTTGCGATTGAGGCCAATATTAATCAAAGCTGCAAACCATTCCTCGGAATCAGCTCTTAAGCCTATGCCGATGGAATGCTTTGGACGTTTCTCGCAGTTGAACACCAGCTTGTACGAACCATTCCCATCCTCTATCAGGCGATAAATCACCTGCGAGAAAGCCCTGGTGCCGAAGATAATTGACTGGGCAACCTCAAAGTCTTCCTTGCCATACGGCTCATCAAATTTCATACGGATTTTCCCATCCAGGTATTGTTTTTCTTTTTCATTCACACCATTATACTCCACCGAAGAGATAGTAACTTTCTCTTTTTCCAGATTAATGGCTTTTTGATGACACATCTGACGACCTCCGTTACCTACCAGACGCACAATGCTGTCCAACTCATGTTCGTGTTTGGCAGCTTCTGTGTAGCCTCTTTCAATTAGTGTGGCAATTTCCTTGGTGCCAAAGCTCAACATACCAAAGCCTGTAATGTCGGGTGTGATATAAACACTTGCATTCTTCACATTCCGATTATGGGCTTCCAGTCCGCCTGAATACTGGGCCGTTTGCATGAGAACATCAGCCACATTGTTCACTTTCGAATAGTCTCGCGGCATAGTCAGCTCAACTCCAATAATGATATCCGCTCCGGCAGCCACTGCCACATCGGTAGGAAAATTATTCTTGGTACCTCCGTCAGACAAAATCATCGAATCAACACGTACAGGCCTGAAAAAACCCGGAATGGACATCGTGGAACGCATTGCTTCAATCAACGGACCCTTAGTCCAATGTTTTTCAGTCTGAGTCACAATCTCGGTGGCCACACAGCAATAAGGGGTCGGCAAATCCATAAAATCCATATTATGCTGGTATCCCACTGACAAAGAACTCATCATATTATATACATTCAAACCATATAGATAACCCGACGGAAGACTCTGTTTGAAATCAAAACGAGAGAAAGGAATATCAATAATGTAGGTTTCCTTGTAGCGCTGACTCCTGTATGCGTAATAAGCCATCGGAATATTGTCGCTCATCATCACATTCCAGTCTATAGACTGCACGATAGTATCAATTTCCGCAGCTGAATAGCCCATGGCATACAAGCCGCCCATCAGTCCGCCCATGCTAGTACCCGCCACAAAGTCTACAGGTATTCCCTTCTCTTCCAGATATTTGAGCACCCCAATATGGGCGGCACCTTTGGCACCACCACCTGCCAATACTAAAGCCACCGTAGGCCTTTGTTTGCGAATCTCCGCCATCCGATGCTGTATCTTTTTAAAAAAAACAGAATCGCCATAAGGGTCGTAACTGATATTGACCAAGCCATTAGCCTGTTGTGCTGTCAATCCCAACGATGCCAGCAGCAATACACAAAACAGCCATATTCTTCTCAAACTTTTCATTGACTATATCTTCGATCTAAAATTAACTAATTTGAATGAATCGTAATATAATCTGTCACCACCCGGTAAATGTCTTTTAACAACTCATCCTGCAAGGCATCCAGATGGAATTGGATAACATTTTGGTCGCCACGCTGGGCAGGACCAGTCTGCGCCTGGTGAGGATTCATCGTTTTTACCTTTTCCATCGTATTCTGCAGCAAAGGCATAATCATCTGCCAGTCGATATGATGCTCTTGCAAGATGTCGTAAGCGATGGAATACATGGCATTGGTGAAGTTGCATCCGAAGATGGCGGCCCGATGCAACACCATACGCTGGGATTCATCCAGTTTTTGAACCACGGAAGTGAGCTTGTGTGCGAAGACAAATAATTCATTTTCAATTGCTTTATCATTTGCTTCAACACACAAAGGAACTACAACATTCTTAAAATCCATATTCTTGTTCACACTTTGGTAAGGATATAAGATGCCGTACGATTCCGCATAGGGCTCAAAAATCCGCATCGAAAGAGAACCCGCGGTATGGGCAGCCAGCGACAGACGAAACGGCAACTGCTGTAACAAATTCTCATAACTGTCATCTTTAATGGAAAAGATATACAGATCGCTATCGGGCAATAGATCCTTGATATTGTCAATGGCTTCGGCCCCAGCCATCTCCGCCAAAGCCTTGGCGTGCCCCAACTGGCGGCTGTATACTTGAGATATTCTCACGCCAGCATTTCTCATCGCATACACCAGCCAATGAGCCATATTTCCCGAACCTATAAGAGTAACTTTTTCAATCATAAGTAATTATCCTAGTTTAATTTCATAAGAAAATGGAAGATGAAGGTTTCTGACAAAAAACTCCGGATTAATTTTCATCTGCGTATCCTGGAAATTGGAGGAATACTGTCCCTTGCGCTCATAAATCTTGATGGTCAATGGCACTTTGGCCTGTTCCTGTGACGCAACAACCGCTTCTTTGATCAGATGCGCGTTATTGGCCGATACGTCATCGATGCCGATTTCCAAGGTTACCGAACGGCATAAGTGGTCGTATGCATCACTTAAGTAGCAGATATCCACCGGTTTCTGATTATAGAAAGCAGGTCCCTGATAATCCTTGCCCATAAAGCGTTTGTCGATTTTCATGCGCACAAGCACCATTTTGCCAGGTTCCAGCAAGTGCTTATACTTGGTAAAGTCCTCGCTGAACAAGCGCCAAGTCCAAGTGGAATCGTAGTCCTCGAAAGTGACCACTCCCATATCCTTGCCCGTTTTGGTCTGGGTTTCGTTGACCGCCACCACCATGGCCGCAAACTTCACATCCTTGCCGATATGTTTCTCAAAGAAATCCGTCTCTTTGAACTGTTCTAATTTCGTGTTGGTGTAATGTTTGATAATCAGCTTGAACATGTCAAGCGGATGCCCTGAAATATAGAAACCCGCCACATCTTTTTCATATTGCACCTTTTCGATGTCGTTCCAAGGCTCGCATTTCGGCAACTCGGGCAACAATTCCGCCGCAATCTCAGGTTGATCGTCAAAAATGGAAAACTGTCCCTGAGTATTCTGGCTCTTGGTCACATAAGAAACCATCTTTTCGATAAAATTCTTGTCCCCACCCTCTGTGGCAAACAACTGCGCCCGATGCATTCCTGTGAAGCAGTCGAAAGCACCGCCGTAGGCCAGAGATTCAATTACACGACGGTTGCAGTTGCGTAAATCCACACGGTTCATGAAGTCGAAGAAATCCTTGTAGGGACCATTCTTCTCACGCTCACCTACAATGCTGTCCACCGCACCATGTCCCACACCCTTAAGCGCCGCCAAACCGAAGCGGACATTGCCATCTTTGTTCACACTGAACGACAACTCCGACTCGTTGATATCCGGTCCAAGCACCTTGATATTATGCTTTTGCGTGTCTTCGATAAAGACACTGATTTTATCCATACTATCGAGGTTGTTGGTCAAGTTGGCCGCCATAAACTCAGCCGGATAATGCGCTTTCAGATAAGCTGTCTGATATGCCACCCATGAATAGCAAGTAGCATGCGACTTGTTGAAAGCGTATGAAGCGAACTTCTCCCAGTCGGCCCAGATTTTCTCCAGCACCTTCGGGTCATGGCCATTCTTCGTGCCTCGTGACAGGAATTCCGGTTTCAGATAATCCAGTTTGTCTTTCTGCTTCTTACCCATCGCCTTACGCAAAGTATCTGACTCGCCACGGGTAAAATTGGCCAGCAGTCGCGACAGCAACATCACCTGCTCCTGATAAACGGTGATACCGTATGTGTCTTTCAGGTAGCGCTCCATCACCGGAATATCATATTGGATTTCCTCCCTGCCCTGCTTTCTGTCGATGAACTGCGGAATATAATCCATAGGTCCCGGACGATACAAGGCGTTCATAGCAATCAAATCCTCGAACTTACTCGGTTTCAGTTCTTTAAGATACTTTTGCATACCTGCGGATTCAAACTGGAACGTAGCCACTGTGTCGCCTTCGCAGAACAGCTGATAGGTTTTTTCATCATCCAAAGGAATGGCATCGATATCCACATCTACCCCCTTGGAGCGCTTGATATTTTTCAACGTCTCCTTGATGATTGACAGGGTTTTCAAACCCAAGAAGTCCATCTTGATCAATCCAACATCCTCTACCACAGAGCCTTCGTACTGTGTCACCAGCACCTTTCCATCACTTTCCTTGTCCTCGATGGTGGCCAGAGGAGCAAAATTGGTCAAATCGTCGGCCCCGATAATCACACCGCAGGCGTGGATACCGATTTGGCGTACTGTACCCTCCAATTCAGCGGCATAATGCAGAATATCATGCACTTTCTGCGAACCGTTTTCGTAAGCGTCCTTTAGTTCCGGCACCAGCTTCAGGCAATTTTCAATCGTCACCTTGGGAGCTTTCTTGGTTTTGGAATCCTCCGGAAAACGGTCAGGCACCAACTTCGCCAAGCGGTTAGCTTCCTGCAATTCAAGGTCTTCCACGCGGGCCACATCCTTGATACTCGATTTAGTAGCCATAGTACCGTATGTGATAATATGGGCCACACGTTCCTGCCCGTACTTTTTTGTAATCCAATCCAGAATCTTATAACGACCCTCGTCGTCAAAATCCACATCAATATCGGGCAGTGAAATACGGTCGGGATTCAAGAAACGCTCAAACAGCAAATCGTATTTCAGCGGATCCACATCCGTGATTTTCAAGCAATAAGCCACCACAGAACCTGCGGCAGAACCACGTCCCGGGCCTACCGACACGCCCATTTCACGCGCGGCGGCGATAAAGTCCTGCACAATCAGGAAGTAGCCTGGGAAACCCATATTACGCATCACACTCAACTCAAAGTCAATGCGTTCCATCACATCTTCCGGAATTGGGTCGCCATAACGCTTGTGCGCACCCTCCAATGTTAATTTACGCAGATAATCCGCCTCCAATTTGATACGATAGACCCGTTCAATGCCACCCAGTTTCTGGATTCTCCCTGCCCCTTCGGCATCCGCCTCAAACTCAGCCTTCAGGTCCTCCTCTGTAAAACGCTCTTTGTATTGCTCCACGGTGCCAAAAGACTCCGGAATATCAAATTCCGGCATGATGGGGTCATGTTTCAGTTTGAACGACTCCACCTTGTCCACAATCTCCTGGGTGTTGGCCAAAGCCTCTGGCACATCGGCAAAGATAGCCTCCATCTCTTCGGGAGATTTCAGCCATTCCTGCTTGGTATAATGCAGACGGTCGGCATCACTCATTTTCTTGCCTGTACTCAAGCAAATCAAATGGTCGTGTGCCTCACCATGCTCTTCCAGCACAAAATGCACGTCGTTGGTAGCAATCAGTTTCACGCCCGTCTCCACCGCCAACTTCAGCAAGGCCTCGTTCACCACCTTCTGATGCGCGTACACCTCCTTGTCGCCCCCTGGCTTATCTGTTTCATGTCGCTGTAATTCAAGATAATAATCTTCTCCGAAAATATTTTTATACCACAAGATAATCTGTTTGGCCTTCTCATACTCGCCATTGCTGATGGCACGAGGCACCTCGCCTGCCAGGCAAGCCGAGGACACAATCAAGCCCTCGTGGTATTTCTCAAGTAATTCATGGTCGATACGCGGTTTGTAATGATAACCATCGGTCCAACCAGCAGAAATAATCTTGCAAAGGTTATGATACCCCGTCTCATTCTTGGCCAGCAGCACCAGGTGGTTTCCGTAACCGTTCTCCTTTCCTGTACAAACCGTGCGACTACCTGTAGGGTTGGTTTTGGTCTCTTTGGCCACGTAGGCCTCGCAACCGAAGATAGGTTTGAATACACGCTGTTTTGCCGCTTCCAGTTTGGCACGGCATTCTACTATCTTTTGCAAAATCTCTTGTGACGGAGCCTGTGCCGTCTCTGTATCGGCAGGCGCATTCGCAGCCTCGGCAGCTTCCGCCACCTCACCCTTAACCTCAGGCACAGTCTGTTTTTGCAGTGTCTCCAGTTCCTTTTCCAAGTCTTTGATTTCGCCCTTTACCGACTTGTTGTGTTTGTCCACAAAATCGAAAAACTCCTTGATACCGAACATGTTTCCATGGTCGGTGATGGCCATCGAATTCATGCCGGTTTCAAGGCAGCGTTTCACCAGTCCCGGGATGGTGGACATGCCGTCAAGTATTGAATAATAAGTATGTACGTGGAGGTGGGTGAACTTTGCCATAACAGAAAATTTAAACTACAAAGTTACACAAAAAACTTGAAACACCAAGCATTTTCCGCGCTTAGTTTCACTGTTTTTTTCAACTTAAAATTCCGTTACTTATTCCTTATGAATGGGAAGAAGACAAAGATGGTTGTTTTACAACATCGCCTTCTTGATGCGCTTGATCAAACCTGTCAGCACCTTGCCTGGACCGAGTTCTACGAACTCTTCAGCACCATCGCTTATCATGCGCTGCACAGATTGTGTCCAGCAAACAGGAGAGGTGAGTTGGGCTATGAGATTGCATTTGATTTCGAAGGGGTCGGTATGAGGCTGAGCATCCACATTCTGGTAAATGGGGCATAATGGGTGCTTGAACTCCGTGGCATTGATAGCCTCTGCCAGTTCCACGCGAGCCGGCTCCATCAGCGGAGAATGGAAAGCGCCACCCACTTTCAGGGGTGTAACCAGTTTCACCTTATCTTTCAGGGCGGCACAGGCCAGCTCCACCCCACGGATAGTGCCTGAGATGGCTATCTGACCAGGACTATTGAAATTGGCAGGTACCACAATCTCTCCCTCCACAGCAGCACAGGCTTCTTCCACCACCTCGGTAGCGCCCCCGATAACGGCCGCCATCGTTGACGGCTGCAACTCGCAAGCTCTCTGCATGGCCATCGCACGCTGCGACACCAGTTTCAAGCCATCTTCAAAAGACAAGGCACCCACGGCAGTCAAAGCCGAGAACTCGCCCAGAGAATGTCCAGCTACCATGTCAGGATGGAAATCCTCCATCATCTTCGCCATTACCACAGAATGAATGAAAATAGCCGGCTGAGTCACCTTCGTCTGCTTCAGGTCCTCCTCCGTACCCTCAAACATGATGTCGGTGATGCGGAATCCCAAAATATCATTGGCCTGATTGAACATTTCAGCCGCTTTGGCTGAACTTTCATACAAATCTTTGCCCATTCCGGAAAACTGGGCACCCTGACCGGGGAATACGTATACCGTTTTCATAATTGATAATTGACAGTTGATAATTGACAATTAAAATTGCCTATGTTTTTATTTCAGCTGGCGCAGATAGCTTCTGATGGTTTTCTCCAAACCCAGATACAAGGCGTCGCAAATCAAAGCATGGCCGATGGAAACTTCCAGCAGTCCGGGAATATTGCGATTGAAATACTTCAAGTTAGCCAGCGAAAGGTCATGGCCCGCATTCAGACCGATACCTTGCTTTTTGGCTTCCTTCGCGGCCTCTACAAAATCTCTGATGGCATCTTCGGGGTCGTCGTTGAAATTGCGGGCATAACTTTCGGTATAAAGCTCCACCCTGTCTGTGCCGGTTTTTTTGGCAGCGGCAATCATTTCTGGATTGGCATCCACGAAAATACTGGTTCTGATGCCTTCACGATGAAATTCCTCAATGATTTTGGTCAGGAAATGCGCATTGGCAATAGTATCCCAGCCGGCATTGGAAGTCAGTGCTTCGGGCGGATCGGGTACCAAGGTCACCTGTGTCGGTTTCACATCCAGCACCAATTTGATGAATTTCTCGCAGGGATAGCCTTCGATATTGAATTCCGTAGTCACCACTTTTTTCAGGTCATATACATCCTGGTAGCGGATATGACGCTCGTCTGGACGAGGATGCACAGTGATGCCCTGAGCTCCAAAACGCTCACAGTCAATGGCTGCCGTCACCACATTGGGCAGGTTTCCGCCACGCGCGTTGCGAAGGGTGGCAATCTTATTGATATTGACACTCAGTCGGGTATTGTTTCTCATGTCGTTCGATTTTTGACGCTGCAAAAATATATTTTTTTTTCATACCTTTGCCGCCGTTTTTAATCTTTCGGCACAAAAACCACATTATTAAAACAAGCATCTGACAATGAGCAAAATACAAAGAACGCCCCTCAAAGACAGGCCCTTCCCCGACTACACCCGCACAGAGGAAATGCTGAATAGTGCAAGCCATCTGTTCGGAGCCCTGTGTGCTGTGGTCATGATGTTTCTGGCCGTAGACGCTTCGCTAAAAAGCGGCTCTCAGATAGCCCTTATCAGCAGTATTATCTATGTTAGCTCTGTACTCATAGCGATGTTAGGCTCCAGTATCTATCATGGACTGCCCAAGGGAATGGCCAAGCAGGTGATGCGGGTGGTGGACCATTGCGACATTTTCTTCACCATTGCCGGCACCTACACGCCCATCATGCTGATAGGTGTTTGCCCCATCAACCCCACCATGGGCTGGTCGATTTTCGCCGTCGAATGGGGCCTGGCCATCATCGGGGCCACCCTCAATGCCATTGACCTGAAGAAATACTCCAAATTTTCCATGGCCTGCTATCTGGGCATGGGCTGGTGTGTCATCATCAGTCTGAAAGACACCATCGCGGCCATGACACTGCCAGGCTTTATGTGGATTATCGGAGGAGGCATCGCCTTCACCATCGGTGCTGTGCTCTACCTCATAGGCAAGAAAAAACGCTACCGCCATTTTATCTTCCATATTTTTGTGGTCATCGGTATCGTCACACAATTTATCGGTATTTGGTGGTATCTACTATTACCGAGATAATAACTGGAAAGAGATACCTTAGCAAAAATGTCAAAGAGACAAACTAAAAAAGGGCACCGATTCATCATCAGTGCCCTTTTGGGTTATTGTAGAGACGCGATTAATCGCGTCTCTACACGGGGTATTCGTGATATTATTTCACCTCCTCAAAATCAACATCTTGAACTTCTGAATCCTTGCCATTGTTGCCACCAGGCTGGCCTGCACCGGCACCAGGGTTAGCACCAGGATTAGCGCCACCGAAGTCAGCTCCAGGGGCACCACCACCCTGCTGGTACATCTTGGCTGAAGCAGCTTGCCATGCGCCTTGCAGTTCGGCAGTGGCGGCATCGATGCCTGCGATGTCCTTCTTGTCGTGAGCTTCTTTCAGCTTAGCGGCTGCGGCTTCAATCTTGGCCTTGTCGTCAGCGGGAACTTTGTCGCCGAATTCCTTCAGCTGTTTCTCAGTCTGGAATACCAGGCTGTCGGCAGCATTCAGCTTGTCAATTTCTTCCTTGGCCTTCTTGTCGGCTTCGGCGTTGGCTTCGGCTTCGGCTTTCATTCTCTTGATTTCGTCGTCTGACAGACCAGAGGAAGCCTCAATTCTGATCTTCTGTTCCTTACCGCTGGCTTTGTCCTTAGCGGTCACATTCAAAATACCGTTGCTGTCGATATCGAAGGTCACCTCAATTTGAGGAATACCTCTCATGGCAGCGGGAATACCATCCAAGTGGAAACGGCCGATGCTCTTGTTCTGTGCGGCCATAGGACGCTCGCCTTGCAGCACGTGAATTTCAACAGAGGTTTGGTTATCAGCAGCTGTGGTGAAGGTTTCGGTCTTCTTGGTCGGGATAGTGGTGTTAGCCTCAATCAGCTTGGTCATCACGCCACCGAGGGTTTCCAGACCTAAGGACAGCGGGGTAACATCCAGCAAGAGGATATCGGTCACATCACCGCTCAACACACCACCCTGGATAGCTGCACCCACGGCCACCACTTCGTCGGGGTTAACACCCTTTGAAGGCACTTTGCCGAAGAAGTCTTCAACAATCTTCTGGATGGCGGGGATACGGGTTGAACCACCCACCAAGATCACCTCGTCAATGTCAGAGGTTCTCAAACCTGCGTCTGCCAATGCTTTCTTACAAGGCTCAATGGTAGCACGGATCAAGTCGTCGCAGAGCTGCTCGAACTGAGCACGGGTCAAGGTTCTCACCAAGTGCTGCGGTACACCGTCGATAGGCATAATGTAAGGCAGGTTGATTTCGGTGGAGTTGGAGCTTGACAGCTCGATTTTGGCTTTTTCAGCTGCTTCTTTCAGACGTTGCAGAGCCATGGCGTCTTTTCTCAAGTCAACATTATAGTCTTTCTTGAATTCTTCTGCCAGCCAGTCGATAATCTTATGGTCGAAGTCATCGCCGCCAAGGTGGGTATCACCGTTGGTTGATTTCACTTCAAACACACCGTCACCGAGTTCCAGGATAGAGATATCGAAGGTACCGCCACCGAGGTCGAAAACGGCCACTTTAGAGTCAGCTTTCTTCTTGTCCAAACCGTAAGCCAAAGCAGCGGCAGTAGGTTCGTTGATGATACGTTTTACTTTCAGACCGGCAATTTCACCAGCTTCCTTGGTTGCTTGACGCTGTGAATCGCTGAAGTAAGCAGGCACGGTGATAACAGCCTCGGTCACTTCCTGTCCCAGATAATCCTCAGCGGTTTTCTTCATTTTCTGAAGAATCATAGCGGAGATTTCCTGAGCGGTATAAGAGCGGTCGTCGATTTTCACTTTCGGCATGTTGTTACCGGCTCTTTCCACGGTGTAAGGCACACGTTCCACTTCTTTGACCACACGGTCGTAGGTCTCACCCATGAATCTCTTGATAGAGAAGATGGTTTTGGTAGGATTGGTGATAGCCTGACGTTTGGCAGGGTCACCCACTTTTCTTTCATTGTCACCCACAAAGGCCACGATTGAAGGTGTAGTTCTTCTGCCTTCGCTGTTCGGTATGACAACAGGTTCGCTACCTTCCATAACGGCTACACATGAATTGGTAGTTCCTAAGTCGATTCCAATAATTTTTCCCATAGTAGTAAATTTTT
Source organism: Bacteroidales bacterium (assembly GCA_017964255.1). GTDB lineage: Bacteria > Bacteroidota > Bacteroidia > Bacteroidales > WCHB1-69 > RUG11690. The sequence continues at coordinate 13,199 of JAGCSI010000015.1, read as the reverse complement.
AATTGTTATTATTATTTTTTATTTTCTGATTTTGTTGTCGTCCTCACAAACGACACTGCCTTATCAGCAATTATTATGCCAATAATAGTTGTCAGGGATCAGGGGACAGGTTTCAGGGAACAATTAACAATTTACAATTAATAATTAATAGTCACATAAATTTGCAATATATTGATTATCAATTGATTAATCAACTAATTTACTAATTCACTGATTTACCAATTTGCTAATTAACTAATTTGCTAATTTGCTAATTGAAAACTGACATTTTGTCAGACAAGGCATAAAAAAAGGAAGGCATTTCGGCCTTCCCTTTATTATTAAATCATGAAATAAGTTCTTTTTTTTGGGTGCTTTTAGAATTCCCAAAGGTCGCTTTCGTAAGTACGAAGTTTATCTGTGATTCTGTCAGATTCTATCATCTGGTCACGGGCATTGGCAATATAGTCCTGGATCTGACGACCATAAACATTGTCCTCTGCATAGATGTAACCACTGAAATCTCTTTTGAAAGTCAGCAGGTCATCGTATGACAATCTCTGAGCATTGTTTTTGGTATTGAACACTTCCTGTTTTACTAGGAAAGGTCTCAACTCTTCATAATAGATATGTCCCAATAGACGACGAGTTTTCTGGGCACGTACCATATCATCGTCGCCCAAATCCTCATCGTAGTTACCACTACCTGTGGACTCACGCTCATATTCCAGAATCGGTTCTATTTCAAGAATACGGACATAGTACTTGGAAGTCCGTTTGTCAAAGAACCAAACCTCCTTGATGTTATAAGCCATAATATTCTTGGCTTCAAAACTCTCATAGGTTTCTTGATAATCGATAATATCACCGGTTTCGGGATCTACGATAGGTTGCTGTTTGGTCTGTTGCAAGGAACTCTGCACTTCTTCTCTGCTATACGGGATGGTGCAGTACTCATCATTATAGATGGGCAGTGCATCCGCATTGTCAGGATTGGCAAAGTCGATGGCATCAAAAATAGTCTGAGCCAAACTTTTCCACGTACCTTTCACCTCTGTGGGGAAATACAGTGGGTGGTTCTTCTTGTCACGCAGGTCAATACGGCGCCAAATCACGTGATAGTACATAACATCGGCCTGACGCTGGTAAGCGAACGGAACTGGTTCCGAGAATTCACCGGTATTTTCCTGTGCCCAAGGCATTTCAACAGGCTTACGCACCGGCTGAGCCATGGTGCTGCCGTCAAACTCGCCCTCTTCTTGCGCAAAGGCAAAAGTAGCGGCGAATAAGGTTAATAACAATAAACTGAACTTTTTCATGATATTATTTTTTTAGTTTATTTCAAACGGACAGTGATTTCGTCCAAGGTTCTCTGACCGGCTTCGCAAGAAGCTTTGATGCCAGTGAAGATGATGGTAGTACCAGATGCTGATTTGGCAATTTTCGACTTCACAGCCTCGCTGAAGTTGGCACCTGTACAAGTCAACGGAGGTTCCTCATAACCCTTGGCGATGAAAATAACCTGGTATGAATTGATGGTCCATTTCAAGTCGTATGCGAAGTCATCACCCATAGCGGCCCTGATGAACGGGTTGGCCGTCAAGTCACCCTTTGATCTCTTACCGCCTCTGATGTTGGCACCGATAGTGGCACGAGGATCGGGTACACGTTTCACACGGAAAACAGTAGAACCCATAGCCTGTGTTTTGCCACCAGTGTTAGCACTGACAGTAGCCTCGACAGTCCTGCCCACCAAAGTTTGCGGAACAGAAACATTGAATTTACCAGCTTCGGCACGAGTTACACCACAGCCTGGGAAGTTCACTGTCAACTGATCGGGAGCTACAGGAGCAGAAACTGATACAGGGTTAGCGATACCAGCGTACAACACATTCATCTTTTCAGCTGAAATTGTAGCGGACGGTTTCACCACCATGTAGCGGTCACTGAATGGATAGAACTTGTCAGTTCCATCAGGAGCCTTGATTTTGATCAAACCTGCATAGCGCTGTTCGCCAAGACCACCGGCAGCAAGTTCCAGTCTCACCAGACCATTTTCGCCTTCCAACTCAGTAGCGCTGGGAATATCACTTTCTCTCAATGTGTCAACACCAACTTTGTAATAAACCTTGGGGGTTGATTTGGTATCGTAAGCAGACACGATGATATCGGCAGTATATTTGTCACCCGTGAACACCATACGTGAGTTCGGGATGGCACGACCTGACACATTGTCAAATTTGAAGTCGCTTGCGCTGATAGAAGATTTAATGTATTCGAGCATTTTGGACTCTGCGTTACGAACCTCACCTTCGGTAGTATTGATCAAAGTCACAGCGGCGCTCATAATTACATCGTTGAAGTAATGTTCTTCCCAACTCTGGGTTTTCTCGCCCTTCTCACCTTGATAAGTACCTTCCACATTCAAACCGATGGTTTTCTCCATGGCGGCACGTTGGGTAGGATCATCCACCAATGACAGAATTTCAGCCTTGTATTTGATGATGGCTTCTTTCATTTTGGTAGCGTTGCCCTGTCCAATCATGAATACGGTATTTTTCGTACGTTCATCCTTAGAATCAATGGTAGCCACGGTTTTAGGATTACCATCCTTGTCTTCGTATTTCTTATCCACATAGATAATGAGGCCCTTCTTGATTTCTTCAATCTGATTGATAAGGGCATCAGTCTTTTGTTTCAGTGTATTGGCTTTCTGCTCAGCTTCTTTCACCTTTTCAGCTCCCAAGATGACTTTTTGAGCCTGCAGCCAAGAGTAGTCGCTTTCATTCTTTGCAATGGTATTAGCGGTTGATGAAACCATGGTGTCGTCAACCAGGCTAAAGGCCTCGATGATATCTTTGGACACATTCAATGCCAACATAGCGGTCAGCACCAAATACATCATACCGATCATCTTTTGCCGCGGGGTTTCCGGACAATTTGTTGCACCCATATTATTCTCTTATTTTAGTTAACGGATTAATTGAGTTGGATATTTAGATTAGTGTTGCATAGCAGCTACCATCTTACCGTAAACGTCATTCAGTCTAGACACGTTCTTGGTCAATTGGTCAACTTCTTTCTTATACACTTCAACATTTGACAATGAAGCGTTGAGGGTGTTGGCGAAGTTGTTCATACTATCCAAAACAGACTTGTTAGCCTTAGCCATAGACTCAGTGTTCTTCATCTGAGACTCATAAATAGTGTTGATAGCAGTCAGGTTCTGGTTCAATTTGTTCAACTGATCGTTATAAGAACCGGTATCTGTTTTCAGAGCCTTGGTAGTCTGTTCATAAATATTGGCCAGATTACCCACAGCGTTAGCAGCTTTCTGAACGTTTTCAAGATATGCGGCTGAAATGTTGGAATCGGTATCCAGTGATTTTGAAGTCTTGTCATACTGGAGGGTCAGATTTCTAACGGATTCGGCAGCTTTCTTCAAGTTGTTGACATAACCGTCGGTAGCGGCGGTAGCATCAGCGGCGCCAGCCAGTTTGTGAGCATTATCGCTCAAGTTGCGCATACCGCTGGCCAGACTTTCAATCAATTCAGGTCCAATTTTGGCCTCAGTCAACATCTGATCCAATTGCTGGGTAGGAGTTCCGGTGAGAGCTTTCTTCTTGTCAGCTTTTTTGCCTTCTTTACCAGCTTCTTCGTCTTCTTGACCCAATGCTAATTCGGGATATACCAATGCCCAATTGTATTCTACGTGGAGAGGTTCGAATGCAGAGAAGAAAAAGATGATAGCTTCAGTACCCATACCGAGCATCAGCATCAAGCCGGCTAAAGGATAGTGCTGGATTTTGAACAATGCACCCAAAATTACAATAGATGCGCCCCAACCATACAATTTGGTCATAAAATTTTTGTAACCTTTACTTCTAACGAATTTGTAAAGTCCCATAGTTTTGTTTTTTTAATTGTTTAAGTATTTAAGTTGATTAATTATTGTTCTATATATTAATATACATGTGATGCACTGTTGCTGTCACCTCTCTGGCGACCCATGTAATGCTGTACGCAACGGAAACCAACATAAGTGCAGCAGGTATCCTGATATTCGTATGTTCTGGCATACACTCTGGTATAGTAGCTTACGTCTTTCCAAGAACCACCACGAATCACTTTTCTCTTCTTTTCAGGAGTGTCAGTTTTCTTAGCATAGTATGTATACTGTGGGTTCAAGTCGTGAGTAAAGTTCACTGCTGACTCATCGTATGCATCCTCGCACCATTCAGCCACATTGCCAGCCATGTCGAACAAACCGAAATCATTCGGATGATAATGGGCCACAATGCTGGGATATACATTACCGTCAGCGATATAGTTACCACGCTGCGGTTTGAAGTTACTCAAGAAGCAACCATTCTGGTTCTGAGTACCCATACCACCCCAAGGATATGGAGACATGTTCTGACCACCACGGGCGGCATATTCCCACTCGCTCTCAGTAGGCAAACGGAACTCTTGTTCATTCTCATAATTCTTGCTGCTCAACCATGACAGTCTCAACATTGTTCTCCAATGTACGAAGGCTTTAGCCTGTACCCAGCTGACACCCACTACTGGATAGTTATCATATCTGGTATTGGAGAAATAATTCAGCAACATCGGTTCGTTGAAAGAATAGGTGAAATCGTGGGCCCATGCCAAAGTATCGGGATAAATATTCACCACATTCTTGCGGATAAAACGGGTATATCCACCATTCAAATGGCTGGGACGATTGGCGTACATGCCACCGAACTCCCAATCGTTGTCGGAACCGAATTCCTTATAAGAGGCACCAAAATCCTCAGGATTTTTCGGGTCACGATAATTTCTGTAATCATATTCCCAATACTCATAATTATACATACTTGTATTGGTAGAATTGGGGCGGAAATGATAGAAGCGGGTGTTCACCTTGTTGAACAAGGGGCTCAAAGCGGCCTGCACCTCTTCATTATCTGAATCCCAAGGAATTTCCTCTCTCCAGTTAATCAGCTTGGGCTCAATCACTTCGCCTTCATTTTCACCTCTCGTATATTTTTTGTAGTGACCATATTTCTCAAAATCGGTCAATTCGGCCTCGCCCAGAAGCACATGAGCCAAAGAGTCGCGAACCCAATATACAAATTGGCGATACTCGTTATTGGTGATTTCTGTCTCATCCATCCAAAAAGCCGTAATTGTAACATTCTTGGACTGATGGGTCAATGCGAAAGGAACATCCTCATCGCCAGCTCCCATCATGTAGTGACCTGCTGGAACATAAACCATACCGAATGGCTCTACATCCATGAAATCGGGACGGTCTTTAACACCGACCAGCTGGCCATCACCATTGTTTTTGCATGACAGGGAAATCACACAAACAACTAATAAAAATGCTGCTAACTTTTTCATATTGCTATTGTTTATGTTTGCAAAACAAACGATTTATACTCTGATTTTATTGTATTAGTATTGATTTTTGTAAATATTTCTTGTTGAACCGTAACCTGAGAAGATCTCTTCCTTATAGATATCAAAGCAATAGCGAACCACTACTTCCAGGTTACCATAACCTCTGTCTTTCTTATATCCCAGCTTACTGGTATTGAAACCATAAGCGAAACCTAAGTCAATACCTTTCAGATAATTATTGGAATGATTATAGAAAGGACGGGCGCCAAACAAAACAGAAACGGCATCATCGATACGGTAGGACAAACCACCCCAGAAGACACCGTTATATCTTGTCAAGAGCATCAAATCGAACTGCACTGTTTTCAAATCCGTTTTCAACAAAGCAGACGGTTCCAGTGTCCAGTTAGGATTCCATGGCAAAATCCAAATATAACCGCCATGGGCATACAACTGACGTGAACGGTTAATCACACTGTTGTCACCTGACAGACGGGCCTTTGTAATCAACTGTGTACCGGAAATACCAACATTCCAACGATCTGCTTTATAAAACAAACCGAAGTTCACGTCAAAGTCCATTACAGACTCTTCTCCCTGCAATTTGCTGAGGACCTCATCTCCTTCTTCCAAAGCATGCAACTTGCTACCGTCAATCGCTTGGTTAAAGAAACTAAGTTGCAAACCGATACCCAAATGGCCTGTCGGTATTTTCAATTTATAGGCATAACCAAAACGAAGTCCTACATTATTATAAAAGCCTACCCGGTCACTCAGAATAGACAGACCGAAACTGCCTTTTAACTTACGTAAATAAGATTCGATATTAAAGAGGATTTGACGAGGTGCGGTGCTTTCTTTAGTAATATTGCCATTTTCATCCTGATAAACATCTTTCCATCCCAGATAAGCCTGGCTGTAAAGGAAAGTAAAACACAAAGTATTGCTCTGTTCTCCCATCGCGCCGGCGTTATAATACATCGTCGCCCACGGAAATAGCGTAAATTGAGCATCATCTTGCGCAAACACACTCGTTGAGCATGTCACCAGAAGAAGCAGAAAAGCACCGATTTTTTTCATGCGTTCACTCTTTAATATTTTCTCTCGTCAATTCTATATTTTTCTTATAACCAACAACATATAGTGTCAAAATCCTTCTCTCCCCCCCGTGAGGAAACACTCTTCCCCACTCTTTTTCTGAAGATTCCAAACACCAATATCCAACTTTACAATTTTGAAGCCTCAAAAATACAAAAAATAATTCACGTTATCAACAATTGTTCATTTTTTTTTGTTTTTTTGGGTGTTTTTTTTGAGCTACCGATAAAACGGTCTTCATAAATTATTAAAAATCAATCGATTTACTAATTTTTACACATGTAATTTTGCCTCAGAGGTGGTATGTACATTTCGCGGTGGGCAATTTGTGAACTTCGGGGCAAGTGTACCCCGCACCGCAAAGGAGATATCAAGCGCATTCCCATACCCCAGATTACGCTCCGCTCATCAAAAATGTGCCCTCACCTCCAAACTTCCGGTGTGCACCACCTTGTGACCTTGGGTATAGCGTCCTTGGTATAAAAGATTGATCTGCAGGAAATCGGTGATATTGGCCTCATACTTGGCATCCCAGGTCACATTATGCCCCATACTCAGGCCCTCCAACATCTCATAACTGAGGCTACTATTCTCCGCATCATTATATTTAATATTGTAATAAGCCGCGGCCAAGGTCAAATTCCCCTTCTTGACCATCTTGTATTTGAACTCCGCGTCCAGTTTATGCTGCTGCGCCTCCTGAAAGCCCTGACGATTGCGCTTAAAGGAGAACAAATACGCCGTCTTTACATGTAATTTGTTCTTATACTGAAATATAACTTCCATCGTAGCACAATGCTCCACTATAGCAAAACAACGCGAGGAAAGGAATTCCGAATAATTGGTCTTCACCGAATGCAGATAATCCGTCTTCAGGCTCACCATCTTGCCCGCATTAGCCCGGAACACCAGCTGTTGCATATCATAACTGCCACGATCGGTTCCATAATACAATAGATTTTTACTCCGATTCAACTGCGTGACAAAGTCAATGCTGAAAACAGATTTATGATTATAACTCAGCGTGTTGGTGAAAGACAAATTCCCCGACACCACATTGGTATCCGCCATATTCAAATAGAAGGGATTAAAGGCATTGGCATTATGCTGGAAATTGTTTTTCTGCACTATTTTCAGATTGGCGGCATCGGAAAAACGGGCCAGCACACGACGGAAATCCTTCTTACCCGACCATACATTGGCAGGACGCAGCTGAATGGACTGGACAAACTGGTTGTTATGGGTATTCACATAGTCCGTTCCATTCTGCCACACCTTGATATAGTTGGCTTGGTCGCGGAAAGCGGCCACCTCAAATTCATCCAACTCCTCGATACCATTACCGTTATAGTCATTCCACACATAAACGCCCTGCCCTTCCGCTACTTTCAGGTACGAGAACACCATTTTCTGCTCCAGTCCGCTCCCCGCCTCATAGTAAGTGTTCAAAACCAGAGCATTACGCCAGAAACGTCCCGTATATTCCAAACCAGCCAGGAAATAGTTCTCCGTGTTATAACGGTCCTGCTCATTCCTGATTTGCATGTTTCTGTAAGTCACATCGGCCTTAATCCTGTTGTTTTTCAGCTTGGCCAACTCGAAAGAGGCCTTAGCTTCGTTACTCATCGCGCCCATGCCCATCACGCCCTCTTTCAAACGGCTTTCCACCCTGTTCTTATAAGAAATATGGAAAAGATAGGGCAAGGAGTCGTTATTTTTCAGAAAGACCAATGCCTCGTTAAAACCCTGGCTACCCGGCCGCAAGGTACCGCTGTCCACTGTCCGCAACGCATTGTACTCAAAGTTTTCTTTCAAGCCTATCTCTATCTTTTTCAGCGTTTTGGACAAGGTATTATAGGACTTTACAAAATTGGTTTTCTGTATTGAATCCTTGGAAAACAGATAAGAAGTGAGCGTATTGTAGCGCCATCCTTTTTGGTGAATATCCGCAGTCAACTCATTTTTGACGGCATTCATATTGCCAATGCGGGAAAACCAGTTCATATCGTAACGCAAGCCCCCTATCGTGTCCTGTGACAAAGCCAGGGTCAGCTGCACCATCTGCTCCGAAAAAAGGTGCGAATAGGCCTCATCGAGGTTATAATTCCGTTGGAACTCCACTTCCCTGACATTTTCCAACACACTAAAGTCCTTATGGAAGAACTCGTAATACAGTTTTGTTTTCAGCATCCAAGGCTGTATCCGCTCGGTTTTCCGTTTCAACTCCTGATGATGAAAGAACGACAGCATACCGGCAAAACCAACATTGTGCTCATTATTCTTCGAAAAGTTGTTTTTATCGTGGTTGGACAAAGCCAACTCGCAATCCAAACCCGTGTTTTTCGAGAACTCGTACGATGCGGCTATCGTCGCCATGTCATGGGTTTGAGGGGCCGTAAGCAACTGTACCGGCTCATAGTTTCCCTGTGGCACCCCATCCACCGGCGCCACCCAGGCGAACACCCGTCCATTGGCAGTGTTACTGGTCAACACATAATTTCCCATCCGCTCGCCCACCATCGAAAACGACAGGCGGTAAAGTTGCACATCAGTCCTTGTGGAATATACATATATTTGATATTGAACACCTTGAAACAATGTATCACGTTGCTCGTACAACACCTCATCCGTGGTCAGCAACGCAGAATCTGCATAATAATACCAAGCAGTTTGAACCGATGAGGGCAAGGTGGAGAGAAAGCGCTTTTGATCATCATTCAGTTCAGGCTGAATGGACCTGTTTTTCAAATCCTGCTCGTGATAGAAATTCAGCTTCAGCTTCAGTTTATGATTCTTTTCATGCGTAAATTCATTGAAAGTAAACAAGTTATAACGGGCATAATGCCGGTCTGAATATTCATATTCCACAATAATTCTTTTTTCGGCCGTCATCAGATGTTTGACCGTAAAGCTCAATTCTGCTGTATTATAGTCAATTACGTAATCATTTTCCTGCCCTCGGACCAGTAATTCGCCATCCATATACACCCGCTCGCTTCCCGCCAAAATCGTGATGTTGGTTTCGCCCTGCTCGCCTGTCAGGCGGTAAGGACCCTGCACCCCATTCTGCACTTCCACCGTCTGTCGGACAAATTTTCCCTTGTTAACACCTCCGCCCACACTGTTAGTCAAATGGTTACCACCTTTCAGCGAATTGTCTGCGGCAAAAGCCATCCCCATAAACTTGCGGGTAAGCCGCATAAAAGCATCCTGTTGCTGACTCACCTCTATATCGCCCGCATCCAGCATAAAGCGCTTATCGTAATTCAAACGGATAAAAATCCTATCAAAATCATTGATTGACTGGGTATTACCTTCAGGTTGAATCGGCACATTCTTATCTGTGATATTGGCGGTAATCTCCAGTTTGTCAGACAGTTTGCCCGACAATTGCAAATTCAGGGTCGAGTTGAGCACGAAGTCCTGGTTGGTACCTATGCTCACCCCTCGGGAAATGGAGCCCGTGCTTTGCAACTGTGTACCGCTGCCTGCGAACACATCCTCGGTTTTGGGCACGATGGGGGTCATTGTATGGTATATACTACCTTTCTGCCTGATATTCAACGACTCTGACCGATGCTGCACCGGAGTTGTCAAATCAAAGCTGAAGCAGGCATACCTATAAGTCATGGTTTTGCCCATCACCGAAGAATTCAGAATATGGACACCGCCATGCAGATAATCCACGCGGTAATCGCCGCTGTCGATCCCATCCAAATAAAAAGAGCCCGGCACAATCGACAAGGTGTCGAGGGCGATATAAGAGGAGTCGATGACACGGGTACCGGACTTTTGCAAGGTTCCGCTTTGGGAAAAGGCCGCAAACGAAAGCGCGAGGCAGAGCAAAGACAGGAACAGGGCTTTGAGTTGCGGCATTGATAGTATTGTTAATCAGTTATATTTTAAATGCAAAAATACTCATTTTTAATAACTCCATTTCATTGATTTTCGTATTTATTATTTGAAATTTTCCTTTTAGCCCTTCACTCTTATCCGTAAAAAAAGCATTGATTCCCCGATATTGGAACTTCGGGGTGTAAAAGCTTGGTAATGAGTTGTCTTTGCTGTCATTTTTGATGCAGTTGTATATATTTTTCCAGTTTTTTAAGGCTTTTTTGACGCATCAAAAATACAAAAAAATATCGCCTAAACTTATTCAACAATCGGTGTCTTGACGCAATTATTTACTCCACCCAATCAACGCACTGTACTCCTGGCATTTTCTCAAAATGCTTGATATTGTGAGTGACAACCGTCAACCCATATCGACGGGCTGTAACTCCAATAATAATATCAAAGTCTCCAACAATCATGCCTTGACTGACAAGGCTTTGACGGATTTCCGCATAGTCGCGAGCCCAGTTGCCAAGAGGAAGCACTGTAAAGGTTTCTTCAATTTCTTTTGGCTCTTGCAGATGCCGTTCTACAGCTTTGCTGTGAAGAGCACCGTAAGTAAGTTCTGCAATAGTAACCTCTGATGCAAAAATTTGCATGACAGGTGTTTCAGCTATATGTTTATACACCCCACCGCGATGACGGAAGAATTCAATCCATGTGTCAGTATCAAGAATAAAACCTTTCATAATAATTTAATCGTCAAGGTTGACATCGCGGTTGAAAGGACGACTATCATTGCGGTGCTTCATCATTTGATAAAACTCCTCACCTTCTTCAGATTCAGACCAACATCCCGCCAACTCTAAAAATTGAGCTTTGCGATCTTCGGCAGAAGTTGTATTGGCAGACATAGTCAACCTGTCGGCCAACCACTTCTTGTCACTCTGAGAAAGGGCAAGCCCCTGTAAATATGTCCAAAGATTATTCAATGCCATTGATGTCATTATTCTTTTATTTTTACACTGCAAAAATACAAAAAAAACATATACATTACTATTTTCTTCTTTTATCTCTACTTGGCGGTACGAATCCAAAATTCGTTAGAGGGCGGGTTCATGGGGCAAAGATATGATTATCTGTTATTTTGTTAGTTTTATAACGCGGTATGGTAATGCTGTCAAAAGTTTATCTCCCTTGAATACAACTCTCAACGAACAAGAGAAGGCCCCATCGCCAGAAATATCCCCTACCAGAATCTTAAGATTACGAATACTTTCTGGCAGGAATGGATCTGTATTAATTGTGAAAGAATATGACTTTGACAAAACATTGCCGTCTTCATCATCGATTAAAAGGTATTCAATATATAACTTAAATAACCGGCAATATGTACCTCTCCTATTATAGTTGAACTCCCAAGGATCACACGGCGGGCTATCACAAATAATTAATCCACCTGATTCCAGTGGTCCTACGATTTCCCCCAACAATATGTCAGAATACAACGGGAAGGAACGCATATCGGATTTTAGTAGCGTGTCTTTAATAAAAAGGTAATAAGGATCTGTCACTCCTTGAGTCTTCAGACACTCCATACCTGCTCTTGTAAATGATATACCTGCACCAATACAAGCGTTGCTAAAGAAATGGTTAGCAAGGTCTTCGGCAATACGCCGTTCAAGAGAGTCATTCGGTTTTATAAACGAGTATTCCCCAACTGCCACATCCGTTGTGTCATAGCGGACACGCATATAGTCTTCCGTTTTAAGTGGTACAAGATTCTTCATATCGGATTTCTTGTCCAAGAACACGGCGCAATAATAATTCTCATCTATGTTTTCCTTCTCTCCTGAATTTTGGAAAACGGACAACAGGTAGACAGTATCAGAGCCTGTCCCAATAATTTTCTGCGCATTGCCTGTGATGAAAAAACCGAATAGTAGGCATAAGCCCGTAATTACTATTTTGAATAACTTGTTCATTCTACCTTGATTTCAGCATTGGTGTCTATAGGGGCAGAATCGTTAATGTAGTCAATCCTTACCTTTGCTCCTTCCACATCGAGACCATTGTTATCTAACATATACTTGATTATCATACGGATGTCGTCATTTGAAATATCTTTCATTTCAAAACCATTGTCTGGAGTGGCTGTGTACTCCATTCTTCCCCCTGAAGGGTAATAAGTTTTTCCTTTATCATCAAGACCTAACAAATGAAGAATTTCATGGGAGATTAGTTTGTAGTAATCAATGAATCTTGTATTCCCCCAAATATTCATTGAAAAACATTTTCCCGAGGATGTTTGTCCTCCAATTATGTGGATTATCCCCGACTCTGTTTTTCGGCTCTTCTCTATTTCTGTTGAACCCATAAAAGCGTTTCCGTAGTAACCATCATCCTTTGCTTGGTCTATGGCATTAACAATCATCATTTCTTTCTCAGATAAATTACTATGATAGTCCTCCCTTTTCTTGGAATTTGGAGCAACAGGATTGATGGCAAATTTCAAAGTGTATTCCACACCATTAAATGTCACTACTTTTGTGATGTTGTTGATTTCCTCAACAGCTGGTGACAGTTTGTTGTATGCTTCTTGGGAAGCTGTATAAATATTCATCTGAATTGTGATGGTTTTGTTTTCACCAGAATTATCAATAACTACAACAAAATCGCTTCCGTCCACATCCACCATCTTTATCGGATTGTCCGCACAGAACTGATAAGGGCTCAGCGACGGGTACATTGCCGCTTTCCTGTCTATGCTCCACCACCGTCCCAGTCTCGTGTCATACTGCCGGAACTCGTACCCAGCCAAACTCCCTGATCCACAGATCTCTCCGTCACCCTCTTGCCCGTTGAAAAAGTACCGATATCCCCCGATATTGGTACTT
>JAGCSI010000151.1 GCA_017964255.1 Bacteroidales bacterium | reverse complement strand
CGTTGTAATACACTTGGATTTCGCCATCCTTAAAGTGCGGAATATCAACGGATAACAATTGCATGCCCAAATGCTCGGCAATGCGTTCGGCTAATGCTCGGTTGGCTCCGCCGGAAACTAATGCTACATCTGAATTCATAAGAGACTGATTTTTAAAGGGTTGATTTTTTTGTTGTGATGTGGCAAATTTAAACGTTTTTTTTAATCATACGGCACAATTTTTGTATTTTTGCATCGTTATTCAGCTTGAATTAAGGTATAGATATATGAAACAGTTTTTGATATCCTTCAAAATATTTGTAACCATTTTATTCACAATATGTTGCGCTTCTTTATGGGCGCAGGTTTCCTGCACTGCCAAAGCTCCTTCCGAGGTCGGTGTGGGGCAGGCATTCCGCTATCAGGTGACCCTGAATGAGAAACCTTCAAAGATTGTCAGCACCGGCTTCAGCAATTTTGATGTGCTGAATGGTCCCAGCCAGGGTTCTTCGTCTTCCATCAGTATTGTCAATGGACAGATGACCCAGTCATCATCATATACCTATACCTATACTTTGGCTGCAAAAAAAGAGGGACAGTTCTCAATTCCGGGAATGGTGTTTGTGGTCAATGGCAATCAGGTGAAGTCGAATGCAGTGACCATCAATGTGGTAGAAGGTGGCGGCAATGGAGGAGGCGCGGCTGGAGGTGGTAGTGGCCGGGGACAATCGCAGCAGCGCGCCCAGCAGTCACAAGGATTTGATAAACGAGATGTCTTTGTGAAAGCTTACTGTTCCAACAGCAATCCTTACGTGGGCGAGCAGGTCATTATCACCCACAAGTTATACGTCGGGCCCAGTGTCAACGGTGGTTACCAGGTGACCTCCGTCAATGCGCCCACCCAAAGCGGCCTTTGGTCCTATACCTTGGGCAATCCTGATGCTGAGGCGCCTCGTACTACTGAAGTTATTGATGGGAAGAAATTTACGGTGTTTGAAGTGCGCCGTACCGCTGTATTTCCTCAGAAGTCGGGCAAAATTACGGTGACACCTTTCGAAATCGGTTTCATGGCGCGTGTCATCTATACGCAGCAGAGCAACGATCCCTTCGACATGTTTTTCGGTGGTCGCCAGTATGCGCAGGACTATGAGCTGGATTTGAAATCCAATAGCGTGGTGCTGAATTGCAAGGCTTTGCCGGAAAATGGAAAGCCCGAAGACTTCAGTGGATTGGCGGGCAATTTCACGATGACTTCCAATCTGAGCCGTAATGAACTGAAAACCAATGATGCTGCCAATTTGACTATCACCATCAGTGGTACGGGCAATTTGCAGCATGTAGAGGCGCCCGTTATTGAATTCCCTTCGGATTTTGATGCCACTGACCCTAAAATCACTGACAATATCAATACCCGTGGCAATACTGTGACGGGTAGCCGTACTTTCGAGTACATCATTATCCCGCGCGAAGCAGGTGATTTTACCATCCCCGCCGCCACTTTCTCTTATTTCGATTTGAAATCGCATAGCTATAAGACATTGACCAGCGACTCATACAAGATGAAGGTCGAGAAAGGCAAGGGTGGGGGTGTAACCACTTCTTCTTCTAATCAAAAAGATATCAAATTCTTGTCGAAAGACATTCGCTATATCAAGACTAACGGCAATGCCTTCCATCCAAAACGAAGTGAGTTTTTCGATTCATCGTGGTTCTATGTGGGTATGATTTTGCCTTTCCTGCTTCTGATTATCTTTATCATTATTTGGAGAAGAACCATGGAAACCAAGCAGAATGTCACTTTGATGAAAGACAGACGTGCCAACAAGGTGGCCCGGAAACGTCTGAAAAAAGCCGGTCAGTTGCTGCATGCCGGTCAGAAAGAGGAGTTTTATGTGGAGATTTCGCAGGTACTGTGGGGCTATATGAGCGACAAGTTCCATATTCCGCTGTCACAGTTGTCGATGGATACCGTGGAAGAGAAACTGAAGGAAAAACAGGTGGACGAGGAATCGGTGAAGGAATTCTTGGAGACATTGAACCAGTGCGAATTTGCCCGTTTTGCCCCCGGCGACAGTTCGCAGATGATGAATGAGATGTACCAGCGGGCACATGATTTTATGACCAAAATCGAACGTAGATAATAAAAGATTGATTATGAGAAAGATAGTTGCTATTATTGCGATTTTTTCGATTGCCTTCTCCGCTTTCGCATCAGTGGATGATTCCTTGATGCAGCAAGGAAACACAGCCTATCAGAATGGTGATTATGAATTGGCGATAGACTGTTATCAGGAGATTATCCAGCATGGGAATGAGGGAGCCATCTTGTATTATAATTTGGGCAATGCCTATTTCAAGGCCAAACAGACGCCAGAGGCTTTGTTGTGGTACGAACGGGCCTTGCGTCTGGACCCTTCCAACGAGGATATCAAGCATAATATTGCATACGCTAACATGCAGATTACCGATAAGATAGAGGTGCTGCCCGAGTTGTTTATCGTGCGCTGGTGGAATGGCTTGTCCCAAAGCATGACTGCCACCGCATGGGCTGTGATGGCTGTGGTCTTCGGGGCTGTGTTTGCATTATCAATTGCGTTGATGCTTGTTTCCCGCCGCCGCTGGCTGAGTGTGACTGCTGTGGTGTTAGCGCTGATTTCTTTGATTATTGCCATCTTCTCCTTGATTTTTGCTTCCAAGGAGTCCAAGCGTTATATCCAGCAGCCTGAGGCTATTGTGATGCAGTCGGTGGTGAACGCCAAGGGCACACCCAATGAGACGGGTACCAGTCTGTTTGTGATTCACGAAGGCTTGAAGGTGGCTGTCACCGACCGTGTGGGCACCTGGGTGGAAATCAAATTGCCTAACGGCGAAAAAGGCTGGGTGGAAGATTCTTCCATAGAAATCATCTAAATCTCCTAAGGAATTTGTGGCAGAAGTCATAGTCCGCTGAACAACTTCTCCGCAGGAGATCAATATCAATAGGATTCAAATATGTAAAAGAAAAACGCACGAACCCAAGGAACGTGCGCTTTTCAAAAAATGTCAAATTACAATAAGGTTTCGATTATAAGTAGATGTCGCGTTCGCCCTCATCAATCTTGGCCACATTGGTCTCGATGGTCTTTTTGAGGGTGGGTTTTTCCACGCCGGCAATCAGTTCCTTCATCAGTTTGTAGCCTTTTTCCTTGGTCTCGGGTGAAGCGAAGTCGTTGAGATATTCGCGGAAGGTGAAGAGGGCGTTGGGCATGCAGAACTCCTTGATCAAGCCTGGTTTGGCAAGGTCCATGAAGTCGTGGCCGACACGTCCTTTGCGGTAGCAGCCGGTGCAGAACGAGGGGATATAACCTGCGTCAATCATGCCGGAAACTACTTCGTCCAAAGTTCTGTGGTCGCCCAGCTGGAACTGGCTGCCCGTGTGTTCCTCTTCGGAAGCGTAAGCGCCGGGGTTGGTTCTTGATCCGGCGGAAATCTGGCTGATGCCGTAGTTGAACAGCTCGGTTCTCATATCGTCGTTCTCTCTGGTACTCAGAATGATACCGGTGTATGGCAAGGCGATACGGATGATGGCGATGATTTTCTTGAAGTCATCGTCGCTGACTTTGTGCGGGATATTGTCAGGAAGCGGAGCACCTTCGGCGGGTTCGATACGCGGGAAGCTGATGGTGTGAGGGCCACAACCGAAAGCCTCTTCCAAATGGTGTGCGTGTTCCATCAGGGCCAGAATCTCGAAGCGGTAGTCGGCCAAACCGAACAGTACGCCCAAACCCACATCGTCGATGCCGCCTTCCATGGCGCGGTCCATCACCAGCAGACGGTTCTCGTAGTCGGCCTTGGGAGAGCCAGCCGGGTGGTATTCCTTGTACAGAATGGGGTCGTAGGTTTCCTGGAAGCATACGTAGGTGCCGATTTTCTCCGCTTTCAGTCTGCGGAAATCCTCTACGGACATGGGTGCCAGTTCCACATTGATACGGCGCACGTACTGGCCGTTTTCCCTTACAGCGTAGGTGGTTCTGATAGCTTCGCAGATGTAGTTGATGTCGTTGGCGGGAGTCTCGCCACAGATCAGCAGGATGCGCTTGTGGCCGTCACGCAGCAAGGTTTTTACCTCGGTGGCGATTTCGTCCATATTGAGGATTTTGCGCTTGATGAGGTGGTTGTCGCGGCGGAAGCTGCAGTACACGCAGTTGTTGACGCACTTGTTGCCCGTGTAAACCGGGGCGAAAAGTACCAGACGCTTGCCATAAATGTCCTGTTTCACCTTCTTGGCGGTCTCCATGATCTCGTAAATCTGGTCGTGGTCTTTCACTCTCAGCAAGGCGGCAACGTCTTCCAAACCAAGACCTTTCAGTTCCAATGCCTTGTTCAGAATCTGCTGAAGTTCAGCCTCTGAGGGTGCGGCTCCTTCAATCAAACCATACAATTTCTCTCTGTCGATGAAGTTTTTGAATTTCTTTGATGCATCCATGTCTTTTTATGTTTAGTTGTTCGTATATGTTGTTTCCCTATTATGTGTCGTGCCTTCGGCACTTTGAGGAGGGAGGTGTTTTTGTTATCTCCCACACTTACGTGCGGGGTTATTGAGATGTCGTGCCTTCGGCACTTTATCGTCTCCGCACTTGTGACAACTTCTTCTCTCACCTTCACACCCTCATGCACTCACACCTTCACACCTTCTCACCCCCATACCTTCACACCTTCTCATCCTCTCACCATTAATCTTCTCATCCCTAACCCCTATAACCTAACATCTATAACCTATCCCCTGTAACCTGTATCCTGTAACCTGTCCCCTATAACCTTACACCTAACACCTATCCCCCGACCCCTGTCCCCTGGCCTTCGCTAGCATCGACTTCACCTCCACACCTTGCAGACGTCCCAGTTTGCCGGTGAGGCTGCTGAGCTCGTCGGTGGTGCCTTCGATAATCAAAGTAATGATGTTGAAGCCGTGTTGGTGCATGGGTACGCCTTGACGGGCGATAATCATAGCACCAAAATCGGATAAAATCCGGTTTACTTCGGGTACAACGCTGGTGTCTGAAACCAGGATACTGACTGTTCCTATTCTCTTTTCCATTAGTAACTTCCTTTGGATTAGATGTTTAATGATAAGTCTGCTTACTTCGAAGAAGATAAATCCGCTTCTCGGTTTTGCGATGCAAAGATACACTTTTTTTCAATTAGCAAATTAGTAAATTAGTTAATGTGCTAATGAGACAATGTGCTAATCATTTTGAATTCAGAATTCAAAGTTCAAAATTCAAAAAGTAGGGACGCACCGCATGTCGGCATGGCCTACGCACAGCCTCGCCTATGGTCTTTCGAGACCTGCGGGCCTTGTCTTGCCCAGCAGATGCGAGTATGTGGAAGTAGGAGATAGACGGAGGCTGTATGCCCTGACGATGCGTGCGAGGGCAAGGCCGACGGTTGGGGCGTACGAGCTTGTGCGGCTGCACTTACCGTCGGAAAAAGATCTTTTGCATACTTTTCCATCTGTGGAAAAGTATGAGAAAAAAATTGTATCTTTGCAAACTTTAAATTTAAAACACTTAAAAACGTATAATTATGAGCGAAATTATTGGTATTGTGGGTCGTCAGATTCTCGACTCAAGAGGAAATCCTACTGTTGAAGTTGATGTTTATACCGCCGCTGGCGCCATGGGCAGAGCCGCTGTTCCGTCAGGTGCCTCCACCGGTGTACACGAAGCTTGCGAGTTGCGTGATGGCGACGAAAACGAATATATGGGCAAGGGCGTGAGAAAAGCCGTGCAGAATGTGAACAAGATCCTGGCCGAAGAGCTGAAGGGTATGTATGTTGAAAATCAGAGCGAAATTGATGCCCGCATGATTGAAATCGATGGTACTCCCAACAAGTCAAAATTGGGTGCCAACGCTATTTTGGGTGTTTCTCTGGCTTGCGCTAAGGCCGCTGCCCAAGAAGCCGGTATGCCGTTGTACCGCTATGTGGGCGGTTGCACTTGCAACACGCTTCCCGTACCGATGATGAACATCCTGAATGGTGGTTCTCATGCCGACAACTGCATTGATTTCCAGGAATTCATGATTATGCCTGTGGGCGCTGACACTTTCGAGAATGCTTTGCGCATGGGTGCTGAAGTTTTCCATAACCTGAAGAAAGTGCTGAAATCCCAGGGTTATTCTACTAACGTGGGCGACGAAGGTGGTTTCGCTCCCAACCTGAAATCCAATGAAGAGGCTATCGAGGTGATTCTGCAGGCTATCAAGAATGCCGGCTACAAACCCGGAGAGGATGTGTGCATCGCTTTGGACCCCGCTTCTTCAGAATACTATATTCCCGAAGAGAATGTTTACCATCTGAAGAAATCTACCGGTGCCAAATTAACTCCGGAAGAGATGGTGAATTTCTGGGTGGACTGGACTGAAAAATATCCTATCGTTTCCATCGAAGACGGTATGGCCGAAGACGACTGGGATGGTTGGCGCATGATGACCGACAAATTGGGCGACAAAATCCAGCTGGTGGGCGACGACCTGTTCGTGACCAATGTGGAGCGTCTGGCTCAGGGTATTGAAAAGGGCGTGGCTAACTCTATCCTGATCAAAGTAAATCAGATTGGTAGCTTGACTGAAACCATCAACGCTGTGAACATGGCTCACAAGAACGGCTATACCGCAGTGATGTCACACCGTTCAGGCGAAACTGAAGATACTACTATTGCTGACTTGGCAGTGGCATTGGGTACAGGTCAGATTAAAACGGGTTCGGCCAGCCGTACCGACCGTATCTGCAAGTACAACCAGCTGCTCCGTATCGAAGAGCAATTGGGCAGCCAGTCCTATTTCCCTGGCACCGACTTCCCGTACATGCCGCAGAAGTAGTTGACAGTTGACAATTGATAGTTGACAGTTAACAAAAAAAGAGATGCGTTTGTTCGCATCTCTTTTTTTGCTGCTATATTTCAGCTAAACAGAAATATACTGGTGTTTTAAGAGTAAGACCATTAGAATTCATAGATTTTTTCAAGCTCTGGATAGGTAAGCAGGTCGGAGCAGAAAATCAGGGGAGGAAAGAGAGGTACTTTGTGCCGCTGTCCTTGCGAAAGGTCGACGTCCAGTTCTGTTTTGTAGATGAACCATATCAGTTCGGTGCAGTAAAAGGCGCTGCTGTCCTGGTCATCAAAGGCATTGTCGAACAGCATTTGCTGGCGGTATAGATTCAGTCCTTTTTGCAGTATTTTCAGCGTATCGTCATCGGCAATGGGAATCCGGAAAATTCCTCCTTGGGAGGCTCTGTCGGAACGGAAGAATACGCTGATGTCCTCCAATTTGACGCTGTCTTTTTCGTTTTCGGACTCCCGCTCATTGGGCACGGCGTGCAGCACCTGCCATCGGTCTCCGGTCCATAAAAGCATGCCTACATGCGAGTACACGCTGTTCTGGTCCGTCAGGGTGACGGTGTGGCTGACCACACTTCGTCCGGTTCTGAAAACCAAATCCCCGGATTTGGGGTGGATGTTTCCGGGTAATTGAAATTCTTGGGTGTTCGAATCGTTGTGGCAACTGGTCAGCAGGATAATCCCCAAAAAGAAAAAGGTAGAAATGAATACTATCCGATTTCTACCTTTCCCTTTTGGAAAAAAGTGGGTTATTTCGCCGAGATTACCCATTTCCCATCTTCTTTGACCAGATTGAGTTTCTCGGTTTTCTCTTCCGGATTGTCATTGAAAGCGGACGTAAAGGTGTATCTCACTTCCACGATAGCGCTGTTGCCGTCTTCGGCAATTTCTTCTTTGACGATTTCATAGTCAGACACATTCAAACCGACACCTTGCATTTTTTGGACACTTTGCTGGATTTCTTCGGAATTGGTCATGTTGGTGTAAGACAAAGCTTTCTCAAAGTCCCCTTTCTTCAGGGCTGAGTAATAGTCGTTGGCCACATCCGTAGGAGAGGTTTTGCTGCATGAACTGAAAGCGAAAACCATCAATAAGGCTGAAACAAATAGGGCGATTCTTCTCATGATTTTTGAATTTAGGTGAATAAAATATTGAAAGGCAAATATACAAAAAAAAGGATTCATAATTCATTTCTTGGAAGAAATGTGTTTGTTTTGGGATAAAGCAGGGGTATAATCCAATTTATTTATGTATTTTTGCAAACTTATGCTAAGTGTAAACAGATGAAACGTATTGTCTTATTGGTCATAACCTTGTGGTGTTTGTGCTCTTTGCGGGGACAGAACTACAACATGTCCAATGGGACGGTGACGATTTCTTGCCCGCAAACCGTGCATTTTTATGACCCGGGTGGACCAAGTGGGAATTACGAAAATAGTTTGAATATCACGCAGACTTTTGTCTCTTCCGACCCCAGCAAATGTTTACGGGTGACGTTCTCTTCTTTCCATTTGGAGTCGGCAACATGGGATTACTTGAAAATTTACAATGGGACGAACTCGTCCGCTTCATTGGTAGGCTCATTTGGTGGAACAACTTCTCCGGGGGTTATCACTTCCACAACTGGCGCATTGACTTTTGTGTTTCATTCAGACGGGACTGTTAACTATGATGGATGGAGTGCCACTATCACTTGTGTGGAGTGCTCTGCAAGCCCTGACCAACCGGGAGACTGTATTCCACAGTCCACCTCCAGTGGGTCTCCTTGCTCGCAGCAAACGGCAGCCAGTCCATTCTGCACGGACGAGAACCCGTACGGAATCACCTATCCATCGGGAACGGGCAGCAACAGTGCCTCTCCTTTTTTGGGGCAGTCAGATATCAGCTGTCTCTTTACCACTCCGCGTCCGGCATGGTATTACATGCAGATTAGTACTCCTGGCGATTTGCTGATTTATATTCAGCAGACCAGCACAACGGGTGCAGGCCTGGATGTGGATTTTGCCTGTTGGGGGCCGTTCGAGGCAGCCAATCAGACTGATTTTGTGGACAATCTGTGTTGTGGTGTCTATAATTTGAATGATATTTCCCACGGAAGCCATCGTCCTACCGATGGAGTTCATCAAGGAAATATGGGCGGTTATCCCGATGGGAATGTGGTAGACTGCAGCTACTCGGCTCAATCCACAGAATGGTGTTTTATTCCCAATGCGCAGCAGGGACAGTGGTATCTTTTGCTGATTACGAATTACAATGGTGGTGCCGGAACCATCACTTTTAGTCCGGTCTCTGCTTATTCCAATGCAACAACCAACTGCAGTCTGTTGGCTCCTATGACCTACAATAGTCCTCTGTGCGAAGGAGATACAATGGTGCTGACCTGTGAAAATCCCCAGTCGGGGGCTACCTATCACTGGTCAGGACCTGGCGGATGGACGGCCACCACGAGTGTGCCGACGGTGAGCATTCCCAATGTAACAGTCGCTCAAACAGGTCAGTATAGTTTGCAATTGACAGGCTCTGGTATTACGGTGACCCCTTCGCAAATTGAGGTGACGGTTAATGCTATGCCCCAGGTGACAATGACTGCGTCAGCAGATACCATTTGCCGGGGAACCCAGGTGACATTGCAAGCCTCGGGAGCCGCCAGCTATTCTTGGTCTCCATCTGGTTCGGGGGCAACGCGTACATTCTCACCGACGACTACCACCACTTATACAGTTACAGGTTCTAATAGCGGATGTGCGGCTACGGCATCATTAACCGTTGTGGTTCATCCAAGACCCACGGTGACTATATCTGCCAATCCGACTAACCGTGCCATTTGCAGGGGTGATACAGCTACCTTGTATGCCACCGGTGGTGAAAGTTATGAGTGGCTGCAAGGAACTACAGTCATCGGCACGGACGATTCGGTGTCAGTGTCGCCAAACTCCAGTACGAGCTATCGGGTGGTGGTGACCAGTTCTGAAGGTTGCACCAATTCGGCAACTTCCTCCATCACTGTCCGTGCCTTGCCCACCGTGTCCATTTCGGGTGCCCATGGTATATGCCAGGGTGACAGTGTGCAGTTAACTTCTTCATCGGCAAGTCAGTATGAGTGGAACACGGGTGCTACGACACGAACGATATGGGTGCATCCTGACGTGACTTCGGATTATACGGTGACGGTAACCAACAACTACGGCTGTACGGCTTCGGATACGGTACAGGTGAGGGTTTTCCTTTCGGACACAAGCACATACAGGGATACTGTTTGTTGGAACAGTGTATTCCAGGATGCAAATTTCAGCTTGACGGAAATCTTGGCACCAGGAAACCACCAGTTCAGTACTACTTACCAAACTTCCGCCTCCTGCGATAGCGTGGTGATACTTGATTTGACCGTTCTTCCTATGATGCCAGTGGTAATGTACGATACTGCCTGCGTCTCGTATCAGTGGAGAAACAACACGTATATGCAAACAGGTGTCTATATTGATTCGGTGTTGGATGCCCATGCTTGCTTGCAGGTGGATACCTTGCATCTGACCATTCGTGATGCATACGAAACAATTGATACGGTAACCGCATGTGAGTCCTATACCTGGATCAATGGGCAGACCTATACTGAAAGTACGGAAACACCGAGCTATACGATGATTGCCTCTTCGCTTTGCGATAGTATTATTCATTTGCATCTTACCGTTTATCATGCCATTCATGAGGTGATAGAAAAAGATACATGCTCATTTTATACTTGGCATGGGACGAGATACACACAGAGTGGTATATTTACTTTTTCTTCCAATGATGAGCATGCATGTCCTTATACCGACACTTTGCTGCTTTCTTTGCATTTTGCATCACCTGCTTCAATGAATACCCAAGCTTGCGATTCGTATGAATGGAACGGTACGGTATATACCGAGTCGGGTGTATATACTCACGGTCATGCGGATGCTAATGGATGCTGGCAAGTGGATACCTTGCATCTGACCATCAACAGGGCTGTTCATGATTCGCAAACGCATACTGCGTGCGAATCGTACGAGTGGCATGGCACTACTTATACCCAAAGTGGAGTGTATATGTACGCCTTAAACGATGAACATGGTTGTATGCAGGTGGATACTTTGCATCTGACGGTGCATCATGCGGAAGGCACAAGTGAAAGAGTAATTGTTTGTGAACCATATAGTTGGCATAATGCCCAGTATGATGCCAGCGGTGTTTATTTGTATAATTACAATGATGTGCATGGATGTCCTTGTGCTGACACATTGCACTTGAGGGTTACCTCGGAACCGGAGTTGTTGCTGGAGGAGGTGATCAATGCCACATGCAATCAGGATAATGGCTCCATAAAAGTGTCCCCGTCAGGGGGGACACAACCCTATCGCTATGTGTTTCAGCCGAGTGGGGTAGAGGCTGAGTTCAATCATTTGGCCGTTGGAAATTATCATTTGCAGATGATTGATTCCATTGGATGTACGGCAGAGGCTGAATTCACCATAGATAATATTATTCATCATGTGAGTCTTGTGCAAGTAACCGATGCCCATTGTGGACGTGCTGATGGCATGGTGGAAATTGCCGCTACCGGTGGTTTCGGAATGTATACTTATCAGTGGGTTTCGCCTATTGTCAGTGATGGTCCCGTGGCGGAACAGGTTGCTGCCGGAAACTATAGTGTAGCGGTGGTGGACAGTAATGGCTGTAGCCTGACGCTTGCTTTTACGGTTCGTGATATTCCAGGTCCCGACGCATGTTTCTACTTCAGTATGTCGAATGAGAAAAGTGTGATTATGGTGAACTGTACGGCGGAAGAGGGCCTTATCCATTGGAATTGGAATTTTGGTGACGGACAGGGCTCAACGGAGTGGCAACCCACGCATACGTACAGCGATCCCGGACAGTATCCGGTGGTACTAACCGTGGTGGATGATAATAATTGTTTGGATTCCTTGTCGCTTTTATATGTGATTCACGAAGTGCCGACAATGTATTTGCCGTCAGCTTTTATTCCAGAAAGCGAAATCGCGGAAAACCGTGTGTTTAAGCCGATTGGTAATTCTATTTCCGAAGAGAATTATGAGATGCGGATTTATGACCGTTGGGGACAGCTGATTTTTGTCAGTCGCCATCCGGAGAATGGCTGGGATGGAGGCATCAATGGCCACTTGGCTCCGCAAGGAACTTATACCTATCAGATTAATTATGTGGATATAGAAGGAAAACCCAATTCCCGCAAGGGCAGCATTTTGCTCTTGCGAGGGGGAACAAACTAAGAGTTAAGAATTAAGAACTAAGAATTTCTCTTCTTGTATAAATCTTAACTGTCAATTATCAATTATCAATTGTCAACTGTTAACTGTTACCTGATCAGCGTAATATTTCCGTCGCGTTCGAAGTAGTTCCCGTTGACATCCCTATATTTAATTCGATAAACATACACACCAGGAATTACTTCCTTACCATTGGGCAGGGTGCCGTCCCAACAGATGGCGGGATTGTTACTGCTGAAGACCAGACTTCCATGGCGGTCATAGATAACCCATAAGAATTCCTTGTTTTGGATGGTTTTTCCGATAATGCATATTTCGTCGTTGATGCCATCACCATTGGGAGAGAATGCGTTGGCAATGTACACGGGACCATTGATGATATAATCTTGGCGCAGAGAGTCGATGCAGTTGTATTCATCAACGGCAATCATATTGACGCTATAACGCCCCGGGTCCATATATTCGTGGGTGGGGTGTGTCTCTGTGGAGGTGACACCGTCTCCGAAATCCCAGAAATAGCTGTTGTTTCCTTGGGTGCAGTTGGTAATAACCATGTTGACATCGTCACTGGTGGAGAAAATAAAGCAGGGATCGGGGCCAGGAACATGGGCTACATCAATGGTTGAGGTGATAAAACAGCCTACACTGTCGGTGGAAGTAATGGTATATGAGCCTGAATTCAAGTTGTTTGCAATGCTGTCTGTGAAAGAGGCTGTGTTACAGGTATAGGTAAAGCTTCCCATACCACCGTTGGCATGCATGGTGATGGAACCTACAGCTTGGTGGCAATGGGCGGGGAGAACCTCGTGATGTTCGGTTATTTCAGGATAAACAATGATTTCCACAGTGGTGTCACCGCTGCACAAAGCGTCGGTTTTCACTTCCACAGAATAATTCGTAGTTTCGTTGGGGGTGACGTGAATGGTGCTGCTAGTACTGCCGTTGGACCAACTGTAATGAGAACCGCCGGAGGCGGTGATTGTGGCACTCTGGCCATAACATAAGGTGGGGTCGTCAATGACAAGCTCAACAACAGGATTGGGATTGACGGTGATGACGAGGGAGTCGAGGCCGGTGCATTCGTTAGCTTCGGCAATCAGAACGTAAACGGTTGATTGTTCAGGTGTTACGTCAACTTCGGAAGTATAGGTGGCAATAATGGAAAAGTTGCCGTCTGGCAGGGGCTTGGCAGACCATTTGTAGGAATAGCCGGGGTGGTTGCCGCCAGCGGATAAATGGACACTTTCACCCAAGCAGATGGATTCTTGATCTGCTACAATCTCAGGAGTGGGGGAGGGATATATGGTGACGTCCACCACGGCTTCATTGGAGTTTTGGGAGATACCCGTCATGGTCATGTGATATTCGCCGGACATGTTGGCGGTGGCATTGGGTACTTGCAAAGTGGTGTTGGTGGTGGACTGGGCAAAACCGTTGGGTCCAGTCCAGTTGTAAGTGGCGCCGGATTGTGGGGCGGTAACATAAAGTTCCAGCGTTCCTCCTTCACAAATGGGAGAGTTGGAGTCACCGGAGTTTAACAAATTGCAGTTGGTGGTGGCGGTGGAGGAACCAGCGACAGGACTAAAGGTGATTTGGCCAGCGCTTCCGTTAAAGTTGGTAAGGAGCAGTATGTACCATTGCCCTGTTTGCGCGTTGGGAATGTAACACCATTCGGTATAGTCCGCATAGTAGCTACAATCCACCATGGTGCCGTCGGGATAACCTCCGGTGTTGCCATTATGGTTTCCGTTGGTAGGTCTATGACTGCTCAAATTACTGTTGGTGAAGGTGTATTGTCCGCAGCACAATTGTTCCATAAAGTCAGTCTGGCTGGCAGCGGTGAAGGGACCCCAGCAGGCGAAGTCCACGTCAATACCTGAACCGGCTGTGTTATATTGCTGGATGTAAATTAGCAAATCGCCAGGTTGGTCAATTTGCATATAATAATATGCGGGACGGGGTGTGGAGCCTAAACAGCCGATAGAACTGCTGCCAAAGAAAGATGAGGCATTATGAGTGCCTACACCTGAAGCGTAGGTTACACCATACGGATTTTCATCAGTACAGAACGGGTTTGCTCCTGTTTGTTGTGAGCAGGGAGAACCATTGGCCGTGGATTGTGGGTTGCATTGGGCCATTCCCGCAACACATGATATTGTGAATAAAAGGCTTAAGAAAAAAATTCTACGCATACTAAATAATTTAAGGTGCAAAGATACTATTTTTTTTGTAATCTTCGCACCAGAAGGAAAAAATAAGTATGCGGGTAGATAAAGCTGATTTTTCCCTTGATCCTTTAGTATGAATTCTAAATACAGAATCTTGTCTGTCTCTTCTTACCTAATCAGCGTAATATTTCCGTCGCGTTCGAAGTAGTTTCCGTTGACATCCCTATATTTAATTCGATAAACGTATACACCAGGGATAGCATCCTTGCCATTGGACAGAGTTCCGTCCCAGCAGATAGCGGGATTGTAAGTGATGAATACCAGGCTGCCGTGGCGGTCAAATATAGCCCAAAGGAATTCCTTTTCCTGAATAGTTTTGCCAATGAGGCATATTTCATCGTTAATGCCGTCACCATTGGGGGTGAATGC
Organism: Bacteroidales bacterium; assembly: GCA_017964255.1. Classification (GTDB taxonomy): domain Bacteria; phylum Bacteroidota; class Bacteroidia; order Bacteroidales; family WCHB1-69; genus RUG11690. The sequence goes on along the minus strand of JAGCSI010000151.1, from coordinate 29,620 downwards.
ATTAGCGATATAGACAGGGCCATTGATGATATAGTCTCTGCGCAGTGAGTCAGTGCAGTTGTGCTCATCAACCACTATCATGCTTACACTGTATCTGCCAGGATCCATGTATTCGTGCACGGGGTGGGTTTCCGTGGAGGTTACACCGTCGCCAAAATCCCAGTAATAGATGTTGCTATTCCCTTGGGTGCAGTTGGTGATGGTCATGTTCACATCATCGGAACTTGTGAAAAAGAAGCATGGAACAGGACCTTGTTCGGAAGGTACGGTTACAGTGGATCTGATGTCACATCCTACGCTGTCGGTGGCTGTGATAATGTATGTGCCGTCGGACAGGGAACCTGCCACATTGCCTGTAAATTCCGCTTCTTTAACGGTGTATACAAAATTGCCAACTCCGCCAGTGGCATGCATGGTGATCTCTCCAGAGGGATATCCACAATAGGATGGAAGCACCTCATAAGACATGGTGATTTCTGGATAGACGACGACTTCAACGGTGGTGTCGCCGCTGCAGAGTGCTTCGGTCTGCACTTCCACAGTGTAGCTTGTGGTTTCGTGAGGGGTGACACGAATGGTGCTGTTGTTGCTGCCAGTGGACCAATGGTAGTACGAACCTCCAGAGGCAGTGATAGTGGCGCTTCTGCCATAACATAAGCTGGGATCGTCAATAGTCACCTTAATCTCGGGGAAGGGGTTGACGATGACAATGAGTGAGTCCAGACCGGTGCATTCATTAGCTTCGGCAATAAGAACGTATAGTGTTGATTGTTCTGGAGTGACGTCCACCTCAGAGGTGTAGGAGGCGAAAATGGAGAAGTTGCCGTCTGGCAGAGGTTTGGCTGACCATTTGTAGGAATAGCCGGGATGGTTGCCGCCATCGGACAAATGAACGCTTTCACCAACGCAAATAGACTCGTGATCTGCCACAATTTCCGGTGTTGGAGTCGGGTATATGGTGACATCCACCACTGCTTCGTTGGAATTTTGGGAAATACCTGTCATGGTCATGTGGTACTCACCGGACATGTCGGCGGTAGCGTTGGGGATTTGCAAGGTGGGATTGGTGGTGGACTGGGAGAAACCGTTAGGACCGGTCCAATTGTACGTGGCGCCTGAAACCGGAGAGGTTACGTACAATTCCAGTGTGCCTCCTTCGCAGATAGGAGAGTTGGAGTCGCCAGAGTTCAGCAGGCTGCAATTGGTAGTGGCGGTAGAGGCGGAGGCAACCGGACTGAAGGTGATTTGTCCGGCGCTGCCGTTATAATTGGTAAGGAGCAAGATGTACCATTGACCTTGTTGTGCATTGGGAATATAGCACCATTCGGTATAGTCCGCATAGTAGCTACAATCCACCATAGTGCCATCGGGATATCCTCCCATGTTACCGTTATGGTTTCCATTGGTGGGTCGGTGACTGCCTTGGCTACTATTGGTGAATGTATATTGTCCGCAGCATAGTTTCTCCATGAAATCTTCTTGATTTTGGGCGGTGAAGGGTCCCCAACAGGCGAAGTCCACATCGATACCAGTTCCGGAGGTGTTAAATTGTTCAATGTAAATCAACAAATTGCCAGGCTGGTCAATCTGCATGTAATACCAAGCGGGGCGGGGTGTGGAACCGAGGCAACCAATGCTGCTTCCGCTACTGTTCCCGAAAAATGGGGCGGCAGTGTGGGAACCAACTCCCGAGGCGTAAGTGATACCGTAGGGGTTGTCATCGGTGCAGAAGGGGTTGGCCATGGTTTGCATGGAGCAGGGAGACCCATTGTTGGTGGACTGGGCAGTGCCTGCATAGACAGTGACAGTTGCTGTGGCTGTACTGGTGCATTCATATTCATTATGAACGGTTACGCTGTAATTGGTGGTTTGAGTGGGCGTGACGTGGATGGTATTGCTGGTACTGCCAGTGGACCACTGGTATTGTGTGCCACCAGTGGCGGTGATATTGGCACTTTCCCCATTGCATAAAGAGGAATTGTCAATGTCAAACTCAATATCAGGACTGGGGTTGACAGTGATATCAACAAATTCCATACCTGTGCAGCCATCTTTTTGCGCAATCAGGGCATAACGGGAGGATTCTGCTGGATAAACAACAATGGAAGTTTGGTTGTTGTTGGCAATGACGGAGGAATTGCCATTTTGCATAATTGCCCAGCTATAGGTGTAGTCGGGATGGTTGCCGTCAGTGGATAAATGGACACTTTCGCCTATGCAAATGGTTTGATGATCTGCCACAATACCGGGTGTGGGAGAGGGGGTGATGATTACATCCAAAGTGGCTTCATTGACGGTCTGGGCAGCACCAGACATTGTCATGTGGTAAGTGCCGGACATGTTGGGTGTGGCGTTGGGAATGGACAGGGTGGGATTGGTGGTGGATTGGGAGAATCCATTGGGACCAGTCCAGTTATAGGTAGCTCCTTCTTCAGGGTCGGTGCAGGTGAGTAGCAACGTTTCTCCTTCGCAGACAGGAGAATTGGAAGTACCCGCATTATCGTTCGTACTGATTAGATTACAATTGGTGGTGGCGGTGGAGTTAGCGGTAGGTTTGATACGAATGGTCCCCTCTTGATTGCTATAGTTCGTGATCAGTAACAGATACCATTTCCCGCTTTGGACAGTGCCAAGGCTGCAGTCTTCCGTCGAAGCAGTGCTAAAACTGCAGTCAACGATGGTTTCATCACTGATGTTGTATTGTCCACAACACAATTTGTTGGTGAAATCATTTTGGCCGCTAGCCGTGAAGGGACCCCAGCAGACAAAATCAACATCCAAGCCCGAACCTGAATTGTTTTGCTGCTCAATGTGAATGGTCAGTGTGCCAGGGTTGTTAATCTGGAAATAGAACCATGCTGGATTGGGTGTCGTGAGACAACAACCTGCTTGGTTGCTTCCCGTAAACGAGGAGATGTTTTGGCTGTTGGTAGGAGAGGTTAATGTCACGCCATTGGGGTTGTTGTCGGGACATGAAAAAAACGGGGAAGCCGGTGTTTGCTGGGAGCAAGGTGAGCCGCTGGCAGCGGATTGTGGATTGCATTGTGCCATGCCTGCGAGACAAAGCGTGGCGAATACAAGGCTTAAGGTAATGATTCTGCGCATGGTAGTTTTATTTCAAAAAAATCTTACTTTCATAAGACGTAATTTTTGAAAAAACGTTGCTCAGAAAATGAATTTTTTTTTCTTTGGTAATAAAAGCACAGGTGAAATTATGAATTCTGAATTCTGAATTTTGAATTCTGAAGCCACTGTTCTCCTCTCCAAAGCACAAGCGCCCAGCAAGCTCCCAATATCCAGCCTACCATGAGGTCGCTGGGGTAGTGAACTCCCAAATATATACGACTATAGCTAAGCAATAACACCCAGCATAACATTATTATAATGAGCCATTTCCGCTTCTCTCCAAGATAGAGAATGACCCATAAAGCCAATGCCATGGAGTTGGCGGCGTGCGAGGAAGGAAAGCCGTATGGACCGCCCTTGTATAGCGTGCCGTCGGGCTTGGCTACCAGATGCACCTGCTCGCTCAGCACGGGGTCGTGACTGGGGCGGGGACGCTGCACACTGTGCTTGATGAGATTGCAACTTTGGTCGGTAAGAAATATACAGAGTATCAAAGCTATGAATATGGGAATGGATTTTTTTCTCCATTTTTTAATCAAAAAAAATGCCAAAACGGCATAGAAAGGAATCCATATAAAGCGGTTGGAGACCCAATAGAAGAACACATCTGCCCATGAACTATGCAATCCGTTGAAAAACAGAAAGATGCTTTGGTCTGTGGGAAGGAGGTATTCAATCATTATTCAAAATCAGGATATAATAAATACTGCTGTCTTATCTCTTTGAATTTCTGTAACTTCGGCTGCCAGGAGGCTCGGATGTCCTCCTCGCTTTTGCCAGCGATGATGTCCTTGCGCAGCTGGTTGGTGCCGGCTAATTTGTCGAAAAAGAGATTGGCATTGAAAAATTTGGCCTTATCGGGGAAGTGCATGTATGCCTCAATAATATATTGTATGTTGAAGCTGTTGCTTCCTTGTAAGTTCTCTGTGGCGTATTCGCTTAAATTGTATCCTCGGCATTTCTGACCGTTCTGTGGCGGATTTTCCGACACTCCTTTGATGGGTCTGGGTGTGAAATAATAGTCGCCGGTCGTGAGCTGTGGATGACCGTAAACCTGAAACGGTATATCAGTGCCTCTGCCGATGCTGATGGGGGTTCCCTCGAAAAGACAGAGGGAAGGGTAGAGGTAGATGGCTTCGGGGGTTTGTAGATTGGGTGATGGGGCGATGGGCAGTGCATAGCGGGTGTTGTGGTCGTAGTTGTCCATCGTCACCACCTGCAACTTGCAATGAATGCCTTTGGCTAACCAGCCTTCGCCGTTGATCATGCGGCCGTACTCGCCAATTGTCATGCCGTGCACCACAGGAATGGGGTGCATGCCCACAAATGAACGGTAGTTGGTGTCCAAAACAGGTCCGTCAACGAAGTAACCATTGGGGTTGGGACGGTCCAGAATCATGACCTCCACATCTTTTTCGGCGGCGGCCTCCATCACGTAGTGCAAAGTAGAGATATAGGTGTAAAAACGGCATCCGACATCTTGTATATCGAAGATTATCAAATCGATATTGCTCTGGCTGAGGTCGGGTTTCTTGTTTTTGCCATATAGGGAAACGATGGGAATGCCAGTTTTGGCATCCACGGAGGAACTGATATGTGCGCCTGCCTCGGCATCTCCTCGGAAACCGTGCTCAGGACAGAAAATTGTCACCACATTGAAGCCTGAAGCCACCAACGTGTCCACCAAATGTTGTGAACCCACTCTTGAGGACTGGTTGCCACAGACCGCTATCTTTTTTCCTTCCAGCTGGTCGAAGTACAAATCGGTACGCTCCGCCCCAACAATGATTTGGGCATGAGCCGCTGTGAAGAAGCTGGCAAGGAGGAAGATGGTGGAGAGAAGATTTTTCATGGGTTAGAGGGTTAGAAGGTGTGAAGGATTAAGGGATTACAGGATTTTTTTTATTCTGTAATTCTGTAATACTGTAATCCTGTAATCAATCAATTGATTTGTTGTTTTTTGTTTCTTGTCAAGATTCTGATGCCCCAAAGCAGCAGTGACCAGAGGAGGCAGATGGCAGCAAATACTACCGCGATGCGGGCCAAGTAGTCGCCATGGTGGGTGTAGAAAGTAATGTAGTCATTGGGGTAAACAGTCTGCTTGATGGCCAGACGGGTGTCGTATTTCGTGGCTTGGTGCACATCGCCGCTTTCGTCGATGAAGGCGGAGATGCCGGGATTGGAGGAACGCAGGATGGTGCGGCGGCTCTCCACGGCACGCAGGCGAGAGAAGAGGAAGTGCTGCTTGTAGCCGGGGGTGTCACCCCACCAGGCGTCGTTGGTGATGACTGCCATCAGCTGTGCACCATCTTTGACAAAACCTGAAAATATCTCACCATAAGCGGATTCGTAGCATATCACCGTGCCGACTTTTACTGTGCCATTGTTGATGGTGGTCTGGAAGGCATGCTGGGCTGTGTCGGGACTTAATGAGGTGCGTGGACCGCCTAAATCAATCACCAGGTCTTCAAGGAAGAAGAACAATTTCGGGAAAGGCATCTTCTCCACACCGGGTACCAGACGACTCTTGTGGTACAGGTCGGTCACTCCATATTTGTTGTAGCAGGTGGCGGAGTTGTGTACCGACTGGTACAGCCCGTCTTCGCGCTTCATATATACGATGTTCGGTTCTTCCGTAAAGGTTTCGAAAGTGGAAAGACCCAAAATGAAATTCAGATTGGGATAGTGTGCAATTACTGAATCCAGCACGGTAAAACCATAATACAGGTAAGTGTCAGCTGGATAGCTTCTGTCTAACAGGGCGTTAGCGGAGATGGTGTGGGAGATGGATGACTCTGCCGTGACTATCAACTGGGTGCTGTCGGTCACCAATGGCATGGCCACATCAAGAATACGCAGGGTATGCTCGATGTTCGACATGCGGAACTGTTCTTCGTAAGCTTCCGTATTGTGCTGAACAATAATGGCTTCTACGGGGTTGTCATGTCTGAGATTATTCTTGTAATGATGATAGATAAGTACAGAAGAAATCACGGGCAATGCAATCCATAATACGAAAACAGAGCCGAAAGCAATCGCCATTTTTCTTTTACTGTTAAAGAAACGTATCGTGTAATAAATCAATAAGTTGGCTGCTAAAACCCAAAGGGTTCCGCCGAAGGTTCCGGTATATTCATACCATTGTACATATTGCGTACAGCTGTCAAAGACATTGCCGAGGTTCAGCCACGGCCAGGTGAGGTCCCAGTTGAGGTGCAGGTACTCGAACGACATCCAGAAAGAGATGAGGGCGATGGGCTGCAGCCATCCGGGCATGCCTTTGCGGCGGCAGAAATGCCAGACGGCAATGACCAAAGCCATGAAGCTGCTGTTGAGGATAAAAGTGACGATGGCACCTGGGCCTGTGCTATTGAAGATCCACCAGGTGGTGCCAGTATTCCATATCAGAAAGGCAATCAAACTGTAGCAGAATGCCCGTCCGGAGGAATGTTTGTGTCCTTCGCCGATCAATAAATCGCTGATGACCAGTAAAGGAACAAAGGAGAAAAATATCAGGAATGGCAGTCCGTTGGGATTCCATGACAGCCACAGCAATAAGCCGGAGAGGAGTGCGAGTATGAGTTTTTTTGCTTTCATTTCAGAAGATATTATTCATGAGGAATATTATTGATGTTTTTCTTGATAAGCCTTGATACCTGATTTCAGAAAATCCATGTATTTGTTGACATCTTTCTCATAATAGGTAGGTCCTGCCAATACTGAACCATCCGTGTCAACGATAAAGTAACAGGGCTGTGAGTTTTCTTTATAGATGGTGTTCTGAATGAACATGTTCTTGCCTCCCAAGGTGGTGATGGGGTCGCCGTCTTCATCCATAAGCTGTTGGTCTTCAGGAAGCTGGATGTTCTTATCATCTACATAAAGTGCCACTACCACAAACTCTTCGGAGAACATCTTACGAACTTGCGGATCAATCCATACGGCGTTTTCCACGTTGCGGCAGTTCACGCATCCATGGCCGGTGAAATCAATGAATACGGGCTTGTTCAGCTGTTTGGCCACACGCAAAGCTTGGTCATAGTCAAAGTAACCTTGGATGCCATGGGGCAAATCCAGTTGGTCGACATACAGAATCGCCTCATCCATGCTGATGGTATTGTTGCTGGCATTGCCGGCTTCTGTGCGCACCACATTGTTGATGTCGAAATCTTGGGTGGTCATGGGCGGCAACCAGCCTGAGATGGCTTTCAGCGGAGCACCGAACATGCCAGGAATCATATAGACTACAAAAGCGAAAGTGAGGATGGCCATCATGAAGCGGAAGGGACTTTTCTGTACGGGCATGTCGTCATCCAAGGGGAATTTGATTTTGCCGAGGAGGTAGATGCCCATGAGGGAGAAGAGCACAATCCACAGAGCCAGATACACTTCGCGGTCGAGGATGCCCCAGTGGTAGGTCTGGTCGGGTACATTGATGAATTTGAGGGCGAATGCCAACTCGATGAAAGCCAACACCACTTTCAGCGTATTCATCCAACCGCCTGATTTCGGCATTTTCTTCAGCAAGCCAGGGAAGAAAGCGAAGAGGGTGAAGGGGATGGCGATGCCCAGGGAGAAGCCCAACATGCCGATGATGGGTTTCAGCAGGGAGCCGCCCACCGAGTTCAGGGCAACGGCTCCGGCAATAGGCAGCGTGCAGGAGAATGACACCAGCACTAGGGTAAGGGCCATGAAAAAGATGCCGATCAAACCGCCAGTGTTCTCCATCTTGGCCGACTTGTTGACCCAGCTGCTGGGCAGGGTGATCTCAAAATAGCCGAAGAACGACAGGGCGAAAATGATGAAGATGATGGCAAACAGGATATTGGGGATCCAGTGCGTGCTAAGGATGTTAGCAAAGTCAGGACCGAAAATCAGGGAGAGAACTATGCCGAAAATCACATAAATAACGACAATGGAAAGTCCGTAGATGAGGGCATGGAGCTTGGCCTTGCTGCCCGATTTCATGAAGTAGGATACGGTCATCGGAATCATCGGAAAGACGCAAGGCATGAGTAAACCTACTAAGCCGCCCAAGAAGGCTACGATGAAAAATGACCATAAAGACTCTTCTTGTTCACCATTGCTTGTACTGGTAATGTTTTGTGTATTAGTGTTTTCAATACTTTCTTCGGTGTTTTTTTCGTTGCCTATCTCTGCAATTTCGTCTTCCGGAGTAGCGTCTGCAGGGGTGACAGCACCAGTCACCGCATGGTCAAAATCCTCAATGTCGAAGCTGAATTTCTTGTCGAGGGCCACGCAGCGACCGTCGATGCACGACTGTCCAGACAGCCTGCCTTTGATAGCAAACGGCTCATTCTGCAGGATTTTCACTTTTTGCTTGAAAGTGACACTATTGACGAAATATTTCGAGGTGTCGTTGAACATCGGGTCGTAATGCACAATGGGCTTGGGTTCAGCTACTTTGCCGATGCGTTTATAGCTTTTGTCCGCGGTGAAGCTGAACTCGATGGGCATCTCCATGCCGTTGTTGTGGTACTGGGAGTACAGGTGCCAGTTCTCTTGGATGGTAGCCTGGAACTGCAGCTCGGCAACCGAATCGTTGACTTTAACAGTCTTAAAGTTCCAGGTTACTGGAGTTTCTTGTGCCCATATACTGCTTAGCAGAACGACGAGCATAAAGAGAATTGATGTTATTTTTCTCATGATATGTAATGTTATTGTTTTCTACATAATATTTAAACTGCAAAAATACGAAATTTTTTGATTTGTAGAGATGAGGTACGCCTTGGCTCCACAGGGTTGGAATGCCGTTTTTATGTAGAGACGTTTCATGAAACGTCTCTACAACAGACAAAATTGTTCGCAACGTCGCTAAATCACGGTAAAGACGCAATACATTGCGTCTCTGCTATGAAAAAATTTTGGATGCAATTTGTTTTTTTCAGGAATATTGTTTATTTTTGTCTTTTACATGATATATTTTTACTTTTGACATAAATGACTGAAAATCAGATAAAAAAAGAAAAGAAATGGTTGTACTTTGCGATAGGACTTATCGTGGGTTTTCTGATTTCTGCGGTGGCGTTTGTGGTTTTTGCCATGATTCAGAGCCAGTCGAAGTCATTTACCAAAACCATTGAGCATATTTATAGTCGAGAAAACACCAAGGACACGGTGGTGAAGTACGTGAATGTGGCCCGCAAGGAATCCGAAACTTCACAGACGAACCAGTTGGCAGAGTCACAAGACAGCGTGGTGGTTGATGAAATGCCAGCGGATTACGATGAGGTGGATTTCAGCTATGCAGAGGAGGCGGGGGCGACAGAGGATGTAGTCGTGGTTGACAAAATCATTGCCCAAAAGAAGCTGCAGGTGAAGTTCAAGAATGCCGAATTTAAGGATATTGCGGCGACGGATGCGGCATTGACGGAACTGGAAGTGCAGCAGTGGAACACGCCTATCAAAAACAGAATCACTTATCGCTTTACTGGTAATATGCTACAGGTCAAAGGTCTAGATGTAGACAAAATGGAAGTCATCTATTACGACCAGCATTATTATCTAAGTCATCATGGCAACTATTATCTACTGGAGAACAATAATACTTACGAGAAGTTAGGTTCTCCAGTCGTGTTGGCGGCGCAGAAATAACTTCGCTTCTTATTTTTGCCGTAGTTTAGAAGTTTTCCCTCAATCCGTTTCGGACAAATTGTCAATTATCAACTGTCAATTCTTTCCCATCCCGTTTTCTTTCAGGTACTCTTCGGCGTAGCGGAGGAATTTGCGCTCCAGCTCGTAGTTTTTGCGTTCGCGGGCGGCGCGGGCAATGGCGATGTAGGACTCGTAAACGCCTTGCTTTGAGCGCATGATGCCATGATAGTAGTCGTCATTGCAGTAGGAGGAGGGAATCTCATGGCAGAAGGTCTCCAGCAACTGGAAAAGATCAATGGCGTAAGCTCCTTTGTCGGCTTTCACCAGTGAGTCGCCCAGATTGTAAATCTCGTAATAATAGGCTGAAGATAAACTATATACCTCGTTCTCCTGCATTTCGCTGAGGGTGTTCTGATTGAATAATTCCTTGAACAGGTTGAGACATTCCTCGTATTCTTTCTCTTCGAATTTCAGTTTGGTTTTCAGAATAAGAGCATCCACATTGTGCTTGTTGAACTGCAAGGCCCGGTTGAGGTAGTATTCGGTACGGTCATTATCTGCAAAAATATACTCTATTTTGGCTTTCTGGTAAAACAGTTCGTCCACAATCTTGATTTGTTCCGAGAAGACGCTTTGAAGGGAATCTGCCTGCGATAGCAATCGCATTCCCTTGGTTTTCAAGGTGTTTTTATTCTGGCAGTAAAAAAGAATGTCATCTCCGTGATCCTTTAAATTTCGGAGTTCATTGATGCAGTCCTGCAGGAAATAATAATGTAAGGTAATCACTTCAGGGTTCTGGCTGTCGAGATGCGCAAAACGTTGCTCAATGGCTTTGAGACGCTCGTAGGTCTCTTCACAAGCATCCGCATGTTGTGCAAAAGAATTGCATAAGTTGAAAATGATGAGTAAGAAACAGAGAAATGCTTTTTTCAATGCGTGTGATCTTATTCTCCTTCGCCTTCCTGAAGGAATTGGTCGATGATTTTTTTGAAATCTTTTTTGGACAGTGCTCCTCTGAGGGCTCCTGGTTGGGTGTTGCGTTTGAAAAAGACAAATGTGGGAATGCTGCTCACCCCTAAAGCTGCAGCTGTTTTGGTGGATTTATCCGTGTTGATTTTGTAAACTATCAGTCTTCCTTTATACTCTTTGGCGATATCTTTAAGGATGGGGTGCATGGCACTGCAAGGACGGCACCAGTCAGCGTAAAAATCCACAATACAAGGGGTCATGCCTTTGTATTGGAGACCTTTTTCGTTGTCTATATCGGTGATTTTCTCTGCAAAACTTTCGTCATCCAGCATAATGATTTCGCCTGATAGGTCTTCCTCAGGGGTCACTTTTGCTTGTGAGGGCGTTTTGTTGAAGTTGGGGTTGTCCATGGCCATGGAAATCACCTGTTCGGTTTCAGGTGGCAGATCATTGTCCGATTCGGACTGGGCCTGGGTGCATGATGACAGCATCAAAATCATTATGGGAAGGATAAAAATACGCTTATTCATGTTCTTTAGTTTTTTCTATAACGTTATTTTTTGCAAAATGTTGTAATTCACTTTTGAACCGGCGACCTCTTTCCTCGAAATTCTTGAACTGGTCGTAGCTGGATGCGGCAGGGGAGAGCAGGCATACTTTCCCTTCGGTGGTGTTGTGGAGGCAATAATCCACAATTTTGGTAAAATCGTCTTCAATGATAAATGCCTCTGGAAGAGGATATTTGGCTTCCCATTCCTGTTGGATTCGGCGGCCTGCGGGACCAGTAAAAACCACGTGGGCAATGGGATTCTGATGAAAATAGTCAATCAGAATGTCATAGCTAATGCCACGGTCGAAGCCTCCAATGATAAGGGTATCGACTTTCCGCAAGGCCTTGACAGCGGCGATGGCCGCCTCGGGAATAGTAGAGATGCTGTCGTTGTAAAACTTGATTCCGTTGAAAGTGCCCACCAACTCGATGCGGTGCTCCAAACCCTTGAAACTGGCCAGATGTTGGAGAATATCCTCGTCGCTGATATTGAACTGTTTGACAGCCAAGATGGCGGCCATGATGTTATTGTAGTTGTGCCGTCCCGGCAGATTGTCGTAGCGGTACAAGTCATATTCGCCTAATACCTGCCCTTTGTCCACGCGAATTACCGTGTCATCGAGACAATAGCACCCTGTGTCAATCGCATGCATGCTGCTGAACTTGAACATCTTGCGCTGGTAATTGTGGCTCTTGATGAGGTTGGGAATATGCTCGTCCTCTGCGTTGTAAATCAGCACATCCGTTTCGGACTGGTATTTGGTGATGTTCATCTTCGCCAGCTGGTAGTTGCTGAGCGAGGCGAAATGGTCAAGGTGCTCCTGGTACATGTTGAGCAGCAACGCGATATGCGGTGAGATGGTGGTATATTCCAGCTGGTGGGCGGACAACTCGGCCACAATGATGGAATCCTCGTCCAACTGGTCGATGATGTCAAAAAAGGGAATGCCGATGTTGCCGGCCAGGAAGGTGTTGCCACGGCTGTGGGACAAGATATGGTATATCAGCGAGGAGGTAGTGCTCTTGCCCTTTGTTCCGGTGACGCCAATCACCTGCTGGTTGTAGCCGTACAAGAACAACTCGGTCTGCGAGGTGATGCGGTGCGGCTGGATAAAATAGTTGATATGGTTGAGATTGATACCGGGAGTCTTGAAAATCAGGTCGTAATCGTTGAGATTGTCAGCGTATTTATCTCCCAAAACAAATTTCAGTTTCGGATCGTTTTGGTATTCGCTGGTGTTGAGGATCTCGCTTCGGTCGGCCGCCACAATTTCCATGTCAGGGAAGTGTTTTCGTAGAAATCGGTAGGAAGACGCACCTTCGCGACCAAAACCGAGGATGATGATTTTCTTGTCTCTAATCTGATTTAAAATGAGGTCAAGCATACTATAAGATATAAAGTGCAAAAATACTAAATATTGTTGAATATGTTGAAATGTTTATTTGTTTAATCGTTTAATTGTTTATTCGTTAAGGTGTCAAGACGTTAAGACATGCACTGCGTGCATTCGTTAAGACGAAATCCAGCTCTCCGCTTTTAACTAATTTGCTAATTAACTAATTTGCTAATTGAAAAAATGTGTATCTTTGCAGGTTAATTTAAAATATTGTAGGATGAATGTGATATTGATAACTTTGGTCTATCTTCTTGGTCCGGTGATTATCATCCTTTTGTATAATCGTTTCGACTGGGTGAAGAAGGTGGGAACGGTGATTATGGCATACGCTGTGGGTATTATCATGGCTTTGGCGGGACTGATTCCGACGGGAGATGCCGAAGGTGCCGTCCAGATGGGAAGCATCAGCAAAACGCTGATGAATATTACTGTTCCCTTGGCAATTCCGCTGATGCTGTTCAACTCGGATTTCAAATTATGGACCAAATCACTGCCGAAAACCTTTATTGTGCTGTTTGCCGGCTTGTTTGCCATCGTCACATCTGTGATTTTGGGTTATTTCGCTTTCCATAATGCGGGAATCAGGGATTTGGGAAATGTGGCGGCCATGATGACGGGCATCTATACGGGTGGTACTATGAACTTTTTCGCCTTGGGTTCCGCCTTGCATGTCGATGAGTCCATTATTGTGATCGCTTATACTTTTGAGATGGTGGTAACCTTCCCGCTGATTATGTTTTTTGTGGGCGGAGGATATAAGTTGTTCCGCAAATTGTTGCCGTTTAGTGACAAAACACAGACTGTTGAAACAGAGATGGTTGATGTGAAAGATGACAGTTTTGAGGAGTACAGCGGTATGTTTTCCAAGGGAGTTTTCGGCAAGATGCTTTTAGGTTTGCTTTTGTCGGTGGCTATGTTGGCCATAGGTGCGGGATTTTCCTTATTGATTACCGGAAAACTGAATGAGTTGATTATCATTCTCACTATCACCACATTGGCAATTGCAGCCTCTTTTGTTCCGTGGATACGTAATCTTCCCAAGACTTTCGAACTGGGTATGTTTTTTATTCTGATTTTCAGCGTAGTGGTGGCCGCCCAGTTCGACATTTACAGCATCGATTCCTCGGCCTTGGCAGTGATGGGTTTCATTGCTTTCATCATGTTGGTGGCTTTGGTGATACACTTGATATTGTGCCGTATATTCAAGGTGGAAGGCGATCTGTTTGTGGTAGGTCAGGTCGGCTTGCTGTGTTCCCCTCCTTTCATTCCGCCTGTTGTAGGCGCTATGGGCAACCGCAAGGTCCTGATCAGCGGTATTGTGATAGGCTTGGTGGGCTATGCTGTGGGCACTTATCTGGGTTTGATGTTGTCGTTGTTATTTACCGTCATATAGTAGAGACGTTTCATGAAATGTCTCTACTTCTCTTAGTCTTAATTAAAACTAATACTAACATGAAGAAGATCAAAATAATAGCTTTGTTGGCGTTGGCAATTCTTACGGTGTCATCGTGCACCAGGACCAAAGTGGAATATTTCGAAGACGGAAGTGTAAAGTCCTCGATACCTTATCGTTTCGGTAAGGAAAATGGCTTGTGCAAGTACTATTTCATCAATCTTCCTCATCCTCTGAAAATTGAGGTGGAAATGAAAAATGGCAAGAAACACGGTCAGTTTGTAAAGTACTTTATCAATGGCAAATTGGATACCCGCTGCACCTATCAGGATGATTTGCTGGAGGGTACGGAAGAAACTTTTGATATCAAAGGTTTCAAAACTTCTGTAACACATTATCTTCATGGCAAGAAACATGGGCTTTATACTTTGTATTATCCTAATGGTGAGATTGTTGAGCAGGGGAGCTTTTATGAGGACCTTTTTGACGGGGATTGGAGCTATTATGATGACCGTGGCGTTTTGATTGGTGAAGGCCATTTTGATAAAGGCAATGGGACTCAGATGGGCTATAATCTCAATGGAAATCTTGTCAGGGTTGTTCATTATCAGAATAATCAGAAGCAGGGAGAGGATATAGAACTGAATGCCGAGGGTGATACGGTTAAGATTACGCTTTATGATCAGGGCAGAATTGTCAGTGTTAATGGAGAAAACGTAAGTAATGAGTAGTAAGAGTTTTCGTTGGTTTCTTGTTTTGTTGATGGTGGGCTTGTTGATGGTCTGGGGGAAGAGCTATGCGCAGTCTAACAAGAAAATCAATACCCGTGCCGACTTGCTGGAATATGATGAGAATTGGTTGCCAGGTGCCCAGCGTTTGTTGGGACATGTGGTTTTCCGGCATGAAAATACCATCGGCTATTGTGACAGCGCCTATTATTATGAGGAGGATAATTTTTTGATTGCCTTTGGAAAGCCGGTTCGCATTAATGTGAATGACTCTGTGCAGCTATATGGCAGGAAGGCCTATTATGATGGTAATGAAAGAACCGCCTCTATTGCACGGAATGTTGAAATGGTGCATGGCACTGCTCATTTGTATTCTGATAGTATGACGTATGATTTGCGCAGTGATGTGGGCTATTATTTGACCGGAGGCACGATGATTAATGTGGAGGATACCTTGAGCAGTATCCAAGGGCATTATTATACTAAAAGTGATGAGGTGTTGTTGACGCAAGATGTGCTGCTGAAAAGCGCTTCTTATACGATGGATTGTGATTCGTTATTGTATAATGCGACTACGGAAACGGTCTATTTTATCTCGCGTACACACATGGTGTCTGATGAAAACACTATCTATACTTCCTCTGGCTGGTATGAGACCAAGACCGATTTGGCCACTCTGGTGGATGATGTGGAATTGATCAACGAGTCGCAGCATTTAAGGGCAGACAGTGTGTATTATGACAAAAACCAGCGTTATGGCATCGGATGGAACAATGTGGTGATTTCCGATACAGTGAAAGGTTATGTACTGAAGGGTAATTATGTGGAACATCATGAGTTAGGAGGCTATTCGACCGCCACGGACAGTAATCAGCTGATTTTGATTGATGAAAGCAAAGACTCATTGTTTTTGCATTCCGATACCTTGAGAATTTTGTTTGATACACTGCAAGAACCGCAGAGAATTTTCGCATTCAACAAGGTGAAATTCTACCGTAAAGACATGCAGGGAGCATGCGATTCGTTGTCTTACAATGTCAAAGATTCACTGATTACGATGTATTATAATCCCGTGATGTGGTCGGGTGAGAACCAGTTGAGTGCGGATACCATTACTTTTTATCTGAAAGATTCTGTCAATGTGATTGTTACGTTGAAGAAATCCAGCTACATTGTCTCTTCTGTATTTGAGGGTCAGGAGTTTAACCAGATTAAAGGGATGACGATAGAAGGGCATATAGAGAACAAGCAGCTGAAGACAGTATATGTGTTCAATAATGCGGAATGTGTGTATTTTATCACCGATGAGGATACTGCCCTGATGGGTGTGAATGTGTCGGCCACCAGTGAGATGAAGATTATTCTGACAGACAATGAGATAGATGGCATTGTATTCTACAATGACCCAGACGGGAAAATCTATCCAGATAAAGATCTGACGGACAAAGACCGGCGACTGAAGGATTTTCGCTGGTTGGATTTTTACCGTCCAGAGACGGTGGAGGACTTGTATATCAGGCCGATACCGAGGGTTAAGGGCGAGGAGCAATCAACTCTGCCACCTTCAGATACCAGTCAGTAAACACCAGCGATGAGTTGCCGTTACGCTCAATATGATACATCGTGCGGTTGCATTCATCAAAAATCTGGGAAACATTTTTCAGTGAAAAGACCCTGGAATAGCGGTCAACGATGTCTTTTTCCATGCTGCTGGCTTTGCTGACGGCTTCTTGATGGCTGTTTCTCATCAGCATGGCACGCAGAACATGGATAAAAGCGGAAAGGAAGTTCTTTTGGTATTCGCGTCCACGGGCAATGACACTGTCAAAGCAGTCGCGCACTTCCAAAAAGTTGACTTCGGTCTTGTTGGGCATAGGTTGGGCCAGGGCGGTCATACTGCCCAATACCATTTGAACTTGGGCCAGCGTTTCCTTGTAGTCACTGTCGTCATTCATCAGCTCCATGGCGCGGTTGTAGTTGCCGTCGGCCAGGGTGGCGATATCGGCAGCCTGCACTTCGTCAATGCCATATTCTTTCATCAGCTGTTGCTGAATGACTTCGGTCTTCAGTTTGGGAATCTTGACCAGCTGGGTACGCGACAGGATGGTGGACAACATCTTCTCGGTGTTCTCGGTGATGAGGATGAAGAGTGTCTTGTTTTCCGGCTCTTCCAGCGTTTTCAGCAGTTTGGGTGCGGCGTCGCGGTATAGGCGGTCGGCCGACCACAATATATATATTTTGTAACCTCCTTCGTAAGACTTAATGCTATTCTGATTGACGATAAAAGCGCAGTCGCGGGTGTTGATGAAAGCCTGTTTGTTCTCACCGCCCAGCTCCATTAGCCAGTCGTTGATGTCGATGTGGTAGTTGTGGTCGAAGACAAACTGACGGAATTTGGCGGCGAATTGGGTGAAGTCAGGGTCCTTTTTCACCTCATTGGTGGTGCAGTTCGGGAAGATGATGTGTACGTCAGGGTGCGACAGCTTGGCAAACTTGGCGCAGGAGGGGCAGGTGCCGCAGGAGTCATCCTCGCCAGGATGCTCGCAGCAGATGTACTGGGCATAAGCCATAGCCAAGGCAAAGGAGTGTGAGCCTGCCTGTGCCAAAAATAGCTGCGCATGGCTGATACGATTTTCTTTCACTAAACCGATGAGGCGCTTCTTTAGGGACTCATCTACAAGGACATCTTTGAATAGCATGTTATTCAGTTTTCAGTTTTATTTTGACTCTTCGCAGGTCCAACATGTTTATCGGGTTGGTATCCATACCTTCCACATTGATGCCGACAAAGCGCAACACCTTGTCGTAGTACAGCACCACCACAGGGGCATCTTCCATCAGCATGGCATCGAGTTGTGTGTAGTAGATGTTGCGAATAGAGTCGTTGAGGCAGCGTTGCGATTTCTCGAAGAGTTTGTCATATTTTGGGTTGACGTAGTGTGTGTAGTTGGAGCCATTAGGCTGGAGGTTTTTGGAGTAGAACAGAGAGAGGTAATTTTCGGGGTCAGGGTAATCGCAGATCCAGGAACCACGGAAGAAGGGCAGCTGGTAGTTGCGCATCATCTGCCGCTGTTGGGCAGCCTGCTGCACATCCAACGTGACGGGAATGCCGATTTGCTCCAGTTCGTGCTGGATGTATTGGCTGATATCGAGATAGTTGGCAGATACGGAAAGCGGAATGGGCGGTAGACCTTTGCCTTTGGGATAGCCGGCTTTGGCTAACAGTTCCAATGCTTTGGCGGGATTGTAGTTGTAGCCTTTCACCTTGGCGGTGTCGAAAGAGGACAAACCCATTGGCACAAAACCGCTGGTGCCAGGGTAACCGGTGTTGTTGCGCAGGTAGCGCATCATCTTCTCTCGGTCAAAACCATAGTTGATGGCTTGACGCACCTCTTTTTTTAGCAAGGGGTTGTTTTTGCCGTCATCTTTCAGCATGAAACCCAAGTATTCGGTGTTGAGGTAAGGTCCTGTCAATAGTTTGACACGGTCGGCATAGTCTGGATTCAGCTCCCCGGTCTTGGTCAACAAAGCGTCCTTATAGCAGGCGTCAATGCCCGACATGAAATCCAGAGAACCCTTCATGAATTCCATGAAAACCGACTGCTTGTCCACGATAAACGTGATGGCGACGGCATCCAGGTAGGGTAGGCGGTTGCCATCTTCGTCGGTTTCGAAATAATCGGGATTCTTGCGCAGCACCAGCTTTACCCCTTCTTCCCAAATTTGGAACTTAAACGGGCCGGTGCCAACGGGATGGGTGCGGAAATCTTTGCCGTATTGCTCCACCACCTCTCGGGGCACCACCGAGCAGTATTTCATAGCCAGAATACCCAAAAACGGCGGAAAATCTTCAGAAAGTGTAATTTGGAAAGTGCTGTCGTTGAGAGCTTTGAAGGCTGGCTTGCCTTCGCTGTCTCGTTTCACTTTTTGGAAGATCCAGGCTCCTGGTGAGGCCACGCTGCCATCGATGATGCGGCCGAGGCTATAGACAAAGTCTTCGGCAGTGACTTTGCGTTTTTGCGGGAAAAAGTCTGTTTGATGAAAATACACATCATCGCGCAAGGTGAAGGTGTAAACGGTGCCGTCGGGCGAGATGGTCCATGATTTGGCAATGCTGGGCACAATGCGCATTTGTTCGTCTAAGTCAACAAGGCCGTTGTACAGCAAGTTGCAGGGCCAAATAACCGATTGCCCTGATGAAAACGCTGGGTCGAGGCTGTTGATGCCCGATGATTCGTTATAGCGGAAAATCATCTTGTCGCTATTGTCATATCCCTGCCGACAGCTGACAGTCAGCAGTATAATAGCAGTTAGGAATAAAATGATTTTCTTCATTTTTTTGTCTTAATATGAAAAAGCAAAAATACAGAAAATTTCAATTGTCTCATTAGTACAGGAGCTAATTAGCACTTTAAAAATCCATTTGCTAATTTACTAATTAACTAATTTGCTAATTCATTGGCACATTAGCACATTGTCATATTAGCACATTAAAAATTTTACTATCTTTGCATTTTATTTTGAGACGTTATGCCGACGAGAGAACAAATCATTGAAGTACTGTCCACTATTTATGACCCGGAAATTCCAGTGAATATCTGGGATTTGGGTTTTATTTATAATATTGAAATCCAAGAAGATGATATTGTCAATATCCTGATGACCCTCACCGCTCCCAACTGCCCCGTAGCGGAGTCTTTGCCCGTGGAGGTGAAGAAAAAGGTGTCGGAGATTGAAGGGGTGAAAGGCGTTTCCTTGCGTCTGACTTTCGAGCCGCCTTGGGATTTCGAGATGATGAGCGATGCCGCCAAGGTTGAAATGGGGCTGGATTTTTGATAGTTGACAATTGATAGTTGACAATTATATTCCCTCGAAAACTGTCCCCTGTCCCCTGTAACTTGATTCCTATAGAGAGGCAATGCATTGTGTCTTTTCTGTAATTTGATTCCGAAGACCTGTAGAGACGTTTCAGGAAACGTCTCTACAAATATTTTACATCATACACTGGCAACTGCAACGCCTCTGACATTTTTTCACGAAGCAGGGCGGAGTTAATGTTATAGCCTGTAGGAGAGGTGGGATTGACACACACCGCCAGCAATTTTGCCGCATACAGCACAAACAATTGCCCACCTTTCTTCAGAAAGGCGTTGACTGATTTGGGAACAGCGAAGATTTTGGTAAAATCTTTCACAATGACAATGGTCTTGCTGATATTCGGCTGCATCCTCAAGTAGTCGAATATCTTGTCGGTGACGATGCCGCCGATGTAAAAGGTATTGCCGTACTTGAACAAACGGTCTTTGTATTTGTCCAACAGCAGGGTAGAGGGAATCTCCAAATCGTGCCACTGTCCATCGCTATCTTGTGCCCATAGGCCGGAATTGACGTCAGCGAGTGTGTCTGTGGCATTTTCCGAGAAAGCAGGCAAGTGGATAAGGCGACACACAAATTGCGTCTTGCGAATCAGTTCTGGCAGATGGGGCGACAAAGCGGCTCCTGTGCTTAAGATGAGGCTCTCAGTAATGGTGGGGGCACCAAAACTTTTGCGGGAAAGGGCACCGTCCACCAAGGTGATGTCCACACCGTATTTGGGCATTTCTGACAGCACTTGCTTGATTCTTCCTGTGGAACTGGGGCCAGAAATGATGGCTTTTCCCCGCTGCAGTGCTTTGGCGGTAATCAAGCGCCCGAGCGATGTGCCGAAATTGGAAACGTCCAAGATGTCAGAGGTGGGGCGCTTCTCCTTGTAGTGCTTTTCCGAAGTGATGAAAATGGTGCCTTTGGCCAGTTCAATCTCAGGCTTGGGTGTTTCGGTCACCTGGTCCACACTCTCGCCGTCGATACCGATGGAGGTGATGGCGATTTTTTTGTCCGTCTGATACAGCTCTTTCAGCACATAATTGAGGCATTCCGTCTTGCCGGTGTTCTTCTCCATGCCGACAAACGAAACACTTTTGTGTTGCAAGATTTGTTCAATAAGTTGTGACACAGTGTTTTATTTTCTGCTGTATTTAACTTTTCGGATAATAATCAGGATAATACCCATGATGAGTATCAATGCCAGCGGAATTACGATATTCAACACGGAATATAGATTTTTGTGGTTTCTGATTTTGACAGGGTCCAAAGAGCCGATTTTGAAGTTTTTGGAGCGGATTTGCAGGAGGTCGTCATCATCGCAGAGGTAGTTGACGCAGTTGAGCAGGAAGTCAGTGTTGTCGTACATCACGCCGGTATAAATGTCGTAGCCGGTGGGGTAGGGCTGGTTGCGCTGACGGTCGATAAAGTTGCGGATGATGTCGCCATCGGCCACAAAAATCTGACGGGTCGGTTCGCTCTTCTGCAAAAATCCCAACTCTTTCATGGTGTCGAATTCCATCGGCAAGATACCGTTGAAAGCAGACTCAAAAGTGCCTTCCACGATGGCGGCGATAGGCAGGTACTTGAAGGCATATTCCTGCAAATTGGGGGTGGCCAAGCCCACATTGATGGTGACGATAGCCGGAGCAGGCACGATTTTGGTACGTTCCGAAGTCAGCAGCAAGGGAGTCTTTTTCAGCTCGTTGTCCTTGCCCACATAATCGATAGTGCCTGTGAAATCGGATTTTATCTCCTTGATATTGCGCACAATAGGATGGTCAGTGAAGTTGACCACCTTGAGGCAGTAGGGGAAGTTCATGAATTTGTATTGCTGCTGGTCGCCAATCATTCCTACACCGATGGGAATCTGTTGGCAGCTGAGGTCCTGGATCAGGTTGGGATTCAGGCGCACGCCATAGCTGAAAAACAGGTCGTTGAGGCGCAGATTGCGGGGCGTGGCGAAGAATTCGGGGCAGTTTTGCAGACTGTCGGCAGATGCATCGGTGGCGTCAATCAGCCACAAAATCTTGCCGCCACGCATCAGGAACTGGTCAATCACATACTTGTCGGCATCAGGGAAGGGTTCCGTAGGCTGGGCCACAATCAGCACATCGTATTTGTTGCCTCGAATGGTCAAGGTTTGGCTGACAGTGTCTTCAATGGCAATGTCGTTCAAAGCATTCACTCTGCCATTGATGCGCACACGGTCCACATTGTAAAAGCGTTGCAGCTGCCATGCCATCCACGAGGTGGAATAAAAGTCCAACTCGCCATGTCCGTCCAGAAATGCCACCTTGGGTTTGCCTGTGGTCATGAGTTTGCGCATGGAGGAAACCAGGTTGTATTCCAACTCCTGAATGGAGTACTCCAGCCAGTCGTTACCACTGGGATCAGCCACAATCAGCGTGGCGGGATACTCTTGGTTGTGATAGGCGATCATGGCTCCCGGCACAATGTAGTGGGTGGAAAAACCGCTGGCATCCTCACGGCTGATGGGGATGGGCTTCAGTCCCTTTTGGGCGAATTCGCCAAAAATGGTATTGACCTCTTCTGGCGTTTTGTCTTTTACAGGGTCGATAAATTCAACATGAACATTCTTGGAGTAGCTTCTAAATTCTTGAAGCATGTCCCTGGTTTTCTCTCTGAATAATTGATAGTCAGCAGGAAGATTGTCTCCTTCCAGAAAAACACGGATATAAACCTTGTCGTCCAAACTCTTCAGCATCTGAATGGTGGTGGGCGAAAGGGAGTGTCGTTTGTCTTTCGTCAAATCAATTCTGAAAAAGAAAAAAGAGGAGAGAATATTGACGGCAATCAATATCAGCAGGCTGACAATCAATCCGGTGATGGCATTCTTCTTGAAACGCTGGCTGTTGTTGGAGTTTTCTTTCATGACTATAGAAGATTTACCATTTTCTGTTTAACAATACGATTTTGGTGCCGAATAAGAACAGGAAGACGACACTGAAGAAGTAAATCAGGTCGCGGCTGTCGATAACACCTTTGCTGATAGCGGAATAATGCTCGGCAATGCCGAGGGTTTTGATGTAATAGCCGAAATTGCCTAGGGCGGAGAAGGAGTAGATGAAGTCGAAGGCGAAGAACATGATGAAGCAGAGCAGGGCCGCGATGATGAAGGCCACAATTTGGTTGTTGGTGAGCGAGGACGAGAATAGTCCGATGGCAATGTAAGTGGAGCCTAAGAGTATCAGTCCGAGGTAGGAGCCCCAGGTGCTGCCCATGTCGATGTTGCCCACAGGGTTACCAATGAGATATACCGTGATAACATAAACCAGCGTGGGGATTAACGTGATAACCAGCAAGGTGAGGCAGGCCAGAAATTTCGCGGCGATAATCTGGTTGTCGGTAAGAGGTTTGGTGAACAGCAACTCCAGTGTGCCGCTTTTTTTCTCTTCGGCAAACGAGCGCATGGTGATGGCGGGCACCAAGAAAATAAAAAGCAGGTCCGCCACGTTGAAGAGGCCTTGAATGTCGGATAGCCCAGCGAAAATCACGTTGTTGATGTTGGGGAACACCCACAGGAAAAGTCCTGCCACAATGAGGAATACGGCGATGAAAATGTATCCCAGCACCGAGCTCAGAAAGGATTTTATTTCTTTAAGATATAGACTGTACATATTGTAAGAATTAACTTGCAAAAATACGAAAAATAATTAGCAAATTAGTTAATTAGCAAATTGGAATGGTCGATGCGTGTTTTCCCGCTATTCCACAATGACCTCATCGACAAAGATGTGGCTGTCGCCGCCAGCACCGAGGTGCCAGTCGGGAAGTTTGCCGAAGGTCTTGGCTTTGATGCGGATGTAGCGGCAATGAGCGGGTTTGTCAATGTGGAATTCCTGAATCTGTGTCTCGTAATCGTTGGCGGCCACTTGGTTGGTGAAGGTGCCGTAGGGCTCAAAGTTCACATTGTCATCAGAAATCTCCACGGTCATGGAGGTGGGGAAGACAATCCATGCGCGGGTGTCCTGCAGGAATCCTACGCTTACTTTGTGTATGTCTTTCACTTTCAGCAGGTCGATGGTGGCCTCAAAGTCCTTGCCCTGATAGCCCTGCCAGCCGCCCAAGCGGAAGTTGGTCTGGCCACGGATGCCGTCCAACAAGGCATTGTCGCCTCCTGCTGAATACATTTCTGAATATTTGGAGTGCAGCGTGATTTTCTTGTCCTGGGCAAATTGATAGAATTTGGCCTCAACAACGGGACTGTAACCGGTCACTTCGTTGTAGCTTACTGCTTTTACGGTGGTGTTTTTGCTAATGGTGACAGGACCAGTGTATTCTAATTTGGAGCTTTTCACCGGCTCGGTGCCATCGGTGGTGAAGTAGATTTTGTCGGTGGAGGCAGGGAAAACTAGTTTTTTGTCGCTGACTTGTGCTGGTTTGTGCAAGCTGATGGTGAAAGTGACCAGGTCTTTGAAGGTCTGCTGCGGCGCATTGATGCTGGGCACCATGGTAATGGCCGGCTCCAAGCGGTTTTCGGGCTGTTTGCCCTTGCCCACGCCCCATTTGGTGTTGGGTTTCGTACTCATGACAAAGTTGAGTTGCCCACCGTCTTTGATGTCCTCGTAGGTGATATAGGATTTGTCGTATTTCTGGCCGTTCAGCTTGGCGGACTGGATGTAGCAGGCGTTGCGGCTGCGATTGGCGGCGGTGATGACAAACTGTTGGCCATTTTCGAGGTTGATGGTCACCTTGTCGAACATTGGACTACCAATGATGTAGCGGTTGTCACCAGGACAAACAGGATAGAATCCCATGGCACTGAGCACGTACCATGCGGACATCTGCCCGCAGTCCTCATTGCCACAAAGACCATCGGGTTGAGAAGTATATAGGCTGTGCATGATGCTGTCGGTCATGCGCTGGGTTTTCCAGGGTTTGCCAATGAAGTTGTACAGATAGGCGGCATGATGGCTCGGCTCGTTGCCATGGGCGTACTGCCCAATCAGGCCGGTGACATCCACCTGCTCGCGGCCGGAAGTGAGAGAGCTGGTGCCGAAAAGGCTGTCCAACAAGCGTTCCGCAACAGCGGTTCCGCCTATCAAATCCACATAGGTGTTGAAATCATGGGGCACGTAGGTGGAATACTGCCAAGAGTTGGCTTCCGTGAAATGGTTGTTGATTTCCTTGGGATTGAAGGGCAACAGAAAGCCTCCGTTAGCTTTGGGGTGCATGAAACCTTCGGCATCCAGAATGTTTTTATAGTACTGTGATCTTTTGATAAATTCTTGATAAACATCATCTTGTCCTATAGCTTTGGCGAATTGGGCGATGCACCAGTCGTCAAAAGCGTACTCCAAAGTCTTGGATACGGATTCATGCTCGTAATCGGAGGGGATGAAGCCGTATTTCGCATATTCCGGACGGCCCAAAAGATTCAGCTTGGCACTGGACACCATGGCATTGAGCATCTGAAGTTTCTCATAATCAGAATAATGGTCCAAAATGCCTTTTTGATAGGCATCGTAAATGACGGGTATGCTGTGATAGCCAATCATGCACCAAGTTTCGTAAGCTGACAGTTCCCAAACGGGCAGCATGCCACCTTGTTCGTAGTGGCGCATGAAAGTATAGACAAAATCATCGGTGCGCTTGCGGTCAATGAGTGTCAACAGCGGATGCAGGGCGCGGTAGGTGTCCCATAGGGAGAAAACAGTGTAGACATTGTGCTCTTTGGCCTGATGGGTCAGTCCATCCATGCCGCGGTATTTTCCATCTACATCATTAAACAGATAAGGAGAGGTAAAACAATGATACAAGGCAGTATAGAAAACTTTCTTCAACTCAATGTCATTGGTTTCCACCACAATTTTGTTGAGTTCCTCGTTCCAGAGTTCACGGGCTTGATGATGGACTTTGTGGAAGTCGAAATCGGGAACCTCTTTCAGGTTTTTGTCGGCATCATCCAGGTTGAGGGCGGCGGCGGAAAGGGCCACTTTTGCCACCACTTGCTTGGTGTTTTCGGCAAAATAGATGATGGCTTTACAGTTGGTGCCGGTGATGGCGTTGACTGAATCCACACGCTGGTCGTTCACGTAAAACTCCACCTTGGTGATGCGTTGGGAGAACATCATGGAGAAGTTCAGCTTTTGGTGTTCGTTCCATGCCCTTGAATCACGCAGACCCACAATCTTGTTCGCCTTGGCGTCGTAACTGATGACGCTGTTCAGCACCATGTCACGATGCTTAAGGTCGAGAATAATGCCCTTGGGCATATCGTTGTCGGGGTAGGTGTAGCGATGCACGCCCACATGCGGGGTACATGTCAGTTCCGCTTTCACTTTGTATTTATCCAGTATGACTGAATAATAGCCAGGTTCGGCAATCTCATTGTTGTGAGAAAATTTGGAGCAGTACTCGCTGTTGATGACTGAAGCCTTACCGGTGAAGGGCATCATCAGAATGTCACCATAGTCAGAGCAACCGGTGCCGCTGAGGTGGGTGTGGCTGAAACCGTACACCACATTGTCGGAGTAGTGGTAGGCCGAGCAGCCGTCCCAGCCGTCCAGTCGGGTGTCGGGACTGAGCTGTACCCCACCAAAGGGTACAATGGCGCCCGGGTAAGTATGCCCGTGGAAATCCGTGCCCACCAAGGGGTTAACGTATTGGCATAAGTTCTCCTGTGCGGAGGCAATCGCCCCTGTAAGGAGCATCGTAATCATTAAAACTGCAAGCTTTTTCATTATCTGTTGGTTTTATATTAAATTGACGCAATTGATATCATTGGTTTTCTATTTCATTTGTGTGACGAATTAAATTACGGCCTCGAAGAGGTCGAATTTTAGTAACCCCGCACGTAAGTGTGGGGTACAGTTGAGACTCGCTTATTAGGAGTCTGTCAAAGTGTCGCCTCTTCGAGGCTCGTAGACACTATGTGGATCCTTTTACCCCACACTTACGTGCGGGGTTATTGAGATGGTGCCTCTTCGAGGCACAGGATAAGTAGGACTTCTTCATATCTGCCATAACACTTACCCTGTTATACCTTTCTCATTATTCAAATCAAAAAATCAAAGAACGTTCAACTCTCCATTGTCTATCATCCAGCGCACTACCTTCACCACTTTCTCTTGGGTGAATTTTTCGGAAACCTTGAGGATAAGGTCTTTAAGGTCTTTAACTCCGGCGTTAGCGATGGCATTCACTTCAGTGCTAATGTCCTTAAAGTCTTTCTTTTCAAGTTCTTCTTTGTGTACTTTCAGGCAGACATCGCATTTGCCGCAGGCGGGACTTTTGTACTCACCAAAGTAGGCCAGCAGCATCTGGCTGCGGCAGGTGTCTTCGCATTGAACGAAGTGCAATACTTCCTCCAAACGCTTTTGTGCCACCTCTTTACGGCGTTTGTAGATGTCGGGACTGAAGTACAGGTAATCCTCATCCACTCTCGGGGTAAGGAAAGTGATGAGTGCCTGTTCGGTTTTGGGCGAATAGCTCCAAAGTCCCATACGGGCCAGCTTGTGCAGCAGGCTCACGGTCTCTTCCTCGCTGATGCCGGCTCTCTGGGCGATTTCGGCCTCGTCAATCTTCACGTAGCGGGTGAAAAGTCCACTGTATGAGCGCAAAATCAGCTTGATAAACTCGTCATAATCAGGATTTTTCTCTTCGAAGATGGACAGTCGCTCCCCGCCGATGCTCATGCTGAGCTGAGAGGTGCTTTTGCCGTCTTCGCTAAGAAAAACCATGCCCATTTTCTCCAAAAACTTGATGGAATTGTAAATGGCTACCATGTTCATGGCAGCGGGCTTCAGCAGCTCGCCGATGCGGAAGGGGAATGTGCGACCTGCCCCGTCACCGAGGGCGATGTTATAGTGGTTACACAATATATTATATACCTTGCGGATGTCCTCAATGGGCGGGAAGGTCAGCTCGAAATTGCGTTTTAATTCGCGGATATCGGCATCATCGTAGAGCATGATGGCTACGGACTCTTTCTCGTCGCGGCCTCCGCGTCCGGCCTCCTGAAAATAGCCTTCCAAGGTGTCGGGGATGTCGATGTGGATGACAAAACGCACGTCGGGCTTGTCGATGCCCATGCCGAAAGCGTTGGTGGACACGATGACACGGGTCTGGTCCTGCATCCACTCGTTTTGTTTGCGGTCGCGAGTGGCGCTGTCGAGGCCGGCATGGTAAAAGTCGGCGGCAATGCCGTTGCGTTGTAGAAACTCGGCGGTCTCCTGCGTCTTGCGTCGGTTGCGCACATACACAATGCCCGTACCGGGGTAGCGTTGCATGATGCGCAGCATGCGGTTGTTTTTATCTTCTTCTTTTACCACATAATAGGTCAGATTGTCCCGCTTGAAACTTTTCTGGAAAACATTATATTGCGGAAAATGAAGTCTATCCTGAATGTCTTTCACCACTTCGGGAGTGGCGGTGGCGGTCAGCGCCAGCACTGGCACTTTCGGGAAAAACTGTCGAATTTCAGCTATTTCGAGATAGGGTGGGCGGAAGTCATAACCCCATTGTGAGATGCAGTGCGACTCGTCAACAGCGATTAGCCCAACATTAAGATGCGACAGTGTGGCACGGAAATTATCCGTTTTGAGTCTTTCGGGCGACACATACAGAAACTTGAACTCCGGGTCGAAGGCGCAGTTGTTGAGCACCAGCTCGATGTCGTGCTTGCTCATGCCGGAATATAGTGCCGCGGCCTTGATATGGCGTTTGCGAAGGTTGGCCACTTGGTCCTTCATCAGGGCGATGAGTGGGGAAATGACGATGCACAGTCCGTCGAGGGCGAGGCCGGGCACTTGGAAGCAGATGGACTTGCCGCCGCCAGTGGGCAACAGGGCCAGGGTGTCGCGACCGTCCATCACCGACAGGATAATGTCCTCCTGCAGCGGCCTGAAACTGTCATAGCCCCAGTGGTCTTTCAGTATTTTCCGTATCTGCTCCGTAGTGGTCATGAATGTCACTTATTATTCATTGAATAATCGTTCAAGTCTACCCTTAATCATTTGTTGATATGCTGTTTTCATATCCTGAGGAAGAAAAGAGCGTTCGATCCAGTCATACCATGATTTTTCTGCGGCTTGAAATTTTTTCAGTATGTTTTGAATTACTTTCTCATCCAAACCGCTGTTGGTCATGGCAATTGTAAAATCTTGCAACTTGATTTTTTTCTTTCGGGCATTGAGTGTCAAGGCCAGTTCCTCTGTGTCTGAAGGCATAACCAGCAGCGTGTTTAACAGGTCGTATGCGGGTGTAAGTTGATAATTACCCGGAATAGGACTGTATAAAGAGAAATTTTTCAAATGCATGTCACTGTTTCCAGTCACCCAAGAGAATAAGACAACTTCCCAAAAACGGGTGAGGTCGAGTTTTGGTGCTGAGGAATATTTAAGTATCAGTTTCGCAATTTGTTCGTGAGATCCTTTGTATTTGTGTTCGGTCAACTTTTCTGAAAGTTGGCATAGGTCTTCCATGGGAATTTTCTCTCCTTTTGAGGTCCTGTCCACACGGCGTGTCAGATAGCAGAGTTTTCCATCTGCAAAACGCACAAGGGTATGCGGTACAACTTGGATTTTAGCTACTTCAGCCAGATGCATCGTCAAATCTTCCAGTTCGGGCAAACTGGGGTATAGCTCCGTCTGGGGTTTGAGAATGAATCTTCCCCACAATCCCACAATGGTGAATCGTGACTCATGTTGCAGCTTTTCAATATCCATAGACAATTTTGCCTGCACCCCAGTCACAGTCGTTTGGCTGCGCACCACCTCTTTCGCCAATTCTTTGATTTCTGTATGACGATAGGGGAATCCTGGAACAGTGTTTGTTCCGAAAAAGCGTTTCGCGCACTGAGGATGATAGTCAATCATTCCTTCTTCTAAATCCTGATAACAACACAAACACTTTGCCATATTTTATTGGTTTTCTTGGTTTGAAATATCCACGACACTCACTGCTCCAATACAATCTTTGCAACAAGCCAACAAAAGCGACATCCGGTCACGCGGGT
>JAGCSI010000150.1 GCA_017964255.1 Bacteroidales bacterium | reverse complement strand
GAGCGGCACGAACGCCGGCACATATCCGATGAGTCTGAACTCAACCGACTTCGAGAACACGAACGACAACTTCGCTACGGTGACCTTCAACATCGTGAACGGCCAGCTGGTGATCAACAAGATCGACGCAACGGTGACGATTACCGAGCACAGCGACACGGTGGACTACAATGGTCAGCCTCACACAGTGAGCGGCTACGATGTTGAAATCAGCACCCCGTTGTACACCACGAACGACTTCACGTTCAGCGGTGACTCGACGGTGAGCGGCACGAACGTCGGCACTTATCCGATGAGTCTGGTTCCCGGCAACTTCGCGAATATGAACAGCAACTTCGACCAAGTGACCTTCAACGTAACCGACGGCCAGCTGGTGATCAACAAGATCAATGTGACCGTGACCATCACAGGTCATCATAGCGCTTCTGTTTACGATGCTACTGAACACAGCGTGAGCGGCTATGACGTGGAAATCGTGAATCCGTTGTACACGGCTTCCGACTTCACCTTCACACCTGCCGATACCGCAGTCCTGATCAATGGTGTTATCTCTGCGAAACGTACCGATGTGGGAACAAGCTATATGGGCTTGGCCGCTAACCAGTTCGCCAATATCAATACCAACTTCGATACGGTGACCTTCAATGTAACCGATGGTTATCATCATGTTACTTCTGTAGACGGAGTTGTGGTGACCATCACAGGTCATAAGGATACCACGGTTTACGATGGTACAGAACATAGCATTAGCGGCTATGAGGTGCAGATTAGCAATTCGTTGTACACCACCGCCAACTTCACCTTCAACGGTACTCAAGAGGCGGCCAGAACGAATGTGGGTACTACCTATATGGGTCTTGCCGCTAACCAGTTCACCAACAACAGTGTCAACTTTACCAACGTGGTCTTCGAGGTGACAGACGGTTACCAGATGATTACTCCGGCCACTTTGACCATTGCTGTGACAGGCCACACGGACACTTTGGTATTCAACGGTGCTGCACAGAGTGTGACGGGCTACGATCTGGCATGCGACAGCAGTTTGTATGACGCATCCAAGGTGGTACTCAACGGCACGGCTATGGCCAGCGGTACCTATGTGGGCACTTACCCAATGAACTTGACGAATAGTCAGTTCAGCTACAATGACGCTAATTTCGCAAATGTGACCTTCAATGTTACCGACGGTCATCTGACCATCAAGCCGGCCACTTTGACCATTGCTGTAACGGGCCACATAGATACCTTGGTATTCAACGGTACTGAACAGAATGTGACGGGTTATGACTTGGCATGCAGCAGCAGTTTGTACAATGCCTCCAAAGTGGCATTCAACGGTACGGATGAGGCCAGTGGCACCAACGTGGGCACTTATCCAATGAACTTGATGAATAGCCAGTTCAGCTACGTCGATACCAACTTCACGAATGTGACCTTCAATGTGACCGATGGTCATCTGACCATCAAGCCGGCCACCCTGACCATAGCTGTTACTGGCCATGTAGATACCTTGGTATTCAATGGCACTGAACAGAATGTGAATGGCTATGACCTGGCATGCGTTGACGCTCTGTATGACGCATCCAAGGTGGTGCATAACGGCACGGCTGTCGCTAGCGGCACAAATGTGGGTACTTATCCGATGAACTTGACGAATAGTCAGTTCAGCTACGATGATACCAACTTCGCTGGTGTGACCTTCAACGTGACCGACGGTCATCTGACCATCAAGCCGTTCAATAATGTTTTGGTGACTATCACTGAACATACTGATACGGTGATGTATGACGGTCAAAGCCATACGGTGACCGGCTACGATGTGACCACTTCCAACGCATTGTACACCGCAGCTGACTTCACGACCAGCTACACTACTGCCGACACTACCATGACAGGTGTTGCAGCCGGCACTTACCACTCAAGCATGGAGACAACCATGTTCCAGAATGCGAACACGAATTTCACAGGTGTAAGCTTTGAGATTGTTCGCAAGGGATTGGTCATCAACAAGAATAACCAGGCTATCGTGATCACTTCTGGCAGCCGCGATTTCAACTATGACGGCAACGCCCATAGTTATCCGAGCTACACAGTGACTTATAATGGTACGTCAGTGCCTCGTGTATCTACCGACAGCACGAAGTTCACATTGCCGACCGGCGATATCTTGAGTGTCAACAATCCGGCTTCTATCACTTATTATTCTGAAAATGCACCGAATAATAACACCTTCACTTATACGCTTGAAAATGCCGACAGCTATGATGCCGCTGCGGTGACTTCCAACTACGGAACCATCGGTATCAGCGCCATGTCTCAGGAAATCAGGATTGCCTCTCTGGGTACTTCCTGGAACTATGACGGCGAGGCATACAGCTACAAGCATTACACGGTGAAGTTCGGTGATGATATGGTGACGACTGTGGAGAACGATACCATCTTCACACTGCCTACCGGCGATCGTTTGACCATTACCGATGCTCCGAGCATCAGATATGTGGGCAAGATTGCCAACAGCTTCACCTATACACTTGAAAACGAAATCCTGTATGTGGGTGATCGTATCATTGTATTTGATACGCTGCGCGTGAATCCGAAACCCGATGTGATTACGATTACGGCCAACAGCGCTGAAAAAGCGTATGACGGCACACCGCTGACCAACAACGGTTACACCTATGTTCCGGCCAACGTGCTGGTACCTGGTGATACGCTGGTGGTTGAAGTGGTGGGTACAATTACCGAGGCTGGCGATTCATTGAACCGCATTGTGAATTACAAGGTATATCGTAACGAGGGCGTGAACGCTGCTCCTCGTATGCGCGGCCTTATGATGATGTCGGCTCCATCTGGCTACAACAGAGATGTGACCGACTGCTACACCTTCGCCACCGCTCCTGTTGACGGTACGCTGAGAGTGACCAAGAACGGTAATGTCACTGTAACCATCACAGGTCATACCGGCGAGTTCGGCTTCGATGAAACCGTACATCATGTTCATGGTTATGATGTAACTATCAGCGATACGCTGGGTATTTACTCCGTTGCTGACTTCAGCTTCAGTGGTGATTCCACTCTGGATGAATCAGCAGTGGGTACTTACAACATGAATCTGGCCATCAACCAGTTCACCAATAACAATAACAACTACGAACCTGTTAACTTTGTGGTGAATGATGGTTGGATGAAGATTTATGAAAGACTGACCGTTGATGTGAACAGCACTACGGATGAAACTTGCGCAGGCGAGGCTAACGGTTCCGTGGCCATGCTCGTGACAGGTGGTCAGCCGGGTAACCCGCGTTACAGCTACACCGTCATCGGTAGTGTTACCCATGACAGCTACACGGGTGGTACCAACGGCAATATCAATCTGAACATGTTGCGTCCCGACAGCTATGCCGTAACAGTTTCTGACGGATTGGGCACCACGGCAACCGCAACCTTCACGATTGCTACAGAACCTGCTATCAATGCCAGCAACTCCACCTTCACTTGTCCGGCTAATATTGACACCGTAATCAGACATGGAGGTTGCAACCTTAAGCTGGCACTCGGCGAACCGGTATTCACAACTACCTCGGGCGTTGACTTGGCTGACATTGTCATCAGCAACAATGCTCCGGCCGACAGTATCTTCCAGGCCGAAGAGTTGACGGTGACCTGGACGGCTACCGACCATTGCGGTAATACCCTTACCTGCGATCAGACGGTGAAAGTGTCGTTCCAGACTTGTCCAGATGCTGTGGACTTCGAAGGTACACACTATCCGTCAGTCCGTCTGGGCAGCGGTTGCAAGTGCTGGACTACCGAGAACCTGAAGTCTACCCAGTACAGCGACGGTCGTCCGATTGACAATGTGATGGTTTATGTTTCTTCCTCTTACCCGAATGAGGCTCAAAACTTGAATATCTTCGGACGTTTGTATGATTGGTATGCTGCCGCCGATACAGCTACCCATTCAGTGGCTGAGATCGAAAGTATGTACGCTCTTGGACAAAGAGTCCAGGGTGTATGTCCTGCTGGCTGGTACCTGCCTTCGGAAGAGGACTTCGACGAATTGAATGTCTATCCGACAACAGAATTGAGATCCAATGAATACTGGATTGACGGTGCTTCTAACACCAATGCAACAGGTTTCAACTCTGTGCCAAGCGGTAGATACAACTGCGCAACCAGCAGATTTGAAGAGTTGATGGGTAATGCCTACTATTGGACTTGTCATCCGGTGTATGACACGTCAACGGGCGCTATGATCGACTTCATTTGCGAGAAGGTTGTCATTACTCCTCCGATGACCCGTTGCAATGGATTCAGTATCCGATGCGTACTGGTTGAACAATAAAGCAAAAAAGCGGGACGATTATTCGCCCCGCTTTTTTTATTAAAATCATTAACTAATTAACTAATTTGCTAATTTGCTAATTAATTCTCTTATTCTTCCTTCTCAATCAACGTTGTAAACAGTTTGAAGATATTGTCGAACATGGTCAGCGAGCAATTCTCGTCGGTGTCGCTGGTGTCGTGATAACCGCCAACCTTGCCGCCCATAGTGTACATGAAAATAGCTGGTACTTTATGCTGTGTGAAAAAATAATGGTCGCTGTTGGCCGCATTGGGGCGTTGGGCGATTTTTGGCAATAATTGAGAGTCGTCGTTGATTTCCATCAAATGTTTGTATAATTCCAGTCCCTTCCCTTCGGTGCTGTTCACCAACATAATGCCTTCGTCGCCACCGCCCAAAAGGTCGAAGTTGATGACATATTTGATGCTCTCAAGAGGAATCAACGGATTATCAGTAAAGTATTTGGACCCCAAAAGACCGCTTTCTTCTCCTGAGAAGAAAAGGAAGACCACAGAATACTTGCAGGGATATTCTCTGAAATACTGGGCCATGTTGAGCACAAAAGCACAGCCGCTGGCGTTGTCGTGCGCACCGGGGAAGTACACGTCTTCGCCCATTGCTCCTAAATGGTCGTAGTGGCAGGTGAGCACAATGTATTGGTCGGGAAACTCCGTGCCAGGAACCATGCCGCAAACATTGTAGTGGGTGTATTCCGTCAGTTTGTTGGTATAGTATAATTCAACACTTTTGTCTTTGCTGGTGATTTTGTCGGCTTTCATGTATATATAGGCCAGATTCCGTTTGAAATCGGTACCTGTCAAGCCCCATGCGGGCATTTTGTCCACCCCTTCTATAATGCCTGCCGCCTTGAAGGGAGAAGAGAATTTGATTTTCGCAAGGGTTTCTTTGTATTTCTCTTTGTCTTTTTTCTTCTTGAACTTGACATTGGTGTTGTCG
Source organism: Bacteroidales bacterium (assembly GCA_017964255.1). Classification (GTDB taxonomy): domain Bacteria; phylum Bacteroidota; class Bacteroidia; order Bacteroidales; family WCHB1-69; genus RUG11690. The sequence goes on along the minus strand of JAGCSI010000150.1, from coordinate 25,619 downwards.
ATATAAATCAGGCTTTGAGGCAGAATGTCCGCATATTTCTGGTTAATCTCATTGATTTTTTTGGCGCTGATCAGGTCGGCGGGACTGATGCGTATCAGTCTGTATTTGTCATTGAGCGATTTAGAGAAGGGCATGATGCGGAAATCCTCTCCAGCTACCAAAGGTCTCCCTCCAGCTTTGCCAACGACATCCCCTTCCATAGAGAAAGCGGGCTTCTCGTATTTCTGGATATATCCGTTGCCCAATGGTTCCACCCCGAAATTCTCCATGTTCTTGCGGATGTAGTCCGCTGCAAGATGTTCGCCGTCGTAGGCTACTCCTCGTCCATGCAGTTCTTTGGAACTTAAATATTTGATGTGCTCTCTGGCGATGGTGCTGTCTTGTGCGTACACAATCAGGCTTAATCCGCCGGCACAGAGAATGCTTAAAAATAGTTTTTTCATAGTATATTCTTTTTGTTTTTACCAGTCTTTTTCCTGATGCGTTTTGTTGCCAGCTTGCATTTGCTGCTTGCTGACTTTCTGCTGGGTGTTGCGCTCATTCTGCTGCAAAGCGTCTAATTGCCGCTTGTTGTCCTGCTGCTTCTGCCGGTCGGCGGCACTTTGCTGCTGTTGCTGTTGTTGGTCTTTTTTATCTTGCTGATTCTGACCTTGTTGTTGTTGATTCTGTTTATCTTTGTTTTGGTCTTTGTCTTTGTCTTGGTTCTGCTGTCCCTGGCCGCCATTCTGGTCTTTCTGGTCCTTGTTTTGATCCTGCTGACCCTGACCGCCTTGCTGTTGCTGCTGGTCTTGGTTCTGGTCCTGATTCTGCTGGTTTTGCTGCTGTTGTTGCATCTGCTGCATCATCTTCTTGCGGGCATATTCCAAGTTATATTTGCTGTCCATGTCCTTGGGATTCAGCTTCAGGGCATTCTTGTAGGCGTCGATGCTTTCTTTGTATTTTTCCTGTTTCAATAATGAATTGCCGAGGTTATGGTAGGCGCGCTCCCTCAAGTCCTTGCTGCTGCTTTGGTTGTTGGCCACTTTCTCAAAGGCTTTGCCGGCATCTTCGTAGCGTTCCTGGCGGTACAGACTGTTGCCGAGGTTGTAGTTGGCCTTGTCGTAGTTATGGGTGGTCTCCATCGCTTTGCGGTAGTTGATTTCGGCCTGCTGATAGTTTTCGGCGGCTTTCTTCATCTTTTCGTCCGCATTACGTTTGTTCACTTCGCCACCCTTGGCCATCAGGTCCATGGCATCCTTGCGGAACTGCTCCGCTGTCTTGAACTGCTCGTTGCCCTTGCGGATGGCCGACAGCTCAGCTTTGGTCTGGGCTTGCAAAGCGGGTAGGGTCATCAGTAGGGCGATGCCTATCAAGGCTGCTTTCCCTTTGAACTGATGCTGCAGTTTTCCTAAAAATTGTTTGATTTTGGAGGGTGTGGTGAATAATAATATTTCAATAAAGAAGAACAGTAAACTGAGTATCAAAGGAATCTGGAATTTACTGTCGTATCTTGTAAATGTAACTTCTTGAATATCAGTTTTATTCATGCTGTTGATTTTGTTTAGGATGGTTTCAAAACCCATGTTGGCATTGGAGGCGTGTACGTAGGTGCCTCCACCGGCGCGGGCAATGTCTTGCAGCACTTCCTCGTTGAGTCGGGTCATTACGGTATTGCCGTCACGGTCTTTTTTGTAGGTGGGATTGCCGTATTTATCGCGCAGGGGAATGGGTTCGCCCAGGGTATTGCCGATACCGATGGTATGGATGGTGATGCCCAATTTGTGTACTTCCTGCGCCATCTCGATGGATTCCGGGAAGTGGTCCTCGCCGTCGGAAACCACCAAAATGACCTTGGAGGTGAGGTCGGAGAGCTGCTTTTGCTGGACTTTGTCGTTTTCGGGGAGCATCGACACGGTGGCCAGGTCAAGGGCATTGGCAATGTCGGTGCCCTGTTCGCTGATGAGCGAGGGTTTCACAATGTTGATGAACATCTTGGCAGCGGCATAGTCGCTGGTGATGGGCAGTTGCACAAAGGCTTTGCCGGCAAAAACCACCAGGCCGATGCGATCGCCCTGCAGCTTGTCGACGAAGCGCGAAAGGGCCATTTTGGAGGCTTCCAAACGGTTGGGCTGGATGTCTTCGGCCAGCATACTGTTGGAGATGTCCATGCAGATCATGATGTCCACGCCCTTTCGGGTGCCTTTCTCTAACGAGCTGCCAACCTGTGGGTTCGCCAAAGCGAAAATCAGGCAGGTGAGTCCGGCGAGAAAGAGGCCGAATTTGACATGGTGCATGGCGGGTGAGTCCTCGGCGCTCAGTCTGCGGGTGAGGGCGCTGCTGCCGTACGCTTCCATCTTCTTCTTTCTATAATATTGAAGATAGATATACAATCCTATGAGAATAGGGATGATAATCAGGCTATATAAAACGGTTTCGTATTCAAATCTGAACATGATGACAAATTTTACCAGTTTTTATAGAGTATAAATCTGAATAATATTTCTAATCCAATGAATAGCAGGGCGAAAACCAGGAAAGGCATGAATTCGTCGGCCTTGTTTTCGAAGGTGGTCTCGTTGATGATGGTTTTCTCCATCTTGTCGATTTCCTGATACACTTCCTCTAGTTTTTTGGCATTGTTGGCGCGGAAATACTGGCCTCCGGTGGTGTTGGCGATGTTCTTGAGCAGAGCTTCGTCAATCTCAGTATCCACGTAAACAGTGCCGTAGGGACCGGGGTAGGGGGCTTGGCCCAGACTGCCGCAGCCGATGGTATAGACCTTGATGTTGAAGTCCTTGGCGATTTCAGCGGCGGACAGCGGGTCCATGTAGCCGCTGTTGTTCACACCGTCGGACAGCAGGATGATGATTTTGCTCTTGGCATCGGTCTCCCTCAGTCGGTTGATGGCGGTGCCCAAGCCATCTCCAATGGCGGTGCCGTCGTCAATGAGGTCGAATTTCACTCTGTTGAGCAGTCCCAGCAGGGTTTCATGGTCGGTGGTGGCGGGGCACTGGGTGAAGGCCTCTCCGGCATAGACCACCAGTCCGATGCGGTCGGTGGGGCGGCCCTCAATGAATTCAGCGGCCACTTTCTTGCAGGCACCCAAACGGTTGGGGCGGAAGTCCATGCATTTCATACTACCCGATACGTCCAGTGCCAGCACAATATCAACGCCTTCTACTTGAACATTTTGCTGACGAAAAGCGGATTGTGGTCTGGCTAAAGCGGTGACGATGAAGATGACGGCCAAAGCACGGCACAGCAAAGGCATGAAGTGCAGGCGCTGCTTCCAAGTTTTGCGCATGCCGTTCATCGGGGCGGTGGTGGGCACTTGCAAAGTGCTGCGCATCTTGCGCCGCTTCCAAATTGGCCATCCCACCAGCGGGATCAACAACAACAGGAGTAGAAAATAGTACGGGTTCGCAAATTCCACGTCCTTTAGAATCTGAATGAAGTCTGATATAAAGTGCATGATGTTAATGTGCTAATTAGTTAATGTGCCAATGGGTAATGAGCTATGAGCTTATGGGCAATGGGCTTTTTTGTTTAATGTTTAGAGTTTAATGTTTAGAAGGTTAGGAGGGTTAGAGGATTCTGGATTTTGAATTCTGAATTCTGAATTGTCAACTATCAACTATCAACTGTCAACTGTCAATTGTCAACTGTCAACTGTCAACTTCTCTGCGGTTTCCTGCACGAAATTGACCGCTTGCTTAAAGCATCTGTCGTGGTCGTCGGGCAGGGGTTCCATCTTGGCGAACTTCACTAAGTCGGCAATGCCTAGCGTTTGCTCCAGTTCCTTTCGGAGTTGCTGTGGCAAATCCTTGCCTTCCAGCTCCTTGAGGATGTCGCTACTGATCATTTCCATGGCGTTGATGTCGTAGCGTCCGTCAATGTAGGTTCTCAGGATGTCGGTCAGCTCGGAATAGTACTGCTTGACTTGTCCGTTCTGCCATAATTTCTTGACTTTCAGTTTTTCGAGTTCCTTGAGTGCAGTGATATGTGGTTTCACTTTGGGTTTAGCTTTCACTACTTTCTTTTGTGGTTTGCTCTTGCGCTCGTGTTTCAGGATAAACCATACCAGCAGGGCGATGACGGCAGCTGCGGCCAAGCCAATGAGCAGGTAGGGCAGTATTTCCTTGAAGGTAAGCGGTACTTTGGCAATGCCCTTGATGTCGCGGATGGCGGCGGTAGTGTCCACTGCCACGGTGTTCACAAAGAAGGGTAGGGCCTGGCTCTGCGCCAACAACTGCGAGTCGGGTGACAGCACCGGAATGGACGGGAACACGTAGGCCCCTGAGTCGAAGGCGGTGATGGTCCACTGTTGGTGGTAGCTCACGCTTTGTCCGTCAATAGTGGTGTCCACGGCACTGCTGCCCACCAGGTCGATGCCACTGCCCGAAAGTGCTTCCTGCGTGACAGCGGGAACGATGAATGCCGCGTTTTGGGGTGCCGTCACGGTGAAGTCCACGTGAATCTGGTCACCGATGAGGATGCGGTTGGAATCGAGCACCGCCTTGGCTTGGAACGTTTGGGCGGACAAGTGGAGACAAGTGCTTGACAATAAGATGACTAATCCGAAGAGTAGGTTGCGTTTCATTTTTTATGACTATATCAATTATTGAAAACGGAATTCCATTCAAAATTATTGTATGGAAAGCATTGGTCTTGTTATTCCTGAGGCCTTTCGAAAGGGTGGGGGGTAAGCGGGAATTTAGCCATTGGGTGATAGTCGCCCACCAGCCCTACCGGAGTGGCATTGTTGATGTCGTGTACAATGTTGATGCTGCTGCGAGCCTCCTCAATACCAAAGCCGTTGCCAGCGAGAATCTGCCGGTAGCTCTCGGTATGCAGGTCGGTGAAACCTTGGCTGAATTCGATCAGCTGCTTGCCCACCACAATGGAACGATAGGTGGTCTTACCCTGGGCAATGCATTCTTCAGGCAGGTGCTTCATGTTGATACTCAAGAAGTAGCGGACTCTTGCACGCTCCAGTTCCAGATAACCGGCCACTCGGTCGTGGCTTTTCACATGGACAATATTTTGCTTAACTTCTCCGAAAATGTAAGTCAGCATGTCGTAGAAATGAATGCCGATATTGGTGGCCACACCGCCGCTTTTCAGCTCGTTGCCTTTCCAGCTGGCGTAATACCAGTCGCCGCGACCAGTGATATAAGTGAGGTCAATGTCGTACATCTTGGCCTTGGGACCTTCTTCCACTTGTTTTTTTAATGCTTTGATGGCAGGGTGAAGGCGCAATTGCAGAATGTTGTAAATCCGATGTCCGGTGTTTTTTTCAACATCTTTCAGTACGTCGATATTCCAGGGTTTCAATACCAACGGTTTCTCGCAGATGACATCAGCTCCTAAACGGAGGTTGTAACGTATATGACTGTCGTGCAGATAATTAGGTGTGCAAATACTGGCGATGTCAATCTGTTGGTCCGTGCCTTTCAGCTTGGAGCAGTGGCGGTCGAACAATTCCAGCTCTGTGAAAAAACGGGTGTCTGGAAAGTATTGGTCCAGTATGCCCACGCTGTCGCTTTTGTCGTAGGCGGCAATAAGTCGGTTGCCAGTATCCTTGATGGCCCGCAAATGGCGTGGGGCGACATAACCGGCAACTCCGAACAAGGCAAAATTCTTCATATTTTTCCTCCAAAAAAAGTTTGCAAATTTACGAATAAAATAAAACGAAAAAAAATTCATTTTAGTCTGTAATCGTAGCAAATGTTTTGCTAATTTTGCAAAATAATTCTGTATGTCTCATGGAAGCTGAAATTGAAAAATGTGTTGAACTCTTATTGCAGGGCAAAGTCATTCTGTATCCGACAGATACCATCTGGGGATTAGGCTGTGACGCTACCAATGAGGAGGCGGTGAAAAAGGTGTTCGAAATCAAACACCGTATCGAAGGCAAGTCCATGCTGGTGCTGCTTGACAAGAGTGACCGTCTGCCGATGTATGTGAAACGTATCCCCTTGATAGCCTGGGATTTGATTGACGAAACTTCCCGTCCTACCACTTTCATTTATCCCCAAGGCTACAATATCGCTCCTTCCGTGATTTCTTCAGATGGCACGCTGGCTATCAGGATTGTCAATAATAATTTCTGTAAAAAACTGATTGGCAAGCTGAACCGTCCGATCGTGTCCACTTCCGCCAATATTTCGGGCACGCCTGCCCCGCAGCTGTTCTCCGATATTGCCCAGGAGGTGATTGACAAGGTGGATTATGTGGTGCCTGAAAAATATGCGGACTCAACAGACTACAAGCCCTCACGACTGATCAAGTTTATTGATGATTATAATTTTGTGGTTGTAAGAGAATAAGTTATGCGTATCGCTGTCTTTCCGGGTTCATTCGATCCTTTGACCAAAGGTCATGAGGAAATCATCAGAAAGGCTATCCCGCTTTTCGACAAGATTTATGTGGCTATCGGGGAGAATGCCAATAAAAAAAGCTGCTTTTCTTTGGACCAGCGCTTGCAGTGGATTCGTCAGGCTTTTGCCGATGAATTATGTGTTGAAACGGCTGTATATGAGGGTCTTACCGTTGATTTTTGCCGTAAGGTGAACGCTCGTTTTATCTTGCGTGGCTTGCGGAATGCCTTGGATTTGCAGTACGAGAAAGATATCGCTGAGGCCAATCGCCACCTGGCTCCTGAGGTGGAGACGGTATTCCTGCTTTCCACTCCAGCTATGGCGCATGTTTCTTCTTCCCTCGTCAGAGAACTGTACCATCACCATGCCGATTATTCCGAATATGTTTCTTTCAAATTGTAACATACTGATAGTATGAAATCTGCCGCTTCGTTTTCCAAGGTGCTTTTCTTCGGCTTGTTGATGCTGGCGATGTCGGCATGGGCGCAGAAAGTCAATCCTGTGGTCATCCGAGGCAATGCGGATTTTGCTGTCGGTGAGGAGATTAGACTGATTGCCTACGAGGATCTGATCACCTATACCCCTAAGGTGGTGTCATCGGATATGGTGGACCGGAACGGAACTTTCGAGTTGTCGTATGCTACGCCAGAGGTACGGCTGGTGCAGCTGGAAATCCGTACTTCTCGTGCCGAGTTCTTGGTGGAACCTTCTAAAAACTATGAATTTACAATTTCGATGGATGCGGAGTTGTTCAACTTTTTCCGCCCGCAGGATTACGATGGTTTTCTGCAGGTGAAAAACGAAAAGGCGGACGAGAAAGACTTGAACCACAAGGTGAATTATTTCACGGCTTACTATAATTACGCCTTCAACCGCTATTATTTTCCGATTGTTTATGACCGTGATGAGGCCGCCCGCGATTCGGTGCTGGCCATGATACAGCAGAAGTTCGATATCAGCTATAAGCCGTTGGATTTCTATCAGTCTTATCTGTTTTATGGCATATCCCAATTAGATAGAATTTACTGGCAGAAAGAATCTGAAAAGCTGTATCATAAGTATTTGGATAATGACTATATTCTGTATAACAACCCGAATTATATGGAGTTTTTTAACTCTTTTTATGATGATTATGTCTTCTCTTCTTTGAAGATCAATCGGGAGGATGTGCTGATCAGTATCAATGATTCGGTGGATTACAGAATGCTGTTCAATGAGCTGGGACGGGATGAGTTCCTAGTGAATGAACGTATCCGTGAATTGGTGATTATCAAGAATTTGGGGCAGTTGTATCTCAATCATCCGGAGTTCGACAAGGCGCATATTCTGCAAATGCTGGAGGAGTTGCAACGCACGACTCATTTTGCCGAACACAAGCCTTTGATAGCCAATATGATTAGTTTTGTGAAGAAGTTTTCGGATAATCAGTTGGTGAAGAGTGTGAAGCTGAAAGAGGCGAATGGCAAGGATTTCTTATTGGGCAAACTGAAAGGGAAGTGGACTTATTTGCATTTCTTCCGGACGGATTGCTTGGAGTGTGTGCGCGAACTGATGGTGATCAGAGAGATACAGGAAATGTATAAGGATTCGCTCCGTTGCGTTGGGGTTTGCCTGGATTTTGACAAGTATCAGTTGCAGAATTTTCTGAATAAATATCCGCAGTTTGACTGGGAATTTGTGCATTTCAACCAGCAGTACCAGTGGTTGAATAATCTGGAGGTCAATTCTTTGCCGGATTATATTCTGCTTTCACCGGAGGCTGAGATTCACGAGCGTTATCTGCCTTCCCCCACCGATGGTTTAGTGGATTACCTGAACCGTCTTCTTGCTCCAGCCGCCCCCGAGGACAACAACCCCATGTTCCATCAAAGAAAATAACCTTCTCACCCTCTCACCTTCTCACCTTTTAATCCTGTAATCCTGTAATCGTTAAGACGTCAAGACGTTAAGACATGCACTGCGTGCATTCGTTAAGGCGTTATAGCAATTGTCATCTTAACGAGCGAACGAAGTGAGCGTCTCCACGTCTCCACGTCTCCACGCAAAATTACATCTGTAACCTGCCCCCTGTAACCTGTACCCTGTTAAATCTCTCTGTTCTTGTTGATCACCCTCGCTTCCAGCATCGGCACGAAATTGCAATTGCCGAATTCCTCCTCCTTGTAATTGTCGTCGTCAATCTTGGTGATGCGTTTCATCACCTGGCTGTCGGTGCCCACAGGAATGACCATGAGTCCGCCGGGCTTGAGTTGGCGAAGCAGGGCTTCGGGAATTTCTGGCGCGCCGCAGGTGACGATGATTTTGTCGTAGGGAGCGTATTTCTCAAAACCTTGGAAGCCATCGCCGAAGCGCTGGATGATGCGGTCAATGATACGTTTTTCGGTACGATTGTATATACTGTCACTGACCATGTTCAAAGTTTTTTTCGCTTTGCTGTACAGTTCCAAATGCCGCTCTACCGTGAATACACGAGCTCCCATCGCTGCCAGAATGGCGGCCTGGAAGCCGGAGCCAGTGCCGATTTCCAACACTTTCTCACCGGATTTTACCTGTAAGAGCATGGTTTGGAAGGCTACGGTGGAGGGTTGCGAGATGGTCTGGTCGCATAAGATGTGCAAGGCGGTGTCCTCGTAAGCCTTGTCCAGAAAGGAGTCCAAAAACAGATGGCGTTCCACCTTGTCAAAGGCATCAAGTACGCGTTCGTCATTGAAGCCTTTTTCTCGCAAGTATTTGATTAGTTCTCTCTTAGCCCCTAATTGAATGTAGTCCATAGCACTTCCAGAAATTTTCGCAAAATTACTGTTTTTTTTAATTGGCTAATTGCATAATTTTCAAATTTGCTAATTGTATTTTTTGTATCTTTGCAGGTCAAAATTTAAACTCACATCAAATGAAAAAAATATTAGTAATTGGAGCTTGCGGACAGATTGGTTCGGAACTCACACCCGCACTTAGAAAAGTCTATGGCACCGACAATGTGGTGGCCGCCGATTTGATGTACCCCCTCAAAGGCGATTTGGCCGACAGCGGTCCTTCCTGCAAAATTGACGCTACCAATGCCCAAGATATCGCTGATGCGGTGAAAAAATATAACATCGATTCTATTTTCAACCTGGCCGCTATCCTTTCCGCCAAGGCTGAGGCAAACCCCATGCTGGGTTGGAATGTGGGCATCGGAGCCCTGCTCAACTGCCTTGAGGTGTCACGCGAATTCCATTGCGCCCTGTTCACCCCCAGCTCCATCGGAGCTTTCGGCGCCAGCACCCCGCACGACAAAACTCCGCAGGACACCATCCAGCGTCCTCAGACTATCTACGGTGTGACCAAGGTGACTGGCGAGTTGCTCAGCGACTATTACTTCAAACGCTTCGGTGTGGATACCCGTTCGGTACGTTTCCCCGGCCTGATTTCCAACGTGACCCTGCCTGGTGGCGGAACCACTGACTATGCAGTTGAAATCTATTATGCCGCTATCAAAGAAGGCAAATTCACCTGCCCGTTGAAACCTGGTACTTACATGGACATGATGTACATGCCCGATGCACTGAAGGGTGCTATGGACCTGATGGAAGCCGATCCTTCCAAACTGATCCACAGAAACTCTTTCAACATCACCGCTATGAGCTTCGAGCCCGAGCAGATTGCTGCCGCCATCAGAAAATATATGCCTGATTTCAAAATGGATTACAAACTCGATGAACTGCGTCAGGGTATCGCCGACTCATGGCCCAACTCGATGGACGACAGCTGCGCCCGCGCTGAATGGGGCTGGAAACCGCAGTACGACCTCGATGCCATGACCCGCGATATGCTCGAGGTGCTGAAAGTTAAATTAGCCAAATAATTCCTAAATTCAAATAACATGTATAACAATTTTCAAGCTCATCTTCAAAAAGAATTGACCGACATTGAAAATGCCGGCTTATACAAACACGAACGTATTATCGTTTCTCCGCAGAGCGGTGAAATCACTTTGCAGAACGGCAAGAAAGCGCTGAATTTCTGCGCTAATAACTACCTCGGTTTGGCTAACAATCCCAAATTGATTGCCGCTGCCAAGGAAGCTCTCGATACCCATGGTTATGGTATGGCTTCTGTGCGTTTCATCTGTGGTTGCTCCGACCTGCACAAACAGCTGGAAGCTAAAATCGCTGAGTTCTTCGGTACAGAAGATACTATCCTGTATGCCGCTTGCTTCGATGCCAACGGTGGTGTGTTCGAACCCCTGTTGTCCGAACAGGACGCTATCATCTCCGATGCATTGAACCACGCTTCCATTATCGACGGTGTGCGTCTGTGCAAGGCTGTGCGTTATCGCTATGCCAACGCTGATATGGCTGACCTCGAGAAACAGCTGCAGGCCGCTCAGGCTCAGCGTTTCCGCTTGATCGTGACCGACGGTGTGTTCTCTATGGACGGCAATGTGGCTCCGCTGGACAAGATTTATGAACTGGCCAATAAATACGACGCCATGGTGATGGTGGACGAATCTCACTCTGCCGGTGTTGTTGGCGAAACTGGTCGTGGTGTGACCGAGCAGTACAACCTGCGTGGCAAGATTGAAATCCTGACCGGTACCCTCGGCAAGGCCTTCGGTGGTGCTATCGGTGGTTTCACTACTGGTAAGAAAGAAATCATTGACATGCTGCGTCAGCGCTCACGTCCATACCTGTTCTCCAACTCTATTCCTCCAATGGTGGCTGCCGCTGGTGTGAAGATGGTGGAGATGATGTCAGCTACCAACGAGCTGCAGGACAAACTGCACGCCAATACCAAATATTTCGTGACCAAGATGCAGGCTGCCGGTTTCGATATCAAACCTACTCAGTCCGCTATCTGCGCCGTGATGTTGTACGATGCCAAATTGTCACAGGTGATGGCTGCCAAGATGCAGGAAGAGGGTATCTTCGTTACCGGTTTCTACTATCCGGTAGTACCGAAAGACCAAGCCCGTATCCGTGTTCAGATTTCCGCCGCTCACGAAACCGAACACCTCGACAAATGTATCGCCGCCTTTACCAAAGTTGGTAAAGAACTTGGTGTTATCAAATAACAAGAGTTCAAGCAAATGCAAACTAAAAAGAGTCGCCAGCAATGACGACTCTTTTTTTTATATACTTTCAAACTATCAACTTTCAAACTATCAACTGTCAACTATCAACTGTCAATTGTCAACTGTCAATTGTCAACTGTCAATTGTCAACTGTCAATTGTCAATTGTCAACTGTCTGTACTCTTCCCTCGTCAGGCTATAAATCAGCACATCCTTAAACTCTCCCTGGTGGAAATAATGCTGTTTCAAGCAGCCTTCTTTCTTGAATCCCATCTTGGCTAACAGCTTGATAATGCTTTCGTTGTGTGGAAATACATCGCTGGTTATCTTGTTGAGATTCAATGTATTGAAGCCATAGTCGATAAGCATTTTCGAGGCTTCGAAAGCTAAGCCGAGGCCTTGGTATTTTTTGGGAATGCGCAAGGTTTTCCAAGTGGCGCGTTGGTGACGGTAGTTGAAATCGTACAAGCCGACTGCCCCTAGCAAAACGGGATCTTCACCCTCTTTTTCTTTATAGAAAATCGACATGGCTACATCTCCATTCTTGCAGATTTTCTCATACCATTTCTGTTGGGTATAGCTGGAGATAGGGTTGTGGATGATATAATCCGTGAGGTCAGCATCCCAACGTTGTTCCATCAGGAAGTGCAAATCTTCTGGTTCTACGGGTTTAAGAATGAGTCTTTCGCTTTCTAATATTCTCATAATAAATCAATTATTCTATAGTGTGTTGGTATATTTCATCTATGGATAAGATAGGGGCTTGAAGTTGTTGCGCCAGATTGATAATTTCCATAATCATGTCGAAGGCGCCTTTTTCACGGTTTCGCTTGGTTTCAATCATTTCGTAGCTGATATTGTTGAATTCCTCACGGCTCATAGAGTCTTTGATTTGACGCATCCATGCAATGTAAGGAGTATTGAAGGCCATGTTCATGGGGTGAAAACTGATGACTTTCAATCCTGGAGAAGTGAAGTACTTCAGGTATGGTTGTATGGAAAGTCCCAGATTGTTGTACAGGAAACTTCCTTCCTCTAAAAAAACAGGTATTTGTAATAATTTGGATTCAATCCAGAAAGGCGCAATACGTGGAGCCAGTGTAGTGATAGTGTTGGAACAAGATTTGATGTGATAGTCATTTTTGAGCATGTGAGCAGTGTCGGTGACGTCAAAGGCTCGATGGGAGCGGGTAGTGGTCGCCTCAGGGGCAAAAGAAAGACAAGTCTCAATTATTTCTCGGAAACTATTGCCTTGCGATGAACCTGGCAAAAAGTTGGGATGTATGCCGCGCGTGATTTTTCCATCCTTATAATAACGTTCAATGATTTCAGACGCATGGGTGACGTAGGTGGTCAGTTTCAGCAGTTCCAGCGGTATCTTCCGGAAAAAGTTGTCGATAACGGCCTCAGAGGCCCAGTCAATATCGGAGGTGAAGCAAAAAACAGGCTGCTCATCCCAAAGATGCGGTTGGCGAAGTTTTTCCACCAAAGCGGCCATGTTTTCGGTTATATCGTAGTCCATCATAATTCGCCTGATATTCAATCTGCAAAGGTACGCAAAATCTATGAATTATCCGAAATATTCTGCCATTTTCTCCGCAAAATATCCCCAAAAATTCATTTGCACATTTGCTAATTAACTAATTTGCTAATTCAGTTGCCTCATTCAAGCTTCCCTCGAGCACGAAGTGCGAGACTCCCCTTATTCTTCTCCTCCGCCTTCATACTCCATATTGCCGTCATCAGCCGGCATCTCCATTCTGCGGCGCTTGTAATTGTTGATCTTGTAGGTGACATTGAGGGAGATACGACAGCCGTTGCGGTCGCGCAGACTGTAGGCGTCGTAACCGTTTTCATCGTTATACTGGTATGAGTGTACCGAGGTCTGGTTGACCATGAAAAGCAGGTCGCGGATGTTCAAGCTGACCACCAGACTGTTCTTCAAGAAGCCTTTCTTGATGGCAAAGTCCAAGGAGTAGCGGGCCGAACGGCGTCCCTGGCCCACACCGCCGGTGCCCCAGCCCATACTGCCCGTGGTCAGTGAGGGTGAACTGTAACGGAAATTCAGCTGGATATCCCAGTTCTTGCCGAAACTGAAAGTCTGGTTCAGACGGAAGCGGAATTCCCAGTTGCGGGCAAGGTTCTCGTCCAGCAGATTGTCGCTTTCAATGATATTTCTGTAAAAGTTGAAAGAAGTGTTAATTTTCCAGAATTTCCATATTCTCTGGCTGTAGAACAGTTCCACACCGATATTGTGGCTCTGGTTGAGGTTCTGATAGGAGGTGAGGGTGTATATGTCGCCGTTTTCCAATGTGTCGAGGGTAGTGTAACGGGTGATGAGGTGGCTGCGGTGACGGTAAAAAGCGGTGGCCGTGAAAAATGATTTGTTGATGCTCAGCTGGTAGCCTAGTTCGACAGAGTTGGCCAATTCAGGATCCAGATATGGGTTGCCGCAACGCACATTCTGTTTGTCGGAAATGTCTTTGTAGGGATTCAACTGCCAAACATTGGGACGCTGCACACGGCGTGAGTAACTCAGCTTCAAAGAGTGCTTGTCGTTAATCTCATACTTGATATGTACGGTGGGGAAGAGGTTGTAATAGTTTTTCTTGTAAATAGTTTCTGCTGATTTCAGATTGGAAATGGTGTTGGCGATTTCGCCACGCAAACCCACTTGCAACTGCAGTTTGTTCCAGAAGGTGTTGGAATAGATGAAATACAAGGCGTTGAGGTATTCCGTGTATTCGAAATTGTTGATCTGGCTAGAATCCAATGCCCAGGGAGCGGTGTTCATGGCATCGTACAGCGAGTAGTCTTGGCCGATGAAGCGATAGGAGAACTTGTAACCAGTCTCAATACGTCCGCCGTTGCCGATGGGGGTTACAAAGTCAACTTGGGCGTTGGCATTCCGGTTCAACGACTTGGAGACAGTCTTTTGGTAATAGTCGTATTCAAGAGGAAGGTCGAAGTTCTGGACCGACCAGTTGTTGTTGTCACCGATATTATGGTTGTATGAGATGTCGGAGGTGAGCTCGCGTCCTTTCATCTCGAAAGTTTTCTTATAGTTGACGGCGGCGTTGAAGTTCATGTTCTTGTTTTTGCCGTTGCCAAACTGGTCGTAAGCGTATGATGGGTACAGCTCGCCGTTGATTTGGTCGGAATTGGCGGACGTTAGAGCGCTGGTGTCCTTGTGTGTGCCGTAGCGGAAACCGAAAGAGAAACTCAGTGTGTTTTTCTTGTTGATGGACCAGTCTAAGCCAGTGAATACATTATGGCCGCCACCACTGCCTTGGCCGATATTGGTTTGGTGCAGATTGGTGGTGTCGGTGCCATACCATTGGTCGCGGTCCAAATTACCGCCGTTTCTGAATTTGTGCCCACGATAGCTGTAGTTGATGAAAAAGTTGATTTTGTTATAGCTGTAGTTGAAGTTCACATTGGCGTTGTAGTGGTTGATATAGGGCTTTACAATGTAATGTTTGGGCTCGGGCTCCAAGGTGTATAGTGCCATGCCACCACCCAATGAGACCATGCCGTTGAAACCTGATTCTCTTTTCTTTTTCAGCACCACATTGAGAATGCCGGCCATGCCGTCGGGATCGAGACGGGCCGAGGGGTTGGTGATGACCTCAATGCTCTCAATCATGGACGCTGGTATCTGGTCCAACGTGAGGTTAGTGGGACGGCCATCTACCATGATGGTGACATTTTCACTGCCTCGCAAAGTGACATTGCCTTCCATATCCACATCCACCGAAGGGATTTCTTCCAATACTTCCACTGCCGTGGCACCGTCTGCCATGATACTCGACTCCACATTGAAGACGGTCTTGTCAAGGTTGGTCTGCAACATGTCTTTCTGAGCCTTGATTTCTACGGTCTCCAGCGAGGTGCTTTTGTTGGAGAGGGTGAACTTCGGAATTCTGAAAGTTGATTGTTCTTTGCTGATGGTAAAGGGCTTGGAATAATGCTTCCGATAACCGATGTATTGTATCTCAATGAAATATTCCCCAAAGGGAATGTCCTGAATCAGAAAGCGTCCCGTCTCATTGGTGATGCCGGTCTGCGCAATGGTCGAGTCTATAGCCCTCTTGACATAGATGGAGGCGTATTCGATGGGCTTGGCGTTCTCATCCACAATCATCCCCATGATAGTGCCCGAAGTGGAGGATTGTCCCGGCATGGGCGGGCGCATCATTTCGGGTTGGGCTGCTGCGAATACAAATAAGGATATGAATAAGAGGCAGCTGGCAAGACGGTAGAGTTGCTTCATACTTGACTTTTTAATGTATTATATATATGCGGATTTAAAAAACAAACAGCATAGACTGTGACTTTTTGCAAAAGTTTAATCTATGCTGTCTATTTTTTTTGCTATTCAAGAAATCTTATCTTGAATAGAACATGCTTCTCTGATCCAGAATCTCAGCTTTGTTTTTCAATCCCTGCATGATAGTGGCTTCGTTGCGGCCTCTGCCAAGGCAGATGTTTCTCAAAGCGCTCTTCTCGCCCATGAAGTTAGGTGATGCGGGCTGGTCAACGAAATTGTTGACGGCTACAAGGTATACATAGTTCTTGCCGTTCACAGCCTTGCTGCTGTTGGCGGGCATAGCAAAAATCTGTGCGAGAGCGACATCTTCGATGTTTCTGTTCATGTAGCTGTCGGCCAGATAGGTCAACGGAACGCTGTCCATCAAAGTGGTATTGTATTTGCTAGCCAGGTCTTGCAGAGAAGCGCCCTTGGCCATTTCGTCGTTGGCATTCTGGGCAATCATCTCCACTTTCTTCTCAGCTTTCAGTTGGTTTTCAATGTCGGTCTTCACAGCATCGAATTTCTGCATGCCTTTTTCTCTCATGTTTCTGATAGCGGCTACAGCATAAAGTCTGTTGTTGGAGAGGTTGATTACATCAGAAACGTCATCAGTTTTGACGTCTTTGTGGAATGCCCAGCTCACAATCTCGCGGCAGTTGGGAAGCTGTGAAATAACAGCGTCCATAGCTCTGACATTGGTGCCTTTCAATATCTGTACACCCTGTGCGTTGGCATTGTCAATCAGCTCGTCAGCGTTGGTGGCTGCAGCAGCCAAAGTGTTGGCACTGCTCTTGATGTTCTTGATGGTCTGTTCAGAAGGATTAATCTCAGTAGTGTAAATCACAAACTGACGTTTCTCCACCGGAGTGGTCTTGGACAGGACTTGGTAAACCACGTATGCGGAAGCGGCTTTATGTACATAAGTGCCACCAATGTTGGCCTTTACAAATTCATTGTATAATTCTGGAATAGTACCGCGTTCGGGAACCCAGTAGGTGGTGTCGTTAGCCTGACGGCCTGCCAGATAGTTGGGCAACAGTTCGAAAATGTTGGCACCGTTCTTCAACAGGTTGTTCAAGCTGTCAGATTCCAAGCGGGCCTGTTTTTTGCTGCGGGAACCGTTGGGGTTCTGGGCAGTGGTCTTGAAGTCCACAACCAAGTAAGCCACGAGCACGGAGTCGGGACGCATCTGGCTGCCGTAAACCTTACCATAATACCATACCATATCCTGATAGGTGAAAGGTTCAATCATGGAGCCGACGGGACGTTTGAAAATCAGGCTGTCCAGTACGTCAATAGTAATATCGTCAGTGGTATAGTAAGTGCTATCCACCATTCCTTTTTCCTCAGCCATGTTGAACTCGAGCAATGAGGGAGCTTCCACGAAACGCTGATAAGCGGCTCTCACACTGTCTTCAATGGTCTTCAAGTCTTCAGCGGAGGGGGTGACAGGGAAGATGGCCACGTCAATGTCACGCAAGTCTTCGGAAAGTTTGAAAGCAGCCTTATGGTCGTTGTACCATTGCTTCATCTCTTTGTCGCTGACACTGGGTACTACGTCGTTGAAAGCGGGAGCAAAGGGATTCAGTACGGCGAAAGAAGCCATGGTGCTTTTATTGACCTTGGACAGCTGCTCAGCCATCTTGTCGGAGAAATACAGCGCACCCTGTGCCATGGCATAGTAGTGCATTCTCTTGGCGTCGGTGATGTTGAAACGCTGCACAGCCTTGTATGCATTGTACAGTTCAGCGGCACCTTCCGCATCGCGGTAGTCCTCAATATTGGAAATGATGCTCAACGCATTCTCTATGCCTACCTGATCTGCCAACTTGCTGACCATCTGGGCCAACAGCTGGTTGGGACGGTTGGTACGGAGACTGGCAATCATCTCGTCGGTGGCAGCCTCAATCATTTCATTTGAGTACTGCAAGCCTAACTTGTCCAATTGCTCGTCTAATAATTTGCTTTCTACCAAGTTGTTCCATGTGAGTTCATGAATCTGATAGTTCTCAGTCTCTTCTAAGGTCTGCTTGTCATAAAGCAGTTTCCACAGAGCGGAATTTTCTTCATATTCTCTGCTGTACTGATCATTGAGTTTCTCTCCGTTGACACTCGCCATGGTGTATTTGTCGGAGAAAAGTGCTGTTAAATTGGTAAAATCGCCAACGATAAACGCAAGTAATGCGAAACCGATAATAATCATCAAAAGCACTCCATGCTTACGAATTGCGCCAATTGCTGCCATATTTTATGCGTGTTTAAGTTATACTTTTTTTTGAGGTGCAAAAATAGTGTTTTTTTTTTTACGATGATAGCTTTTTTGAAAGAAAAAAAATGTATTTTTGCAAACTTTTTTTGACCAACTATTATTAACGTAAAATTTTAAGAAAATGAAATCAGTGTCTATTAGCGGTTCTCTAAGGGAGAACGTAGGGAAACGAGATGCGAAAGCTCAGCGTGCTCAGGGCCTTGTGCCTTGCGTGATTTATGGCGGAAAACAGCAATATCAGTTTGTTGTTGATGAACGTCAGTTCAAAAATTTGATCTATACTCCAGAAGTGAAGTATGCAGAGGTCGAATTCGATGGCAAAAAATTCAACGCTATCCTCCAGGAAGCTCAGTTCCACCCCGTAACCGACAAGTTGTTACATGTGGACTTCCTCGAAGTGGTTGAAAATAAACCTATTACTATTGATATCCCCGTGAAGGTGACCGGCACTTCTCCTGGTGTCCTCCGTGGTGGTAAACTGGCTAAGAAAGTCAGAAAACTGAAAGTAAGAGGTCTGCTCGAAAATGTTCCTGAATATATTGAACTGTCTATCAATGGTTTGGAAATCAATGATTCTATCAGAGTTTCTGATGTGAATGTTCCCAATATTACCGTGGTGGACAATCCTGGCAAGATTCTGGTATCTGTGTTGACTTCACGTAACGTGAGCGAGGCCGCTACCGAAGAAGCCGCTGAATAATCATCGGAATTTTATTCCCCACTA
Organism: Bacteroidales bacterium; assembly: GCA_017964255.1. Classification (GTDB taxonomy): domain Bacteria; phylum Bacteroidota; class Bacteroidia; order Bacteroidales; family WCHB1-69; genus RUG11690. Next base: position 6,902 of record JAGCSI010000150.1, on the reverse strand, counting down.
TAAGAGAGACGCAATTATTGTGTCTCTTTTTTGTTGCCCTACCACCAGATAGTTCAAAATTCAAAATTCAAAATCCATAATCCTGTAACCTTTCTAACCTTCTAACCTTTCTAACCTTCTAACCTCTCTCATTAGCACATTAACTAATTTACTAATTTACTAATTTGCTAATTCAAAAAAAAATTGTATTTTTGCTGTTTGTACTTTCATATTTATATATATGGGCGCAAAACATTTTTTTCTGACCATCCTTCTGCTGGCACTGCTCCTTCCCGCTTGCCGGAAAGTGGAGAAATTTGCCGTGGAACCGCATATCGAATTCGTCAGCCTGGAGCCTATTGATGAACCCGATAACGGGATGGATGTGCGCCTTATCTTCAAGTTCCAGGATGGCGATGGTGACATTGGCTTGAATGAAAATGACTTGCAATCCCCATTCGATACTTCTTCTATCTATTATTATAATTGCTTCATTACCTATTTTGAGAAACAGAACGGGGAGTTCGTTGAGGTTGAACTGCCTTCCACTTTGAATATGCGAATCCCGCGATTGAGCGATGATGTGCCTGAATCCGTGTCTGGCGAGATCAGCCTCGACCTCTATGCCAATAACCCCTTTTCTCCTTACGACACCATTCGCTATGAACTATATATCGTTGACCGCGCCCTCCATCACAGCAACACCATCACCACCACCGAATATGTCACCAACTAATTAGCAAATTGGTAAATTGGTAAATTAGCAAATTAATATAGAATTCAAAATTCAAAGTTCAAAATCCATAATCCATAATCATTTAACCTTCCTAACCCTCCTAAACCCTAAACCCTAAACATTAAAAAAAAAGCCCATTGCCCATAAGCTCATAGCTCATTACCCATTGGCACATTAACTAATTAGCACATTGAAATCATGACCGTACACGAAACCATTATCGCCGCTTTGGCAGAAGACATCGGCAACGGAGACCACTCCTCGCTGGCTTGTATTGACCCCACTATCCAAGGACAAATGCGCCTGCTGGCGAAAGCCGACGGCATCATCGCGGGCATCGACGTGGCACGAGAAGTGCTGCACTGCGTGGACCCCTCCATCACCATGGAGCAATTCAAAAACGACGGAGACGAAATCCATAAGGGCGACGTGGTGTTCATCATCCGCGGCTCGTCGCAGAAAATGCTGACCGCCGAACGCACCCTGCTGAATTTCATGCAGCGGATGAGCGGCATCGCTACCACCGCCAGGACCTACGCCGATGTGGTGAAAGGCACCAAAACCCGGATTCTCGATACTCGCAAAACCACTCCGAACATGCGCATTTTCGAGAAATACGCGGTTCAGCTCGGCGGTTGTACCAACCATCGCTTTGGCTTGTTCGACATGGTGATGCTGAAAGATAATCATATCGATTTCGCTGGTGGCATCGAAAAGGCAATCGATACCACCAAAAAATATCTGAAAGACAATAATCTGGACCTGAAGATAGAAATAGAAACTCGCAACATGGAAGAGGTGCAACGTGTGATTGACCATGGTGGCGTGGACCGTATCATGCTTGATAATTTCACACCGGCATTGGTGAAAGAGGCTGTGGATTTGATACAAGGCCGCTACGAGACAGAGGCTTCCGGCAATATCACCCTTGCCAATCTGCGCGAGTATGCCGAGGCAGGGGTCGATTTCATCTCGGTGGGGGCACTGACTCACCATATTGCCAGTCTGGATTTGAGTCTGAAAGTTTTTTAATACGCCTTAATCATATTTTGTAATGAAAAAGTGGCTTAAAGTTTTGTTGATTGTCCTGGCCAGCCTCGTTCTGCTACTGGCTGTCCTGTCGCTCTGCATCGGCCCCATCGCCAAACCTATTCTTGAAAAGCATAGCAAAGAGCTGTGCCATAGGGTGGTGACGATGGACAAATTGAGGGTGAACCTCTTCACCGGTACCGTGGGCATCTATGGTATGCGGGCTTTGGAAGAGGATGACAGTACCCCTTTCATGAGCTTCAGTTCCTTGAAAGTCAATATCGACATCCTTCCCTTGCTGGCCAAGAAAGTGAAATTACGCTATGTCAAGCTGGATGAACCGGTCATCAATGTGACCCAGGACGGTATGGTATTCAATTTCTCGGATATTATCGAGTTTTACAGACCGGAACATCCCGATACTACTCCCAGCAAGTGGTTGGTGGATTTACGGCATATCGCGCTCACCAAGGGTAATATTTGCTATTCGGATTTGCAGATGAACAGTAGCCTCTGCATGAAGGATATCAATGTGGAGATACCCCGTTTGTGCTTCGGCAGGGGCAATTCCGATGCGGCTTTGCGGCTGATTTTTGAAAACGGCGGCGAACTGGATTTGAAGATGGCTTATGGAATGGATCAGACGGATTTCGTGATTTATATGAATTTGAAGGATTTCAATGTCGATCCGCTGGAGCCGTATCTCCGACAGTTGGTGAATTTTAAGGATCTGAAAGGCAAGTTGTCGGCAAACCTTTCTGTGGAAGGCAAGATGAAGCATATTCTTGATCTTGATGCGAAAGGCAATCTGACTTTGCGGGATTTTGATTTGGATGCTGATAATTTTGATCATGTGGTGACGATGGATCGTTTGAGTGTGGATGTGGAACAGCTGAATCTGGAAAAGAAAATCTACCACATTGAAAAGGTGGAATTCGATGCGCTGAAACTTAATTTCGAGATCAACAAGTACGGAAGTTCTTTCTCTACCTTGTTCCCCTCCGATTCTGTGCAGCAGCAGGAGGCACCGGCCAAGGCCAAGAAGCAAAAGGAAAAGAAACGTGGAAAGAAGTCCAAGGCCATCGAAGCCGAAATTGTGGAGTCTGAGAATCTTACAACCAATAAGCCAGCGGACATTAAGTTGCAACACCTGGTGCTGAACGATTGTGAGGTGAATTTCACCGACCGTACGTTGAAGGAAGGGGTGATGAGTTTGCCGGTGACCGATATTACGGTGGACGCCCATAATCTGTCTTCTTCTACCCGCAGCAATGCTTCCTTGTATGCCCATTTCGGCAAAACCGGTGAGTTCCACTGCAAGTGGGATGGATATCTGGCCAACAAGGGTAGTCAGATTATCGACCTGGAAATCAAAGATCTGCAAATGCAGGAACTGTCTCCGTACTGTCTGCACTATTTCGCTTACCCGATTTCCAAAGGTGTGCTGGTGTATAAAGGCAAAACAACCATTCAGAATAAGTTGCTCGACAGCAAGAATCATTTCGATATGTATAATCTTGTGGTGGAGAAGAAAAACAAGAATATTGATCCTGAATACAAACTGCCGTTGCAGGCAGCGGCATACGTGCTCACCGATATGTCCGGCCGCGCTAAGATCGATCTGCCTGTTCAGGGCGATATCAGCAATCCGAAGTTTTCTTTCAAGAAGATTATTATCAAGGCTTTCTTTAACACCATCCTCAGAGTGGCCGCTTCTCCGGTGGATATGATTATCCAGGCCTGCCGCGCCAATGCCGATGCGTTTAAGGATCTGTCGCTCGACTTGGACCAGGAAACCTTCACTTCTCGCCAATATGATCAGTTCAATGCCATTTGCGAGGTGATGAAGGACAAACCCGAATTGGCAGTGGTGGTTACACCGTCGTTCAATATGGCCAATTATTACCAGAACGGGGACGAGGGTAACAATCAGCAGACTATGCAGAAGTATGAACGGTTGCAGTCACTGATACATGCTCATTTCGGGCAGTATGGCATCACACCTAATCGTATTGAGTTTACTAAAAATGTGGGCAAGAAGTATGCCGCCAAGGGTAAGGTGCTGATGAGTTTTGATATCCGTACACCCGGTATGGATGATGTGGAGGGTATGGAAGCCGCCGAGGAAGCATTCGAAGAGGAAAACGCTGCCAATCAGGAATAGACATATAATGATGAATAGCAACTCGAACAGCAAGTGGTGTCGGAGATTTGGTGAGTGGGCGGAAAGCCTTGTACTGCCGGGCTTCCAACGTATGCCTTTCCTCACCGTCATGCGCCTCTTCGGCAAGTCTCTGGTGAAAGGTATCCTCTTTCAGCGGGCCGCCGCCATGACCTACCGCTTCTTCATCGCCTGTATTCCCATGGCAATGGCCTTGGTCTCCATCCTTTCATTCATGGGCGAGTCGATGCAAGAACATGTGCTGAACGCGTTCGGTTATGTGATACCCCATTATGCAAAACCAGTGGCTAATCAGATGATTAACGAGGTGCTGTCGCGACAAAACAATTCCTTGGTATGGATTTTTCTGGCCATGGGCTTGTATTTCGCAGTCATCGCTATCAATTCTTTCCTCAATTCTTTGCGTTCGTCTTATTACGAGGTGCCTACCAGAAATCTGTTCAAACAGCTGTTCATCAGCTTGCAGATTTTCTTCATTTTTATCGCCATGGTGTGTGTCATCATCATGATTTTTGTTATCACCTCCCGAATGATCAGGTATTTTGATGAGCATACTTTGCAGAATATGGTGCTTTATTCCAACGCAGTGTCGATTTTGCGGTGGCTGCTCGTTTTTGCCGCTATCTATATGCTGATTTCCACTTTGTATTATTTTGTGCCGGCCGACAAGACCAATTACCGATTTTTCTCGGCAGGCTCTTCTGTGGCAACCTTCCTCTTGGTGCTCTTGTTGGCGGTGGTCGATTTCTATTTTTCTGATTTTGCGGATTATAACTTTATCTATGGTTCCATGGGGGCTTTGATTACAGTGCTGTTGTGGATATACTGGGACGCCATCATCATTCTGGCATGCTTCGACCTGAATGTGAGTGTGGCCGAAGCCAAGAAAAATGTGAACCTATATAATAATATTGTAAAGAGTCAAGATGAAAATTAAAGAAGTATTACAGTTCTTGGAAAGCAAATTCCCCTTGCAATGGCAGGAGGATTTCGATAATAGTGGCATGCAGTGCGGTGACAAGGAGCGGGAGATTACCGGCGCAGTGGTTTGTTTTGAGTTCTCTGATGCCGTACTTGAAGAGGCTATCCAGTTGAATGCCAATCTGATAGTGGCACATCATCCTCTGATTTTTGGCGGCGGACTGAAAAAGATTGAGCCAACCGACAGGGTGGGGCGGATGGTGTGTAAGGCCATCGAAAACCGGCTGGTGCTCTATTCCATGCATACCAATGTGGACAGTGGAGTAGGGGGCGGCAATGACGCTTTCGCCCAGAAACTGAATTTGCAAAATGCACGTGTCCTCGATCCTAAAACTGTTGAGGGTGAGTATAATGGCTTGGTGGGTCTTGGTAAAGTCGGCGAACTGCCTCAGCCTATGAATGTTACCGATTTTGTTGCCTACGTGAAAGACTGCCTCGGACTGCAGGTGGTGAAGTATTCGGGTGACATCCATCGCCCTGTCAAAACAGTGGCAGTGTGCGGCGGTGCAGGCTCCTCCCTTATCCGTCAAGCTATGTGCTCGGGTGCCGATGCGTATGTGACGGGGGATGTGCGTTATCATGATTTTTTTATTCCTGATAATCAGATGCTTATCGTTGATGTAGGGCATTTTGAAGGGGAACATTTTATTAAAGACATTTTGTATGCTGAGCTAAAAGAAAATTTTAGTAATTTTGCAATCCATTTTTCTAAAATGGATAAATTCGATATCTTGTACGCATAGTATTGATAATCAATATAATAAAATATACAATATGGCAACAAAGAAAGTCGTAAAGGATGCAGAAAAAGCAGAAAAAACTCCCGCAACTGCTAAAAAAACTGCAACGAAAAAGACCAAAAAAGAAACCCCAGTAGAAGAAACGGAAAAAACGGAGAAAAAAACTGCCGCAAAGAAGTCGGCAGTCAAGAAATCTGTGTCAAAGGCGGAAAAAGTCGCCGAACCTGCTGCGGAGAAAAACAAGCCCGTGATGATCGAGACTCATTCTGAGGATAGTGTTGCCGAAACCGTTGAGGATATTTCCATCGCGCAGAAGTTGCTGTCTCTCTATAACTTGCAGCAGATCATGTCGCAGATCGATCGTATCCGCGTGATCAGAGGAGAACTTCCTGATGAAATCCGTGACTTGGAAGACGCTCACGAAGGTATGCAGACCCGTATCAACAAGTATCAGGAGGATATCGAAAACCTGAATACGAAGATCGCTGAGGAGAACACTAAGATGCAGGATGCTGTGGTGGCCATCAAGAAATACGAGGAACAGCAGAATAATGTCCGCAACAACCGTGAGTATGAATCTTTGGCAAAAGAGATTGAATACCAGAAACTGGAGATTCAGGTGGCCGAGAAACATAAAGGCAAACATCAGGTGGAGATTGCCACAAAGACCGAAGAAATCGCCGGCTTCGAGGAGAAGTTGAAAGAGTACGAAGAGGTGTTGGCACAGAAGAAGAGCGAATTGGATGATATTATCGCCGATACTGAGAAAGAAGAGAAAGAATTGATGGAAAAAGCTGAGGTTTTGAAGGCAAAAGTCGATGAACGCCTCCTGACTGCTTTCGAACGTATCCGTAGAAATGTGCGTAACGGTTTGGCTATCGTACAGATTGAGCGTAATGCCTGCGGTGGTTGCTTTAGCACCATCCCGCCTCAGCGCCAGCTGGATATCCGTTTGCACAAGAAAATTATTGTGTGTGAGGCATGTAGCCGTATCTTCATCGACCATCAGTTGGTCGAATCCCAAGGCAAAACCGAGGAGTAGCAGAAAACTGAGACGCACACCATGCTTGCGTCTTCGTCAGACTGCACACGCAGTAACATTTATCACCTATGGTAGAACTATACAGGGACGCGATGAATCGCGTCCTTTTTGCTAGTGGTTTCACCAAATCCGTAATTGAACTTTGTAGATACGCGATTCATCGCGTACGCCTTGCTTCACGCCATCTTTTGAATTTCCTCTACGGTAAGTCCT
>JAGCSI010000149.1 GCA_017964255.1 Bacteroidales bacterium | reverse complement strand
GTTGGAATGTTCTTTTCATCGCTTATGTTTTTTTATTATTATTTCTAATTGATTTTCTCTCTGAAAATTGGGCTGCAAAAATACAAAAAATTTTTATTCTGACAAATTATTTTTCAACAAAAATTGTTTGATAAGTAAATCAGGGGTTTTCACTGATTTTTGTAGCCATTCCAACAACAATTCCTCTTTCTCCGTTTCCGACAGTTGCCAATTTATGGAAGATTTTCGCAATTTTTCGACGAGTTGTGACAAGGTTATCGCCACCGAATTGGAGATGTTGAAACTCTCGGTGAAGCCATACATCGGTATCTTGACATGGATGTCAGCGCCATCAATGGCCTCCTGGCTCAGGCCTGTCAGTTCTGTGCCGAACAGGAAAGCCAGCGGAGTGCTGATGTCCAAATCATCCAAAAAACAACTTCTTTCAGAAGGCAGGGTGGCCACCACTTTGTATCCCTTTTGATGCAAATCGTCGATACAATGTTGCATGTTATGCTCCCGGGGCTTGTAATTATGCAGGGTCAGCCATTTGTTGGAGCCCATCGAGATGGCATTGTGGATCTGGAACTCATACTTTCCTTCCACCACGTAAACATCCTGCAAGCCGTAGCACTCGCAGCTGCGCATCACCGCACTGATATTCTGGGTCTGGAACAAATCCTCCATCACAACCGTGAAATGGCGGGTACGCAGGTTCAGCACCTCGTCAATACGGGCAATACGCTCATCTGTCAAAAAGGTCTGCAAATACTCGCAAACCTGTCGCCTCGTTTCATGGTCTTCGAATTTGTAGAGTTTTGAGGCTGAGTGTCTTGTGTAAGTCAGTTCTTCTGAAATCATAATCTTGTGGATAAAACAAAAAAAGCCCATGAAAAGGGCTTTTTTTGTTGAGTAGGTTCAGTTTACTTAATAGCGGCCAAGTCTGAGCCAGCTCTGAATTTGACGACCTTCTTTGCGGGGATCTTAATTTCCTTCTTGGTCTGGGGATTACGGCCTTTTCTGGCAGCTCTCTTGATAACTGCGAAAGTACCAAAACCAACCAAAGAAACTTTTTCACCTTTCTTTAAGGCTTTAGTGGTTACTTCCAGGAAAGATTCCAACGCCTTTTTAGCGTCAACTTTGGTGAAGCCGGCATTCTCGGCAATAGCACTAATTAATTCAGCTTTGTTCATGTTGTTTAGGTATTTAAAAGGGTTAATAATGAATGAGCTGCAAATGTATATAGATTTTTTGAAAAAAACAGCCCGTTTTTCTCAATTGTTGATAACTATTGAAAGAATGTTAATAACTTTTTTCGGCTCTAATACCCACTAATAAAGCACCTTGGCAAAATTCTCCGCCCGCCATCCACGAAGGAACTCACTGGCCTGCATCCTTTTCTTTCCTTCAAACTGTATGATTTTCAATAATATACATTTATCAGCAGTATGGACAACAAAATGATTTTGTGCATCAATTTCCCAAGTTCCAGCCGTTTTGGAGCTTTCTTCTCCACTGATTTCGGCCTCATAACATTTGATGATAAATTCCTTCCCTTCTATATTTTTGATGCGTGTAAAAGCCCCAGGATAGGGAGAAAGCCCCCTAATTTGATTAAAAATTTCATAAGAAGGCTTGTCCCATTGAATCAGCATGTCCTCTTTTAGGATTTTCGGAGCCGGTTTAATCGCATTTTCGGATATTACGGTCTGTTTTTTGCACCTTACAGAACCATCCTCAATGGCCTTGAGCGTCTTGACTGTCAAGCCTGCACCTACCCGCATCAACTCATCATATAATTCCCCTGTGGTTTCATCAGGTCTTATGTCCACCTCAACCTGGTCGATAATATCGCCACAGTCCACTTGCGGATTGAGAAAGAAAGTAGTGACCCCGCTTTTGGTCTCACCGTTCATCACCGCCCGTTGGATGGGGGCAGCGCCACGATAGTTGGGCAATAACGAAGCATGCAGGTTGAAAGAGCCCTTGGGCGGAATCGAATAGACCATCTCCGGCAGAATACGGAATGCCACTACCACGAATACATCAGCGTTATATTGCTTCAGCTGTTCAATAAACAGCTCGTCTTTGAGCTTTTCGGGCTGCAGAATGGGCAGATTGTGCTTCAGGGCCGTATTCTTCACCTCGGAGAAACGCAACTGCTGTCCGCGACCGGCAGGTTTGTCAGGCACGGTAACCACCGCCACCACCTTAGCAAAATCGGAGGCGATGATGGCTTCCAGGCTCGCACAGGCGAACTCCGGGGTTCCCATGAAAACCACTCTTAGCATATCGATTTCTGATAATCTATCATTTGCAGGCAGCTGACTGCCGCTTCTGTACCTTTGTTACCGTGTTTTCCTCCCGAGCGGTCAATGGCCTGCTGCATGTCATTACAAGTCAGCACACCGAAAATCACCGGGGTGGCGTAATCGATAGAAGCCTTCATAATGCCATCGGCCACCGCTTGGGCAATGAACTCGAAATGGCGGGTCTCCCCTTGGATGATGCAACCCAGACAGATTACCGCATCCATCTTCTCATCGGCTTCCAGCATCATCACCGCGGCGGAAGGCAGCTCAAAACTACCCGGCACTCTGCGCACGGTAATATTAGCTTTAGGCACCTGATATTCCTGCAATGCACTCAAGGCTCCTTCCAACAAAGCGTCGGTAATTTGGCTGTTCCACTGGCTCACTACAACGCCAATTCTCACCTGTTGGGGTGAGAATTGCTTATGGGGAGTAAATGAAATTTCCGACAGATTTTTCTTCTTGTCCGTCATATATTATAATTTGCTTTTAACGTTTTCAGCAAATTTGGCCACGCCCATACTCTGGTACTGGTCGTAGTATTCTGATTCGATACGCTGGTAAGCGGCGTTGGCTTCTTTCCAGTTCTCGCTTCTTTCGTACATCTGACCTAACTTGAACAGATTGATAGGAGTGAAATAAGGATCGTCGTTCTTGACGGCTTTCTTATAATAGCTGATAGCCTTGGCTTCGTCGCCCTGCTCATCATACAGATCACCAATCAGAGCCTGGCAAGCATACCACATCACATCTTCTTTTTTCTTGAACTGAAGCAGATAGTTCAGAGCCTCTTCCTTGTCATTCAGTTTCAGGTAAGTCAAACCAGCATAGAATTTTGCGGTATTGGCGGTTTTGGTCATCTTATAATCAGAGATGATGGTCAGGAAACCGTCGTTCTCATCGTCACCTTCCAGAGCCAGGTTCAAAGAAGTTGAATCGCCAGCCATGTAGTACTGCATAGGAGCCAACATAGCGGCGGAAGCCTTCTCGTTTTTCGGAGTGAAATAGAATTTATTCAAAGCTATAATAGCGGCAATGACGACTAAAATAGCAATAATAGTACCATAAATTACATTTTGATACTTGGCGAAGAAGTTGATACAGCGAGTACCAAAATTCTCTGTTTCCTGTACATTCTCGGACTTTTTCGCACCTAATTGTTCATTATTTGCCATATCTTTTCTCATTTAAATTTTTAGGCGGCAAAGATACAAAAAAAAACTATTGTATTATACCATAAATTTTTAATCCTGATTTTACCACTCCGGTTCGTCTTTGGTGGCGTTGAGCATATCATTAATCCAGTTGGCGAAAATCAGGATATAAGCCTTACTATATATATTTTTAAACATGAACTTATCTGCCTTCTGATCCAGCACCACTTCCGACGGATGTTTCAGTGGCATAATGGGATATGCCTTTTTGATCAGTCTCCTGAATTTCCGTTTCGATCCCTGCGGATGCACTCCCACATTGGTCACCAAATTCAGCGTTGGAGAAACAGCCATACCCGAATGGAGCCAGATATGGAAATTGTACAGATAATCCCACACTGGCAGCTGGTTCTTGCGCATGATGGTATAGCGTCGATGCCAATAGCGGCGTTCTTTCGGACGACGGGTATATTTTTTCACCAGCTGATTGAAGTTAATCTGCTCCAATTCCTCAAGATCCATGTTGAAGTCCTCCCAGCGGTCGGCCCAGGTGGCAAAGCCCCAGGTAGTGGCGTATGCGGAAAAATAGTAGGAGCAGTCGCCATGTTTTTTCAGCTTGCGTTTCAAAGCTTTCTGATGCTTACGGAAATTGGATGCCCCTATGTGATAAATGCGCTTATCGTCACGGAAACGGTCCAGCAGTTCCTCGCAATAGGGGAAGAAATCCAGATGAGGCATACAATCCTCGAAAAGCACAATACCCTCTTTTTCGTGTTCGAAGAACCACTTCATGGCGGAAAGGATGGCGGGTGACTTGCCCAGATGCTCTTCCTGATAAAGGGTATGCAGCTCACAATCCCATTCGGGCATAATCACCGTACGAGTACGGAAGCAGTCGGCACTATCCTGCTGATTGCCTTCCAAAGGCGCATCGGCGGCAACATAAAGCTTGGCGGGTTGCACTTCCCTGAGAACCTGAAACAGGTTGTGGGTCTCGAACATACGATTGTAAACAATCAATAAAATCGGTACATTGAACATACGCACAAATTTTCGGCAAAAGTACTAAAATTTTTACTACCTTTGCACACCTAATCTCAAAACGGAATGTACTTAATTATAGATATTGGCAACACATTGCATAAAGCGGCGGTTTTTTCGGAGACAGGAGAGCTCGTCGAATTGCAAAAATTTCGCCAGCTGACGCCAAAACGCATAGGGCAACTTTTCGCTCAATATGAAATTTCACATGCCATATTGTCGGCTGTGGGAAAAAATTCACCCATGGTGGAAAGTTGTATCCGCCAGCACTGTCCCTTGCTTGTGCTTTCCACTGCGACACCCCTACCTTTCAGTATCCGCTATCAGACCCCCGGCTCCTTAGGTCCCGACCGGATTGCCAATGCCGCAGGAGCATTCCGCATGTACCCTGGACAGAATGTGCTATCCATCCAGTCAGGCACCTGCCTGGTCTGCGATTTCATCAACAATAAAAAAGAATATCTGGGCGGCTCGATTGCTCCGGGTATCGGCATGAGGTTCAAAGCCCTGAAACATTATACCAAAAAACTGCCTGAAGTGAAAAAACGACAGGCGGAAAAGCTGGTGGGTGCCACCACCGAAGAGTCAATTCTCAGTGGAGTGATGAACGGAATACGCTTTGAAATTGAAGGCACAATTGCCGCTTACCAGCAGCAATATGGAGACGTAAAAATACTATTGACAGGGGGTGACGCAGACCCCTTGCAAAAGTCAATAAAATTTCCGATATTTGCAGCCCCAAATAATGTACTTTGGGGATTGTATGAAATTTTGCGCTATAATGTACAGAAATAAGGCATTTGTAATCATATTGTTGGCTCTGCTCACTGCGATGTGGCTGGACTGTTTTGCGCAAAATGAGATCAGTTCTCCCTATTCCCGTTATGGTGTGGGATTGGTCAACAACAACACCAACGGCACGCTGGCCTCTATGGGTGGAATATCCTACGCCATGCAGTCCAACAACTACATCAATTTCCGCAACCCTGCCTCATACGTGGCTTTCGACTCACTTTCGTTCGTGGGGGACATTGCTTTTTGTGTAAAATCCATGTATCTTAAGACCAGTGCATTATCACAAAAAGGAACCATTGGCAGACTGAACTACATTACCATTGGACTGCCGGTAACCAAACACTGGCGCACCAGTGTCGGTTTCCTGCCTTTCAGCGACCAAGGCTATAACATAACCGACTCGAGGGACATCACTGACATTGGAACTGTGAATTACAAATACACAGGAGAAGGCGGACTGATGCAACTGTACTGGGGCAATGCCTTCAAAATTTGCAAAGGGTTGTCCATCGGTTTGAACCTGTCGTATCTGTTCGGTACGCTTTCTTCTGTACGATACGAAGAATTCAAAGGAGATTATTTTTACAATTACAAAATCGCCCAGAATGATTACGCTGACGGCATCTATTTGCAGGGGGGCATACAATATGTAACCCAAATTGGTGAATTCCACCGCATAGGTGTCGGTGCAGTGTATGAAAACGCCGCATATGTGTGGGTTAAACGTAATTCTCTGGTAAACAGATATACCGGAGAATACAGCAGTGTCGTCACTTATGACACCGCCTATTCCATTCTTAACCAAAAAGGAAACCTACGCATGCCTCAATTGATAGGCGGAGGATTAATGTATTCTTTCAAGGATAAACTCACTGTAGGGTTGGATGTGACCTGGCAAAACTGGGCGAAATTCTCCCTTATGGGTGAATCTGACTCCCTGCATAACTCCTTCACAACCAATGTTGGCTTGCAATACATCCCCGACCCCAGTTCTGGCAAGTTCGGCAAAAACATCGCCATCCGCGTGGGAGCCAAGTACTCCACCGGATACATGCAAGTCAACAATACTCCCATATCTGATTTTGCGGTAAGTTTCGGTTTAGGTCTGCCTTTTAAAACATTCAGTTCCAAGTGCGCTATCAACCTGATGTTCGAATATGGCAGTATGGGAAGCACGAAGAACGACCTTATACGTCAGGATTATTTTCAGGTTGGACTTAACTTGATTCTGGTGGAGCGATGGTATCAGCGGGTGAAATTAGAGTAGTTTAAACCTCTTGTAATTTTTGGAATCAAAAAAATCAATATCAAAAACTCAATAGAAATGAAAAAGTTGTTTTTTTTTAGTTTGCTTTGCCTTGTAACCAGTTTTGCTTTCGCACAAAACTGCAAGTTCAAGTATGGCGCCACAGAGGAAGACTCCCTGAAATGTCTGGAAGAAATCAGTTCCTTCCGAATTTTCTACAACAACAAGCAGTATGCTGACGCTTTGACCCCTTGGCATTATGTGGTGAACAACTGTCCCTGCGCTTGGGACGGTGTTTTTACCAATGCCCAGACCATGTTCGACAACCTGATCAAAGCCGAAAAGGACTCTGCCAAAAGAGAAGCTTTGATTGACGATCTCGTCAACTCATACAAAGACCGTCATTTATATTTCCCCAAGAAATATACGGAAGGCAACGGCTTAGGCTTCATGGCATTCAATGCCACTCGCTACAGAATGAAAGATTATCTGAAGAATAAAAACTATGATGCTATTGAAGAGGTGTATAACTGGTTTGTAAGATCGGTGGATTTGGAAAAAGAAAACACCCAGCCCGGTATTTGGGATTCTTATTTCACTGTAGCTGAAATCATGACCCAAATGAAGAAGGACACCACCATCATCATTGAGGCATATGAAAGAGCCACAGACTACATTGACATGTCTATCGTAAACGCCTTCATCAAGTATGAGAAACAGCTGCCGAACTTCGCCAACCTGGATTCCGCCTTCGCAAAAGGTCAGATTGACAAGATGGAATATGACAAACGCTTCAACCAGCTGTCAGCCGACACTGCCCGCCAGATGAAATTTGTGAGCAACTATCGTAAAACCCTTTCCAATATCGAAGGCAAATTCCAGCCGTATGCACCCTGCAACGTACTGGAGCAAGTTTATACCAAGAAATTCGACCAGAACAAAAACAATATCAAGGCTTTGAAAAAGATGGTGCTGACCATGAGCAAAGGCAATTGCGTAACCTCTCCTGTATTCAAAGACGCATTGGAACTGGTACACGCAGCTGAACCAGGCGCCCAAAGTGCTTACCTGATGGGCAATCTGTCGCTGAGAAACGGAGAAATCGACAAAGCTATCGAATACTTCAACGAAGCCATCTCATTATTTGAGACCCAAGAACAGAAAGTGGACTGCTACTACATGTTAGGTCTGGCATATCAGTTGGATCAGAAATACTCAGAAGCTCGTAACGCCGCATTACAGGCTATCAAGATTCACCCGAACTGCGGCAAGGCATATATCCTGATTGGTGACTTGTATGCTTCTTCAGGCAACCGCTGCGGTGGCGACGATTTCCTGCCTCGCTGCTACAACTGGGCTGCTGCCGACAAATACGCCAAGGCTGCCGCCGTTGACCCCAGCTGCGCCGAAACTGCCAATGCCAAGAGAGCAAAATTAGCATTCCCCTCCAAGCAAGACCGCTTCGTAAGAGGTCTGCAGGACGGACAATCTTTCCATGTGGGATGCTGGATCCAGGAAAACACCACTGTCCGTTAATAAATGAAACTTAGCTCATTAAGCTAATATTACAATGAAAAAATTTATCAACAGTACCATGACAGCACTCGCCGTTGTGGTACTGTTCTTTTCTTGCGGTAAAGCCAAAGAGCCTGTCGTGCTCAAAGAATGTGATGGCAAATTCCCCGACGAATCTGCCACCGATATCCACATTATTTTCAGTGATGCGGGCATAACCTCCTTTGAATTGTTCGCCAAAACGCTCAACAAATATATCGGAGACACGGCCTATATGGACTGTCCCGATGGCATCACCATCTACGCTTACGACGAAGAAGGAGTACGACAATCTGTATTGACGGCAGACTATGCCATCAGCGCAGAAGTTCCACCCCGTATGGAAGCCTCCAAAAATGTGGTAGTAAAAGACTTGATAAAAAATGAAACAATTGAGACAGAACAACTTATATGGGACAAAGATAAGCAAATGATTTATTCTGTGGTACCCGTAAAACAAACCAAAGCGGACGGAACAATCAATTACGGCGATGGATTTGAAGCGGACGAGCATTTCTCAAAATACAGGGTTTTCAATCCCAGAGGCGAAATGATTGTGGATGAGTTGTGATTTAAAAAAAATATGTATTTTTGCAGACAGAAATTAAAACAAACATTTTATTATGAAAAAGTCTTTGTTGCTGATACCCGTTATAGCTGTCATTCTTCTTTTCACCATGACCCAATGCAAGAAGAATTACAATTGTGAAATGAAAGTGACCTGCTACTTTTCCACTAATGGTATAGATACCGGAAAAGTAGTTGCCGGCGCCATTCTGGACATATATCCCGGCTCGATTGCTCCCGGAAGAACTGTTCACCCAGCCATTGAGGCAGGCAAAAGAGGCGTAACTGGTAAAGACGGCTCCTATTCACACACTTACCCATACGAAGCCCTATTGAATATTACCGCCACTTACACCGATCCCGAGACAGATATTGATTATAGAGGCACCGCACAAGTCAAGTTGCAAGAAGGCGAAACCGTAGAAAAAGCCATTCTGATGATGCCTGGCATCTGATAACGAAAACTTTTCATTTTGAAAAGAAATCTTGTCAGTTATATTGTCCTTGGGGTCCTTAGCGCCATTCTTTTTATTGTCGTCATTCACCATGACCGGATTCATTATAGTCTTCTGAATAACAATACTTATTCAGAAGAAAACGAGTGTGATACCCTGCACGTACTTCTGTTTTACCACGCTTCCGACTATTTTGTTTACCGCGGATCTCCCATCGGTTTCCAATATGATATGCTAAAACTTATGGCGAAGGACCTGGAAAAGGAAATTGTTATCACCGTGGAAAGCGACCCGGAAACAGCTTTTTTCACATGCTTCACCAACGACTATGACCTAGTGGCGATGGATGTCAACAAAGGCCAGCTTTTCACCCCTTATCTCAATTTCTCCGAACCCCACTCCTACTCTTACCCCGTACTAATTGCCCGGAAAAACACCAAAATCAACGATACTCTCCTAAATAAATTATATATTCCCGCCCAATTCCCCGTTGAAGTGAGTTTGGCCGATGTTCATCATACATCACAATGGGAAATGATTTATACTGAAACCAACAAGACAGAAGACCTTTTTGAACTGCTGGCCGAGAAAGAAATCGATTTTATAGCCTCAGACTATAATCTGGCAGTTACCCTGCTGCCATTTTATCCCAATTTGAAAATAGTGGGACGTATCGGCAGCGACTTCAACCGAGAGTGGGTGTTAAATCCCAATAATCCTTCACTGAATAAAAAAATCAATGCCTGGCTTGTGGACTTTAAACGCACCAAAAAATATGAAGCACTTTGCAAACGATATCATAGCACAGGCTCTCATGTGATTCAACAGTCCTTCGGTAAAGGCAGTCGCAAATCAATTTCCGCTTACGATGCCAGCATCAAGAAATACTGCCAGGCATACGGACTTGACTGGCGCTTTGTATCTTCCATCATCTTCCAGGAAACCAAATTCAACACTGATTTAGTGGGAATAGGAGGCAGTTTTGGCCTTATGCAGCTGATGCCAGAAACCGCTGAACATTACGGCTTGACGGACTCCTCTTCCATTGACGAACAGATTAAAGCGGGAGTGAAACACATTGCTTCACTCTACAAAAGATACCCCGGCATCAAGCATGAGGATGATCGCCTGTATGTGACCGCCGCCGCTTATAACGCGGGAAGCGGACATTTGCAGGACGCTATGGCCCTGTGCGCCAAATACGAAACCGACAGTGTGGACAATTGGAAGATGATATTCAAGTACTTGGAACTGAAATCACAACGCAAATATTACAACGATCCTGTGGTACGCTGCGGCTATTATCCCGGTGGGCATTCCATCAAATATGCCAAAGAAGTGATGGATCGATATTTCGCCTATAAACATGTTTACAAATAATCAAACAATACCAACATGAAAGTTTTAGTCATCGGCAGAGGTGGTCGTGAACACGCCATCGCATGGAAAATCGCTCAATCAGCATTAGTGGAACAAGTATTTGTCGCTCCCGGCAACGACGGTATAGGGCAACAATTCACCACCGTTCCCATCGACGAGAAGGACAATGCCGCCCTCGTGAAATGGTCGAAGGAAAATGCCATAGGGCTGGTGATTATCGGACCTGAAGCCGCTTTGCAGAACGGTTTGGCCGATGAGCTGACACAGCATGGCATCCCCGTGTTCGGTCCCACCAAGGCCGCCACACAAATCGAAGCCAGCAAGGAATTTGCCAAAGAGCTGATGAAAAAATACCATATTGCCACTGCTGAATTCGCCACTTTCTCGGATTACGACAGCGCCAAGAAATACCTGGATGAAAAGGGTGCCCCTATCGTCATCAAATACGATGGTCTGGCCGCTGGCAAAGGCGTGGTTGTGGCCATGACCAAGGAAGAAGCCGATGAGGCACTGAAAGACATGCTGCTGGATGCCAAATTTGGCGAAGGCAAGGTGGTGATGGAAGAATATCTGGAAGGACCGGAATTCTCGCTGCTGACACTGGTCAATGGTCGTCAGGTGGTACCATTGGTAATCGCCCAGGACCACAAGAGAGCTTTCGACGGCGACAAAGGTCCGAATACCGGTGGCATGGGAGCCTATTCACCCGTGCCCATTATACCGCAATCCGCTATCGACAAAGCCGTTGAGGAAATCATGAAGCCCGTGGCCGCTGCCATGGTGGAAGAAGGCAAGCCCTTCTGTGGCGTCTTATACGGTGGACTGATGCTGACCAAAGACGGTCCCAAAGTAATTGAGTTCAACGCCCGTTTCGGCGACCCCGAAACAGAAGTGGTGCTGCCGAAAATCAAGAGCGACCTGTTACAGCACATTCTGGATGTGCTCAACAACAAAGAGACCAAAGTGGAATTTGAGGAAGATACCTTCCTCGGAGTGGTATTGAGTTCAAAGGGTTATCCTGGAAGCTATCCCAAAGGACTGCCCATCAATGGTTTGGAGAAGGTCAAACAACTGGTATTCCACATGGGAACCGCCCTGAAAGACGGCCAATGGGTCACCGCTGGCGGACGCGTACTCTTTGTGGTAGGCCGTGGCCGCACCATCCAGGAAGCTCAACGTGACGCCTACGCAGGAGTTCACCAAATCCAAAGTGACGCATTGTTCTACCGCAATGACATAGGCCACCAAGCAATTGAAAATTGACAATTAATAGTTGACAGTTGACAATTAATCATATGCAAACTGTAAGTCTGTCATATTATGGCAGCCTTACTGCGTATATAACCCTGCTATGACATTGTCCCGTATAGACAATCATCCTTTAGCATCAAAAAATATGCCAGCGGCGGATGAGTCGCAACAGGCCAGTCGGCAAGAGCGACACCAAGAAAATCAGTACATGGTTGAGAAAACCTGGGGTGACTTGTGCTCTTTTGTTAAAGAGTGCCCGGACACCTCTGCGTGCCAATTTTTCAGGAGTAGTGATATAACCTATAAACATCCCGATTTTGGTGGCCGTATTGCTGATATTATATAAACCGGTATTTACAGCTCCTGGACGAACTGCCGTCACATATACCCCCTTGTGATACAACTCGATATGCAATGAGCGGGAGAAATTTTTCAGAAACGCCTTGGTGGAACTGTAACTCGCCAGTCGCTGAACCGCAATTTCCGAGGTGATGGAACTCATATTGAGGATGTATCCTTTGTGCCTTTCCACCATGTCTTGTCCGAAATAATAGCATAGCATGGCCGGAGTAAAGGCGTGAAGATTGATAATCATCTCGTTAAAAGCTTCGGTGTCAGCCAGAAAATCCCGATCGTGATATACGCCAGCATTATTAATAAGTACCTCGACCTCAATATTTTGCGTCTTACACCAATCATACAACTCCTTGGCGGCTTCAGGAATACCAAGGTTGCGGGTCAAGGCTTTCACCTCCACCGGAAAGTCCTGTTCCAACTGCTTTTTCTTTTCCGCCAATTCATCTTCTACATTACTGATAATAAGAAGATTATAACCTTTCTCTGCCAATACACGGGCATATTGGTAGCCAATTCCCGAACTGGCACCTGTCACAATTGCGTATGCTTTATGTTCTGTCATCAGATATCCATTAATTTCAGAGCGCAAAAATACTATTTAATTAGCAAATTAGCAAATTAGTTAATGTGCCAATTATCTATACCGTCTTTACGTCTAAACGCCTTCACGTCTAAACGAAATCACATTGGCACATACACTCAAAATAATTTTCAAAAAACCGATGGTAATCCAAAAAAAAATGCTAACTTTGCAGATTAGTGTAATTTGTTGGAATCTATTGTATAAGACAATGAAAAACATTACTTTAATCAGTGATTGGAAACTGCGGGACCCCTACGTGGCCATGCTGAAAGGGCAGTTGTGGAAGGCCATTCCGGATGCCAACATCATTGACATCACACATGCCATCGACGCGTTCAGCATTGAGCAAACCGCCTTCATCCTGAAAAGCAGCTATAAATCGTTTCCGGATCATACGCTTCATTTCATTCTGACGGGCATCACCCTGTCGCATACCAGCATCCCTGTCATGGTGGAATACGACCAGCATTATTTCATTGGCGAGGATAGAGGCGTATTCTCTTTGATGTTTGGCGATGACCCCAATGTGAAAGCCGTAGCACTGAACATGCCCGACGAGAAAACCACGGTGTTGGACAAATTTGTCAGCATGGCACAGTTGCATTTTTCCAACAATCTCAAAGACAATATTTTACCCTACGATACTTTTATTAGGAAAATCAAACTGGAACCTGAACACGACACGGTCAACCGCATCATCACCGGCCATGTAGCCTATATTGACACTTGTTGCAATGCCGTGACGGACATTCCGGTGAAGATGTTCAAAGATGCGGTGAAGAAAGGCAATTTCTCCCTCATGCTCTCCTCCACCAAACATATCACTATCACCCATTTCCAGGAATTTTACAATCCCAAAGAAGAAGAGGTATATGTGCTGAGTAACCGACTGGGTTACATGGAAGTAGCCCTTAACAACAGCCGTATTGCAGTGTTGGCGGACCTGCATATCGGCGACAAGGTGGAGATTCGCTATTAACTATATTCAAACTTGAAAAACTGAAAGAAAACTGATGAGAAACAAAGTCGCAGCATCAATTTTGGCCCGTTGCAGAAGATGGATGAAGCAGAAGCTGGGCATACCGGCCACCATTCTGGTGCTGAGTTTCTTTGTGGGTATTTTTGGAGCCACAGCGGCTATCATCGTCAAGAATCTGATGCATCTGACGGTGTCATTTCTGAATAACACCTTCCCCAACGCCCAAGTGAACTACTTCTATCTGGCGTTTCCCATCGTCGGTATTGTGCTGACCGTCATCTACACACGAAGGGTCATCAAGGACCATATCGGGCACGGCGTGTCCATTGTGCTGAAATCCATTTTCAAGAGTGAGGGAAAGCTGCGAAAACACAACATGTACTCGTCAATGGTGGCCAGTACGCTGACGGTAGGCTTCGGAGGTTCGGTGGGATTGGAAGCCCCTATGGTGCTGACCGGCTCGGCCATCGGCTCCAATCTGGCGCAGCTCTTCAATCTCAACGCCAAGTCCACCACATTGCTACTGGCCTGTGGATCGACGGCTGCGGTTGCAGCCATCTTCAAAGCCCCCATCATGGCCATTGTTTTCGCCATTGAAGTACTAATGCTTGACCTGACCAGCGCAGCCTTGCTACCTCTGCTGATTTCCGCCGCTACAGGCACGGTCTTGTCCCTCTTGTTTTTGGGAGACACCCTCACCTTTGACATCGCCAGCACCCAGTCTTTCTTTCTGAAAAACATCCCCTTTTATATTATTTTGGGCATCCTCACAGGTTTTATCTCCATCTATTTTCTGAGATTGCTGAGATTTATTGAAAAGACCTTCCAGAAAATAAAATGGATACAGCTCAAGATTATCATTGGCGGTGTAGCCTTAGGGGCCTTGATTCTGCTTTTGCCTGTGCTTTTTGGTGAAGGTTACGAAAGCATCAATGCCTTGTTGAAGGGAGATGTGATGGATTTGTTTGAAAGATCCCCGCTGTTCCTGATTTCGCAGCAACACTGGATGCTCATCATCTTCCTGATACTCATCATCTTCCTGAAAGTAATCGCCACTGCGGTGACCACCTCTGCCGGTGGTATCGGCGGTGTGTTTGCCCCAACCCTGTTTGTAGGGGCATTCACAGGCTATTTGGTGGCAGAAATTGCCAATTACTACCTAGGCTTCAACCTCCCGCACATCAATTTTGTGCTGGCAGGCATGGCAGGTGTGATGTCCGGCGTGATGCTCGCCCCATTAACTTCTATTTTCCTAATTGCTGAAATATCAGCCGGTTATTCATTACTGATTCCGCTGATGATTACCTCACTGATTTCTTACCTTTGTGTGTCACCCATTGAGAAATATTCAGTTTATACCCGTCAATTGGCGGAAAAAGGACATCTGAAAACCCATAACAAAGACAAATTCGCCCTGAAGAAAATCAACTGGAGCCGAATTATCGACCATAATATCACCACACTGCCCTTACACAGCACCTTGAGGGAATACACCCAATATATCGCCCAAAGTAAGAGAAATTTGTTTGTGGTGTTGGACGAAAATCAGAAATTCGCCGGGTTGCTGGTCATGGACGACCACCGCGACAAGATTTTCAATCAGGAACTGTACGACAAAATGTTGGTGGATGATTTGATGATAGAACCCGAGGAATTTATTTACGATACCGATAGCGGGGAGGAAATGCTGGAGAAATTCAATCGGACACAGAACTTCAACATGCCGGTAATCACGCAGGAAAGAGACTATATCGGTTTCCTGTCCAAGGCGAAAGTGTTGAATTTGTACCGTGATTTCATCGCCGCCGACTCGGAAGATTAAACGAACTGAAAGTTGAAAACTGAAAGATGAAAGTTATACTACCCCGGCCTTCGGCCACCCCTTCTAAAAGAAGGGGAAACATTTTAACCCTTGATCACTAACTGTAACCTGTAACCTATAACCTGAAAACTATTTATAATGGAAATCATAAAAACTGAAATCGAAGGACTTTTGCTCATCAAACCGATAGTATTTTTTGACGAACGAGGTTATTTTTTCGAAAATTACAATGAAAAAAACTTCAAGGAAGCGGGGATTACTGATGTGTTTGTGCAAGATAATCAGTCGTTTTCCAAAAAAGGCGTCATTCGCGGCCTGCATTTCCAATGTCCACCGTATGCCCAATCCAAACTGGTACGGGTTATCAAGGGCCGGGTGCTGGATGTGGCAGTGGATATCCGTAAAGGCAGTCCTACATACGGTCAGCACCATTCGGTAGAGTTAAGCGGCGACAATTTCTTGCAATTCTATATTCCGACGGGCTTTGCCCATGGCTTTGTGGCCCTTGAGGATGATACGATTTTCGCATACAAGTGCGGAGCATTTTATAACAAGGCTTCCGAAGCATCCATTTTGTTCAATGATCCTGATTTGAACATAGACTGGAAGACTGACCCCTCGGTGATTTCAGAAAAAGATATGGTTGGCGTACATTTCAAAGATTTTATCTCCCCCTTCTCAATATGATTAAATTAGTGATTTTCGACTTGGACGGCACACTGCTCAATTCGCTGGAGGATTTGGCGGATTCCTGCAATTATCTGATGCGGAAATACGGTTTTCCGGAGCATCCATTGGACAGTTACCGCTATTTTGTGGGGGATGGCATTCATAAATTGGTGGAGCGCATTTTGCCGGAAGACAAAAGACAGGCGGATTTTGTGGAGAAGGTTTTTCAAGAGATGATAGCCTACTATGATATTCACAAAGAAGACAAAACCGTGCCCTACCCTGGCATAATAGAGACTTTGGAAACATTGCAGAAACATGGTGTGATGCTGGGAGTGGCCTCCAATAAAGTGAACAAGGCGATGATGCCCCTGATGGAGCACTATTTCCCGACCATCAAATTCACAGCAGTGCTGGGCCAAAGAGAGGGCATCCCAGTGAAACCTCATCCGCAGATAGTGTTTGACATTATGGAGATGACAAAGGTGAACACAGAAGACTGCCTGTATGTGGGAGATACCGGTGTGGACATGGACACAGCGCATCGTGCGGGCATGAAGGCAGTGGGAGCGCTTTGGGGCTACCGCGACCGCCAGGAACTGACCGAACACCAAGCGGAATACATTATCGAAAAGCCGACAGAACTGCTAAAGTTGACAGTTGATAATTGACAGTTGACAATTACTTTATTGTCCTTAAAGACCTTAAACTCGTTATACCCAATCCTCTGAAAACAACAACAATAACAAAATAAACAACAACACTATGGAAATTTTATCAGACAGAATTTTAGCGATGGGTGAATCGGAAACCTTAGCGATGACCCAGATTGCCCGCGAATTGAAAGAACAGGGCAAAGACATTATCAGCTTGAGTATTGGCGAACCGGACTTCAACACTCCGGAATGTGTGAAGGAATATGCCAAACAGGCCATCGATGACAACTACACTCACTATCCACCGGTTCCCGGCTATGCTGATTTGCTGAAGGCTATCAGCCACAAATTCAAAAGAGACAACAACCTGGATTACGACACTAACCAGATTGTGGTGTCAACCGGTGGCAAACAGAGCATCTACCAGGTGGTGATGGCTTTGGTAAACCCAGGCGACGAAGTGATTATCCCCACTCCGTATTGGGTTTCCTACCGCGAAATCGCCAAAGTAGCCGGTGGAAAATGTGTGTTCATTCCTGCTAAATTGGAAAATGACTTCAAGATCACTGCCGATCAGCTGAGAGAGGCCATCACGCCCAAAACCAAGCTCATCATGTTCAGCAGTCCCTCCAACCCGACAGGTATGCTGTACAGCAAAGAAGAATTACGCAGTCTGGCCGAAGTAGTGAAAGAACATCCGCAGGTAGTGGTCATGTCCGACGAAATTTATGAGCACATCAATTTCCAAGGCAAACACGAGAGTATCGCCCAGTTTGATTTCGTAAAAGACCAAGTAGTGACCGTTAACGGTGTGGCCAAGGGCTTTGCCATGACTGGCTGGCGTATCGGTTTCATCGGCGCTCCGGTGAAAATTGCCAAGGCTTGCAAGAAACTGCAGGGCCAGGTCACTTCAGCTACCTGCTCCATCGCCCAGCGCGCCACTCTCAAGGCCATGGAGATGGATCCCACCACTTCCAAGGACATCATTGACATGCGCAACACCTTCAAGGCCCGTCGTGACATGGTATTCGCTCTGTTGAACGAAATTCCCGGCTTCAAACAGCGTATGCCGCAGGGCGCTTTCTATTTCTTCCCCGATGTGTCAGCGCTGTACGGCAAGCATGTGCCCGCTGATTCACAATTCGCCGCCACCTACAAGAAAACGGCCATTGAGAATTCAACCGACCTGTGCATGTACCTGTTGTACGATGCCAATGTGGCATTGGTGCAAGGTTCCGCCTTCGGCGATGACAACTGCATCCGTCTGTCCTACGCCACCTCAGAGGCCAATCTGAAGGAAGCCTGCCGCCGCATCAAGGCCGCAGTGGAAGCAATGAAATAACAGACATTCCATGTGTTATAGAGACGGGACGTGCCCCGTCTCATACGGATGAAATACAAATGCATACAATTGTGTAGAGACGCACGGCCGTGCGTCTCTATATTACAATTCCAGACAAAACCGAAGATCATGAAAAACGCATTCAAAAAAGCCTTGTTAGTTTCAATCGCTATCTGCTGTATAGTGACAAGCTATGCGCAAGACAGCCTTCGAAACAAACCCATCCTGAGTCCGACTATAGAAATCACAGGAGGTCCTAATTTCCCCTTATATAAGAAATCTGCCCGACAAGATTTAAATATCAACAGAAAACTACAATATGCGGTAGGGTTGCAATTAGGTATGGATATTGCGTATAAGCGTAATATTTTTTCAATTCAGATGGGTGCTATTGTCAACAGCAACGACTTTTCAACCACCAACTCCTATCATCTTTATGAACCTTCAAACGACTTTTACATTATCATCCCCAATAATTGCGAATATCATTTCGTTTTTGTCAATATACCTTTTACCTTCGGTTACCATTACCGTGTCAACAATAAATTTATGATATCGGTTTCCGCTGGGTATATTATCAAACAATTGGCACATTATAAAATGTCATACACCATACCTGGTTTTGACATCAGAAACAAAACCATGCATGGGATATCTGCGGCTGTCGGATTCAGCTATGTGGCCTCACCCCATTTTTCTTTACGGATAGAGCCGGTCTTTGAATATTTCTGGTGGAAATATCCTGTAAATTTATCTGGTGAATATCGAGATAAGATTTTTGACTGTTTTTCTTCATCGATGATTGGCCTGAGGTTCACGCTCAAATGCAATATTCTGAAAGAATACAATTGATATCCGAAGTAACCCCACACTTACGTGCGGGATTATTGAGAGAATGCCCCTTCGAGGCATAAAATCGCATTGTAGCCCTCCCCAAAAAACGGACAGGTTAAAAGTGGACAAAAAGTATTATTTTTGTAACGCAAAAACCGAAAGAGATGAAGAAGTCAAAACATTCAGACAGCGAAAAGGTAAAGGCTGTCAAATCATTGGAGAATGGGGC